>DITF01000305.1 GCA_002422125.1 bacterium UBP17_UBA6191
GGTTCCCGGCACAGCTTTAGGATCGGTGGTATGCGACTCTGTTTCTCTTAGCTCCTCACTAATCTTTACCCCTTGCTCTTCTCCATCTACAGGTGGAGCCAGTTCCTTACTTTCCTCATCCACCGAATCAAAATCCAATTCCAGAGTCACTGCGACATTAACATTTTTTTCCCCGTAAATTTCAGATAAGGCCGATACTGCCTTGCGAGTAAGCTCTCTTTCCTTTCTGATGGTCAACTCAGACTGATCTAGCTTTTTATCCTTCTCCTTGACCATGCCTAAAAGATCTCCACCCTTATCATCGGTGATAAAAACATTTTCCTTCTTTAAGCCGCTAATGGCATTTACAACTAAATTAAGGATTGTTTGAACCTGAGATGCTGGAATTGGCTCCAATGGATTAGTCGGGGTAACGAGTACAGAAACCCTGGTTTCCTTCTGATCCTGAACAAAAAGAGAATCTTTAGCCTTGTCAATGTGCACCTGAGCATGGGAAATATTGCGAAACAGCATGATGGTTTTAGCAATAGAGCCTTCCCTGGAGCGATTAATTCTAACATCCAGTTCTTTTTCAGTAAGCCCAAAGGACTGGTTATCATCCAAAATTTCACGATAGGACAAAACTGCGTCAGGGAGGGAATTTGCTTCGGCCAGAGCCAAGTGGGCTGACTCTCGCATAGAGCGGGGTACCAAAACAACATGCCCGCCATCGGAAGAGCGGGCCGGTATGTTCAATTCCTTAAGTTTACTCTCCACGGCCAGAGCTTCACGGCGATCACGAATGTAATCAAACAGCGGCACATAGTCTTCACGAGAGTAAAATGCCGCCAGCATGGCAATCACGAGGAGTACGCCAAAAAAGGCTCCTGCAGTGGCAAGTCTTTGGTTTCGTGAGAGCTTGTCCCAAGTCGCCCTTAAATTACTTAAAAAATCATTCACACCTAGCCCCTATCCGTGAATTATAGTCTGGTTTGTGAAACTTCTCTGTAAATCTCAAGTACCTTTTTTCGCATTGTATTAGCGGTTTTTAACGCCAATCCTGACTTCTCAGACGCAATCATGAGATCATGTACATTTTCAAGCTCACCCATAGCAAACTGCTCTGAGAGATGACGGGTTTCAAGCTGTAAGTCATTCACATGCCGCATATTATCCTTGAGGTAATCCCCAAAGGATTTCTGCAAAGCACCCGTCATTGAAGTAGGAACCTGAACCTGCTTTTGTTCCATGGAATTAATCATGGTCTCATTCATTTTAAAAAAATCGATTTGCATGATCTAACTCCTACCCTTGGCCGATTTGTAAGGCTGTACTAAAAAACTGCTTGGATGTGTTCATGGCGGTCACATTGGCTTCATAAGCTCTGGATGCCGTAATCATATCCACCATTTCTTTGACAATATTCACATTGGGCATGTGAACATACCCTTTATCGTCGGCATGAGGATGTTCAGGGTCATAAACCATCTTCAAGTCAGAAGAGTCTTCTAAAATCTCAGTGACTCTAACCCCGTTTCCATTAAACTGCTCCCCGCGCTTTGCTCTCTCTATGGCCTCAGTTTCCTGATCAAAAATGGCTTGAAAAACAGGCATTTGTCTACGATAGGAGGTTCCAGATTCTGTTTTGGTGGTATTAACATTTGCGATATTGTTGGACACAATATCCATTCTTAAGCGCTCAGCAGTTAATCCAGAGGCGCTGATATTCATGGAACGAAACATATTAGCCCTCCTTATTCCCTATCCATCAGTTCACGATAACTTCTGAAGTACCCACGCAATCGCTGGCTGACCATCTGATAGCGCATGCCATTTTTTGCCATTTCAGCCGACTCAAGATCAAGATCCACACTGGACCCATCATTGCGAAACCTTGTCTGTTCCTGCACAATCATTTCTGGAGTGACTTCATCAAGATGTTTTCTGCCAAAATCTATGTGTCTAGGGTCATACACCTTGGCTCTGAAAGAATCTTTGTTGACCGCTTCTTTTAAGGCTTTGCCAAAATCAGCAGTGTCTACCCTTTTATAACCAGGTGTATTCACATTGGCCAGATTATTAGTCAAAAGGTTATGGCGAAAGGCCGCGTCATCCGCAGTCTTTTGCATTATCTTTAAATAACGGTTGTCTACAAGTGATTCCAACACAACTTCCTCCTGATTTGCCGTGATTCCCTAGATAGTTTCGGCAACAGGCTCTGCGAATATTAACATAATTTGATTATTTTTGTATATTTTTGTTGTTGTTTGTTTAAATTATCATTTTGGTTCTGTGTCTTGGGAATAAATTTCCTGGAATTTGGCCCGAAATGAGCGAGTTTTCCTGATTGGCGTGAAAAATCAACTGCCCCAAGGGTGTTTTAACCTCACATTTCGCACCTAGCGACCCAATACAAACAATACTCGAGAAATTGTTATGCCAATATTTTAATTCCAGAACTCAATTCTTGATCCCCTGCTCCCGCCTAAACTGCGTAAGGAGAAGCAAGGATCTTTCAATCTCCTCCCGATGATGCAGGTAGGTATGATGAAGCGAACAAAGGGTGGTTAAATTCTCGACTGTATTTTTGCCACCATCCCTGACTGGTTTAATGTGATGAATGTGTAAATACCTACGATGATTGCAGCGCTTTCCATTCTTTTGGAAGCTACACTGGCCCTTATCTCTAAAATGAACCTGATTTAAGATTGGTTGGGGAATCTTGTCTCTTTTGGGGCTCGTGACAGATTGATTTGTTGCTACCTTTGGCTTGCTCACTTGCTTTTCTGTAAC
>DITF01000369.1 GCA_002422125.1 bacterium UBP17_UBA6191
CGGCTGTTGAATCTGTAGCCAATTCTGCCCCCTTAAGCCAGACATTTACCCGTACTTCAGAACAGGTTCTTGGTTTAAGGAGGCTTTTTGAAGCCTTGCCAATCATTCTTAATTTTGGCAATCAAAACCTTTTCCCCACGGCTTCTTTAAGCCTAAAAAAAGCCATCTCAGAAAAGGCTTTGGAAATTGCATCGGGCCTGTCAGGAGTTCAGGATGAGGATTTTAGTGCTCTAAACACCCTGTTACTTGAATTGGGAGATTCTCATCTTAAAACAGAAGAAATTCCCCGTATTCTGTTTCAGATGGATTTTAAGCTTTTGGCTATCGGTCAAAAGCTTAAGCAAAATGCGGCGGTAGCAAAAGAAGAAGTCCTACCTCAAATAAATCAGCAGGCCGCCCTGCTTTTGCTTAAAAAGCTTCAATCCCAGGATTTTTCATCCAATGCAGTCGGACTAAATACTCTTTTAAACGACTTGGTTCAGGTGCTTAAGGTTCAAAATGAGCCCGGGTATGAAGTTTTTGAAAACATGCTGTCAGATACAAAACAGATTGCAGACAAAAACGCCAAGGCTTTAGCACTCTTACAGATTGCCGAGGTCTTTGAATCCGTCCTTGATCGAAAAGATGGCAAAGACCCCTGGCATCCCCCAATTCAATTGCCTGAGGATCTGAGTCCAACCCAAAAAGATAGGATCATTTCCTCAGCACTAAACTCCTCAGCTAGTCCCAGCCCCGGCTTTTTCAGAAGAACCCAGAGTGCCATCAGTAATTTTTTGATCCCAGCAGCCCATGCCAGTACGACTCCGGTGATGGCCACGGCCCAAGCTCTGACCCCTAATCCACGATCTCCCACTAACTCCAATGATTCCGTCAGGCGAAGATTTGTCAAACTCCCCAATGGATCAGAGTATCGCGGGGATCTTGTAGGAAAATTGCCTCATGGCCGAGGCTGGCTAAAAAATCCTAACGGGACTTCCTATTTTGGGGACTGGGCTTTAGGTCGCCCAGAGGGACATGGGGTTTTACGACTCCACAAAGGCAATGTCTACACCGGGGAAATCCATAACGGGATTCCCCAGGGAACAGGCAGTTTTACCGCCCCGGATGGGTCTGTGTACCAAGGGGCCGTGCATAATGGCCGCCCGCATGGGGAAGGTAAAATTCTCTTTCCTAATGGGATTGTCATCGAAGCCGAATTTAAAAGCGGTGTCCCGGATGGAATTTCTATTTTAAGAGATGGATTTGGCAATACTTCTGAGTTTTCTTTTGTGGATGGGGAGCCTTTGGGAGATGCCCGCATATTCACCAAGGGTCTGGTTTTGGATGGCTGGCTGAATGGAAGCTTTGAGGCTTTTGAACTTATGGGGGTCAGCGACCGTTTTGGAAACTTCGTGGAAGTTTTTCAGGATGATGCAATAGAGAGCGAAAATGACTCGGAAGGCACCACCAATGGCCCAGAAGATCTTCCCTCTGCCCCGCAGTATGAAAGAAGCAATCAAAATGTTTCCCTAAACCATTTTATAGCCTACGATTCTGGTTTTAGGTGTAATTGGACGGGGGAAGTTAGTCCCTTTGGCCAAAATCAAAAACTATATCCGCATGGATATGGAGAAATTACCTGTGCCGATGGCTTTCAATATACCGGTCTGGCTGAGTCTTATCTTCATCCCACCAACGGAGTCATCAGTGAAGCCCATGGTTATGGTCGGGTCATCCTTTCCACAAAAAGAAAAGAAGCCGTAGCCGAGATAGATGGAAACTTTGAAAGAGGCCGAGTCATTGGTCAGGCCAGAGTCTTGTTTGACTCAGGTTTAGTCTTTGAGGGTAGGGTAGATACCACAAGAGTAACGCTTAATCCCACTGTCGGTAGCTATCGTAGTCCAGCCGCCAAAGATGGATTTTACATCGGATCTGAAGATCATCCTCTAGGCAATAACGGGGTTCTTTATCTGGGGCCAGTGCAAAATGGCTATCCTCATGGTTATGGGTTTTTGAAACAATCCTGGGAAAGCAGCCGGGGCCGTATAGAGAAATGCCAGTACCAATCCCTGCCTGTTTTTAAGGTAGGGGGGACAGGGCACCGAAGGGCCGGATACTGTGAGTTTGAAAATCCGCATCGTGAAGAATTTAAGGGCTACCAGTACGGAGACACTTATACCATCAACCCAGACCGGACCTATCCTGGACCTTTAGGCCGAGGCGCAGATTACAAAAATGGAACTCGCTGGCGTGAGGGCTGGTATGCAGATAATGCTCATTATATTGGGCCCCAAATCCCCGCCGATTACCCCCATGATCATGCCTTTATTCCCATAGAGTTTCGTCAGATTCCCTTGGAGGAATCTTTTACCGATGAGCTGGTTGAGGTCCTAAAGAGTGTTACCTGGGAGGAATGGGTTGATCTGGGCACCACCTTTATTCCAGCCGGGAAGTTTGCCAATGCAGCCGTTAAACTCTGGGATACCTACCGTCTTATTGAGGAACTCAAACAGGCCAATGGCCTAGCCACTGAAGATGAGATCAGGGCCCGCTTGTTAGATGCTCTCAAATATATTGTGGCTGGGAAGACACTGGTAAAAACTCTGGAAAAAGTCAAGCCGATTGCTACTCGACTTTTAAATTCAAAAAAGACTACAAGGACACACGCTAATTCCTCTCCCCGCACCTGGGAGCAAATCAAAAAAGACCGTGAGTTTGCTGCAACCCAAAAAGTTTTGGAAGGAGGCACTGGCTACACTTCTTTCCAGGCTTTTAAAAAATCTCATGGCTCGGCTGGTGTTGACAAGGAATGGCACCATATAGTAGAGCAAAGGCTTCAGGATAAATTTGGCCCTGAGGCTATTCATAACACTAAAAATCTTGTGGCTATTCCGGTGGAGGCACATTGGGAAATTAACAGACATTATGGGAGACTACGACCGGGGACAAATCGAAGAAATCGAGAGTTGGTTGGAGACCTTTCTTTCGAGGAACAATTTGAATATGGAAAACAGAAGATGGAAGAGATTCTGAGGGACTTTGGTCAAGATTAGAGGATTATGAAAAAAGATGTGAAAGAAGAATTTATTGAGCAGGCATTACGGTACATTGAAGGGATAAAAAAAGGGCCTCTATCTAAATCCCATGCCGCCCATAAAAAACTAAGGAAAATATGTAAACTTCAATGTGAGGCCGAAGATAGAGGATACCAGTTTTTCTCCGAATTGATAACCCATGTGGAACCAGCGGTACGGCTTTGGGCCGCAACCTTTTTATACCTTTCAGATCCAACTACTGCCACAACTGAGTTCCAGTCTCTGGAAAAACTTAAATCTCCCCATATCTCTGGAGACGCCTATTTGAGCCTTAAAGAAATTGAACGGGGGGGATTAGAGGTTAATTTCGATTAACCACCCTATGAATCTCGCATTTTTGAAAAAATCCCGTAAGAAGCCTGAGGTTGGAGATGTATTTGTTTTTCAACTAATTTTTGAACCAGAACAATACCGATTTGGGATGATCGCCTCAATGACGGCTTGGTTGGGAGCATTCAAGGATACCACACTTGTATATATCTATGACCATCTTGGGAATAACAAAGATGACTACCCTGATTTTTCGGAAAAAAAAATATTGCTACCACCCCAAGCGATTAACCACCTCGGTTGGTCCAGTGGTTTTTTTGAGACTGTAGGACATATGGATCTGGAAACGCATCCAGAATATAAATTCCCGCAGCATCACTTTGCCAGTTTTGTTAGACCGGGGGTATTTTATGACGAATTTAATGAGCAAGTTTTAAACCCCATTGAGCCAATAGGAGTACACGGTCTAGGCAACCATAGAACCATAGAGGACAAGGTGTGCCACAAGCTAGGCTACCCGCTCTCAAAAGATTGAGGAATATATTCCCTTAAAAAAACCCCAAAATCAGGGATGGGCCATACCAGTATCCGTTGAGAGGATTGCCAGCACCAAATAGAAACAAACCCATTTGGATTGGCATGACACAATAAAGCCAGCATCTTTCCAGAAAGTCCCGTAAAAACGAGGTTCTGGATAAAAATTGTCCTAAAAGGCAGACTGTAGTAATGGAAGTAATTAGAAGCATGACCAGCACAGTGGATAAAGCACTGCCAAACCAGGGCTGGGAGCCTACAAAATCACGAATCGCCCATTGCATGCCCACCAGTACAGAAAACAGGACGGCTAAAGTACGGGACAAACAAAGCTCAGGCTTCCACCAGTCCCGTTTTCCACAGACACCAGCCTTGACACGACACAAATTCAGCCACCAGTCTATGGATAGACACATCATTCCACCGAGTACCATTGTGGTCAATGTCGTGTCATAGTTTACTACACACATGATGAACTCCCCGGTTAAGTGGATGCCTATCTTTTAGGCTATCTTTCCCGGCTAAGACAAGTCAATCATCTGAGGCAGATAATTCTAAGACTCCACACTAAAATATTTTCCGGCTGGATGAGAAAACACCACGGCTGAAACCGAGCCTTCTGGCTCCATCATCATATTTTCCGTCAACTGAATTCCGACTTTTTCCGGCTTTATTAACTGAAACAGTTTGGCCTGATCATCAAGATTGGGACAGGCCGGATAACCAAAACTTAAACGAATCCCCTGATATCGAGTCTGTATCAAGTCCTTAAAACTCAAATCCTCTAAGATTCCCCAGCCCTTACGAATATGCTGATGCACCATTTCCGCCAATGCCTCCGCTGCCTCAACAGCCAATGCCTGCAAAGCGTGAAAGCGGAAAAAATCTCCATCGCGTTTGAACTTCTCTGAAACTTCCCGTACCTGATAGCCCGATGACATGGCAAACATGGCGATTGTATCTCTCTTGCTTTTTCCAGAGGGGGCAACAAAATCAGCTACACAAAGCTCTTCTCCATCTTTTTGTCTTGGGAATTCAAAGGTTTCCAAAACCTGTCCGGCAGGATTAAAAATTTTGAGAAGATTTCCCTCTGCTTCGGCCTCAAAATACTGATAAACACCCTTGCAGTCAAACCACTTGTTTTGCGCAATCATGGCTTTGAGTTCCTCGATCTGCTCCCATAATTTGACGGCCCGTGGTTCTTTCTTTTCTAATGAAATCCGAATCGAACCCTTAAAGCCCATATGTTGAGTATAAAAAAATTGTTCGTTGAGATAAGGCCATACCTGAGTTGTATCCAAAACCTCAAAAATCTGCGGCTCAAAGGATGGAGCGGCTTCTCGTAAGTCTTCATGTGAAATTTCCAGCTTGCTGCGCTTGGATGCTGATCTAGGGCCTTTAACTTCATCACCAGATTCTCTTAAAGATTTGGCTTTTTCCTCATACTGATTTAAATATTCAGTGCGTTTTATGGGATCTATCAGATTGTTTACTATATCAAGACCAGTCATGGCATCCACGGCATATATGACAGGATTTCCATATTTAGGTGCAATTCGGGTATCGGTAAACTTTCGTGATAAGGCCGCACCGCCCACTAAAATTGGACAAGTGACCCCGGCATTTCGTAGATCATCTACGGTATCCACCATCTGCAAAGCCGATTTCACCAACAGGCCACTAAGCCCGATAAAATCGGGTTTGTGCCTGCGATAGGCTTCAATAATGGCTTCTGAGGGGATTTTAATGCCTAGGTTGATGATTTCATACCCATTATTGCCCAAAATAATCTCGACCAAATTTTTGCCAATATCATGTACATCACCTTTAACCGTGGCGAGTAATACCTTGGCCTTGCAGGACTCTTCGTTTTTAGCCATAAACTGCTGTAAATGAGCCACTGCTGCCTTCATTACACCGGCTGATTGCAATACTTCAGCCACAATCAGTTCATTGGCATTAAACAGTTTGCCTACCTTATTCATTCCATCCATCAAAGGCAGGTTGATGACATCCAGAGGACTGTATTTTTTTAAGGCCTCATTCAAATTGTCTATCAGACCGTCTTTACTGCCCTCTACCAGATTGGCAATCAGACGATCCTCAACACTCCAGGAAGCCTTTTCATCCGCTTTTTTAACGGCTTTTCTGACGCGAAAATGAGCTACAAATTCATCTAGTTTCTGTTGTGAATTTCTGAAAATCAATTCTTCACAAATGGCTCGGTCCGCCTCAGGAATGTTGGCGTATCGCTCAATTTTCTGGGAGTTGACAATAGCCATATCCAGGCCGGCCTTGGTACAGTGATACAAAAATACCGAGTTTAAAATTTCTCTTCCTGCTTCGGGCAGACCAAAACTCACATTGGAAATTCCCAGAATCGTTTTGGTATTGGGAAACCTTTCCTTAATGAGGCGAATCCCTTCTACAGTCTCACGAGCCGAATCAATGTAATTGACATCCCCAGTGCCACAGGGAAACACCAATGGATCCCATATGATATCTTCTTCAGCCAGCCCATATTTTTTAGTCAGAAGATCATAGCTTCGTTGAGCTACCTCAAGTTTTCTTTCGCGAGTGACGGCCATGCCTGACTCAGGGTCTTCATCAATACAGCCAACTACTACACTGCCCCCGTACAACTTCAGAAGATCCGATACAACCTCAAAACGATCCTCTCCGGTTTCAAGATTGATGGAGTTCAGAATACATTTACCAGGAAGCATCTTTAGAGCCAGTTCAAAGCAGGAGTCATCGGTAGAATCGATCATTACCGGAACCTTGATTTTCTGCATCAGCTCGGGCAAAAAGGCATTTAAGTCTTCATGTTCATTGCGATCGGGATTGGCTAAACAAACATCTACAATCTGGGCCCCGGCTTTCACCTGTTTACGGCCCACCTCGGCGGCTTCTTCCCATCTACCCTCAATAATCAATTCCTTAAACTTTCTGGACCCAATGATGTTGGTTCTTTCCCCAACCAGAAGTGGTCTGGCTGTATCATCGACTTCCACAAAGTCAATTCCTGATACAAAGGCACCTTTTCTTCCACGGGTGATTCTGGGCTTAAACGCCTGACGAATCTGATGAAAATGGGCAATATACTCAGGGCTTGTACCGCAGCATCCGCCAATAAAATTGACCCATTGTTTCTCAGCAAAATGGGCCAAAATCTTGCCCATGTCCTGGGGACTCTCTACATATTTTCCGTTTTCGTTTGGTAGCCCGGCATTTGGCATACACATAACCGGAACCGACACCAGCTCACTTAAGGCCCGCACATGCGAGGTCATAAACTCTGGCCCGGTAGAACAGTTCATGCCTATGGCCAATAGAGGCAAGTGTGACAAAGAAGTGGCTACGGCCTCAACTCCCTGACCAGCCAACATTGTGCCAGTAGGTTCGATGGTCACAGAAACCATTAAGGGTATTTGAGTATCGAGTTCTTCCAGGGCCTGATAAATCCCCATTACCCCACATTTCAAATTCACCGTATCCTGAGCAGTTTCCAGTAAGAGAAAATCAACCCCGCCCTGAATCAGTCCCAAGGTTTGGATACGATAATTTTCTACAAGTTCAGGAACCGTGATTCCCCCGGTCACTGAAATGGCCTTAGTGGTTGGTCCCATGGAGCCCGCAACCATAAGATGCCGGCCTCGTGAATCCACGGACTGAGCTGCTCTTCTGGCGGCTTGAGCTGCGGCCACATTAATTTCGATGGCCTTATGCCCGAGATTATATTCGTTTAAAACCAAGGGAGTAGCACCAAAGGAATTGGTTTCTACAATATCAGCCCCAGCCCTAAAATAATCGGCATGAATGGATTCAATAATATCAGGACGGGTCAGAACCAGGTTTTCATTGCAACCTTCAAGTTCCTCTCCTCCAAAATCCTCGGCATTGAGGTTTTTTTGCTGGAGGCAGGTCCCCATCGCCCCATCTAAAAGCAACACCCTCTCTTTTAAAAGATCCTGTATCAGCCTATAGTTTTTACCCTGAAGTCTGTCCTGAAGTGTTTTCTTCATTGCTATCCCCACTCGATAATTAAAAAAATCAGTCAGGGGAGTATACCGAATCAGGGCAAAAACCCAAAAGAACTTCTTTGTTTAGGATCCAACCACCACTGGAAACATGCCCCCCATGCCCGGCCCACATTGGGCTGTCATATAAGTACGACTCCAACGGGAGAAATAATGTCCCATCCTGCCATGAATATAAAAGGGATTGATATCTAAAAAACACGGTTCCTGAATCAACCCATGCTCGGACAGCCGCAATATATTGAGTTCCTTGGTTTCCACATACTCCTGAGCCACCATAAAATCGTAGGCCCTGGCCTCTTGAAGAATATGATTCCAGAATCCGTGATCATCCACGAGCTTGCCCAAAAATACCTTCATGCCACAGGAACCTTTTACTGGTTTCACAACCCAGGAATCCTTGGTTTCCGTGATATAGTCCAAATCCTCATCACTGGCCTTTAAAAGATTAAAAGTTCTGGGAATATAGGTGCGAATTTCCTCAATCAGATCCTGGGAAAAACAGGGTAAAAAGTCATCATCCCAGATCAACTCAAACACTGACTTTGCGCTTAAAATTTCACTGACAAAGGAATTTACCACCGCAAGATCCCCGTTTAAGGCTGCTCCCAGAATTTTTTTGTACCCCAAAAAGCCTGGATCTCCCTGTACATGTTTCCACTCAAACAGTCGGTAGGCTACATCAATATGTCTTCCTGCATAGGTCGGATCCCCGTTTTCATATTCAAACTGATCCGGGTAGATCATGTCACAATCATAACCCTGACTACGAATCTCTTCCTGAAGCCAGAGAGCCAGAATCACACCCTCATCTGGCTCAGGGTTGTAGGGCCTGGGATGAACCAGAACAATATAGGGATTCTCCATTTCCGCCGTTTCCAAAAGGGCCTGTAACAAAAGTTTACTGGTGTAGCCCCGTCCAGGATTGTGAAGAGTAACCCCACGGTTCTCCATACGATCCACAAATTTTTTGAAAAGGGTGTTTTCAAACAAATTCCCCATAATAATGTCAGAATCCGCAATCCCACCGGGCCAGGAAACATTAAATTCATGGGCCTTAATCTGACCCATGGACAACACAGTGTCGGGCCTCACAACCCCAGGCTGCATGCGACCAAGAATTTTGGAATTCAAGATTTCTTCAAGCTCCGCATCGACCCCTAGTATGGACTTCATATCCGTGCAATGGGAATGATGGGGATTTCTCACCACTTCAAGCATCGAGCCCAAAACTCCCTCTACCAGTTCGCCAAACTTTAGATAGCTTTCATGCTCCTCCCAGCCCAGAAAAACTGGGAACAGCGGGATATCCATTTTTAAGCCCTCATTTGAGCAATTGGCATTCAAATAGTGAAATTCATTTTGAACAAACTCCGCATCCCTTGCGAATTCTTCTTCTAAAAACTCCTGATATTGAGCACTAAGCTCATGACCTTTGAGCATAAATCCCTCACGATAGATGATTGTGAATCAACTCACACCCTGCGAGCTTATTCCTAATTTTGGGGAAAATCAAGGAAACTCAGATAGGGGTCTTAAGGATTGTTCAAACCAGTCTAAATTTGCTACCGCGTCAAAAATTTGAGAAGATGATGGACATGACCACTAAACCAACTATACTTTTTGACATGGATGGGGTTCTGATCGATTCCGAACTCCATTGGGACAGACTATTGCCAGATTTTTTGCGTACCATGATTCCAGATTTTTCTGATCAGGATATGCATACGGTGCAAGGGCTCAGCAATCTTAGCCTGTATCAATGGCTCTGCCAGAAATACGGGAATTTTTTATCTGGATCTGAGTTTTTACCAAAGCTGGCCGATTTTGCCGATGAGATCTATCGTGGTCCCGTGGCCCTGATGCCGGGAGTTTTGGATTTAATACAATGGCTTCACCAAAAACAATTGGTAATGGCTATAGTCTCATCCAGTCCAATCCGACATATCAAAATCGTGCGCGATCGATTTGGGCTTACCAACTATTTTCCCAAGATTTTTAGTGCCGAGATGGTGGGAGGAATTGGTAAACCCGATCCGGCTGTGTATCGTTATGCCGCCACTACCCTGGGAGTTTTGCCAAACTCCTGTATTGCCATTGAGGACTCAAAAAACGGGGTGGCTTCCGCCAAAGATGCCGGTATGACCGCCATCGGGCTTAGAAGTGAACAAAATCGGACCCAGGATCTTTACAGAGCCGATTATGTTGTGGAGGGCTTTGACTCCGCGATTCGGCAAATTCTTGTACCATAACATTTTTGGATAAAACGGGAGAAACCCCATGGCCTACCAGATTTCCGACCGAGCATTAAACAAATTTTCTGAACTACAAAGCTCAAGGTGCAGTAAAGCCGTAGCCTCGGTTATAG
>DITF01000083.1 GCA_002422125.1 bacterium UBP17_UBA6191
TGTGTGTAAATTTGAGGAAGATCAAGTTTTGGTGTTCGTGATTTCTGCTGGGCTATTGCTGGATGGGGTCCGCAAACTCAGAAACCCTGAGCGCCATGATTGGATAGACAAGAAACTTTGTGACCATTTGGATAACTTTGAGAGGACCTATATTCATTTGAAGCATTCTGGTGCTTCAAACAAGAAACGAAGAAACACTAAAAGCTGTTGATCTTTGAACATTCATTGCCCACACGACTCAGTCCGGCCACATTTATGATGACATCAGAACAATCTGTCACGCGCATTTTTTCAAATTTTTCTTGACAGATTTTTTGAGTTTGTTTGCCATCTTGCCTCGACCCCTCGAAAAACTCCTGCTTTAACCCATCACTTCTCTTTATGGATGGCCGATCTCAGATAGGACTGCTCCAAAAGAGGAAAATTTTGGAGTTTGCCCTCTAAATCCCCCTCAAAACAAGCCAAAAAACCCCCGTGGTAGTATAAATGTATGCAAAAACTACATCAAAAAATCACAGAAACCGTTAAAGAGTACAGACAACAGGAAGGTCTCTTGATTGAACTGACTCAGGAGGCTGACTTCACCAAGTTCTATCTTGAGCTTGGTTATTCCTCTCTATTTGAGTATTTAAGCCTTGGTCAGGGAATTAGTGCCGCAACCGTAAGTAATTTAATTGCGGTGGCTAGAAAATCTGTTCAAATTCCAGATATGAAAGAAGCCATTGCCTCGGGGGAAGTGGGACTGGCCAAACTAAGAAAGGTCTCTTCAGTGATCACATCTGAGAATAAATCGGAATGGATAGAAAAATCCAAAAAGCTTACCTGTCGCGAACTGGAAAAAGAAGTTGCCAAGGTTTCTACCTACAAACCAAGACGGGATTTCTGGCAAAGAATCAATGCCGATTATTTTCGCTTAAGTATTGATACAACCGAGTCCTTCAAAGCTTTGGCAGAGAGGGCCCAGAATGTTTTTTGCAAAAAAAGTCAGACCAACAAAACTTTAACCGAAGTGTTTGAATGGGCTTTAAACGAGGCATTGACCAAACATGACCCGGTGATGAAGGCGGAAAGGGCAAAAGCAAAAATGAAATCTGTCACAGTGAAACAATCTGTCACGCAGGATGCAGGCTCTACGGACAAGAAAAGAAAGTCCATTCCTCAACATGTTTTAAATCAGGTGGTTTTAAGGGATGAGGGGCGGTGCATTTTTCAAAAAAATGGTAGAAGATGCGGTCACAGGCGGTATCTGGACATTCACCATATCAAACCGGTGAAAGATGGAGGCCAAAATACGGTGGAAAACCTGACAACCCTTTGTGAAATGCATCATATCTATCTTCATCATCGGGGGGAAATTGAAAAGTCGCTGGTTCTGATTCGGAACTTTCGGCTGGAACAGGGAATTACGCAATCGAATTGAACCCGTTGGGAAACATGGTGAGTTGTGCTAGGATACTTCGCTTGGGAGGATGTTATGTGGGGCAATGTTCTTTGGTTTTTGTTGTTTACAGGCGTTTGTCAGGCTGAGTTTCCGATTGTGGTGGAGAGTCCTATGCTGAAAAATTCTGGGGTTGCCACAGGTTACAATCAGTCGGCTTGGAACTTGTACCGTCAGTTGTCAGCCGGTGGTGGAAATGTGTTGGTTTCCCCTTATAGCATCGGGATGGCCATGAGCATGGCTTTGTCTGGGGCTAGGGGCGAGACAAAACTACAGATGCAAACTGCGTTACATTTGAAAATGAGCGATGAAGAATTGCATCAGGGAAGTCAAAAGCTTTTGCGAGACATGGGGCGGTTTGCTTCAGATTCTTCTGTGGAAATGACGGTGGCAAATGCCTTGTTTATTAATCCTGAATTTGAGCTGGTATCATCTGAGTTTGTGAGTCTTTTGAGCCAGAGTTATGATGCTGAGATTTTCAGGGAGCAGAATTTGGATCTGATTAACGCTTGGGTCAATCAGAAGACCAAAACAAAAATCCCTAAAATCCTGGAAAGATTGCATCAAAATTCAGTGGCGGTAATTCTGAATGCTGTTTATTTCAAGAGTAATTGGGCCATTCAGTTTGATAAAGAGATGACGGAACCCTTAGACTTTTTTGTCAATCAGGATACGGTGATTCAGGTTCCCATGATGCAAAAGACCGATCATTACTCTTTAGCCTATCGCGATAGTTATCAGGCACTGAGAATGCCCTATGTATCCGATGATTTGTCCATGGTTGTAATTTTACCCATGCAAAAGTCGGGCTTAACGGCCTTGGAGGAATCCTTAAGCCTAAGTGAACTGCATGAGGTACTTCAGGAGTTAAGCGATAACCAACCATCTAAAGTAAAAGTGGGAATTCCCAAGTTCAAAGTGGAGTATTCCGTTTCCCTGGTTGAGCCCTATAAGAATATGGGCATGATTGATGCTTTTTCGGCCTCTGAAGCTGACTTTGGAGGCATTACTGGTCAGGAGGGAGCTAAAGGTCTGATCTGGATAGATCAAATACAGCACAAGGCCTTTCTTGAGGTAAATGAAGAAGGGAGTGAGGCCGCAGCAGCTACAGCGGTTGCATTTGCGACTCGCTCAATGGCAATGACTCCCGAGTTTATTGTCGATCGTCCTTTTTTGTATTTGATTGAAGATAAAAGAACCGGGCTGATCCTGTTTATGGGCAAATTGGTGAACCCTCAGGAATAGGCATGAATTTTTTGAATTTTCAGGCAGTTGTCTTTGATTTTGATGGGGTAATTTTAAACTCTAATGCCATACGGATTTCTAGGTTTGGACAGGTTTTATCGTCTGAAGCCATGCAGCAGAAGTTGTGCAATCCTGATTTTTTGTATCCCGATACCTTAAAATTGATTCAGTCCTTATCTGGAAAAATTCCCCTACATATTGCATCAGGTGCTGAGCACAATGAGTTATTGTGCTTGTGTGAAAAACTTGAGCTTTCCAGCCATTTTGTCAGTATTCATGGGGGTCCAACTCCAAAGTACCTGCTCTTGGGTCAGTTATTGCTGGACTGTGGTTATGAACCAGTCAAGACCTGTCTGATTGGTGATTCCCACAGCGACTATGAAGCCGCCCTCGAAAATGGGATGCAGTTTTTTGGTTACGCAAATCCCAAGCTTAAGGGTCTTGATGGCTCATCTGGTTGGTTTTCCGAGTTTTTGGTATAACCCTGCAAATTTTCTTGACAATGCCACAATTTCCATACAAAATATCCTGATTTTACATATAAAATGTCATAAAAAAGAACCCGTCCAATGGCGGGTTGAAGCCCTTTCCCTTGATCTGATATAATTGTACTTTCCAGATGAGTGATAGTATGGAAGATATGGATGGTCAGAGCGTGAGAGTCAGAGTATTTCGTGGTAATGATGAGGATCAGTTTGAGGCTTACATTCATTTTTTCGATAATGAAGGCCACATGCTGACAACTAAACACTTGTGTACGCAGAAGTCAGAATCTCATCC
>DITF01000275.1 GCA_002422125.1 bacterium UBP17_UBA6191
GCACAACTTCGGTTCTCATGCCAGACTTTTGGGATCAGAGACTGAGTAACAGTAATTCCAATTCCTCACTGGCCCAACATCTGCTAATTGATGAATTTGGCACAGTCCATGCCACCTTGCACACCACAGGTCTTCACAACCTAAGCTACCGCGCTTTTGGGGCCCTTTTAGATGCCGGACATGAGGGCAATGCCTGGAAGTTTACAGGCCGTCCCCGTGATGACACCGGACTTTATTACATCCGGGGTCGTTACTACCTCCCTGAAGCTGGAATTTTTATCCAGACCGACCCCATGCAGGATGGCACAAACTGGGTACAGTATGTGATGGGGGATCCTGTTAACAGTAGTGATCCGAGTGGGTTTATAAAGGAAATGCGGACTCAGCCCCTGTCAGATGGAACCAGTGGATGGGGTGGTGGTCCAGGGCGAGGCGGTGGCGGTAGTAGTTTAGGTGGTGGAGGCGGTGGAAATGCAGCACGACCAGTTCCACCTGCTCCAACAAAACCACAACCAGCAACACCGGGGTGCAAAGCACCCGCTGCTGCTGGGCCGAATGCCCCGCTTCAGAATGCAAATCAGGCTGGGGCGGGGACACCACCTCCGAATCTAAGTCCGCCCGGGGCTGGCAGACATGGTGCCTTCAATCAAGCGAAAAGAGACCTTAAAATACCTGTTAGTCAGCAGCCAACCAAAGTTACATGGGAGAAAGATAACGGTACTGGTAAAAAATTTCGAAATTATGAGTTTGGGCATGGTGACAATGCTAAAATAATTAACGATCATAGGTATGGTCATAATTTTGGACACAGTAATCCTCAGAATCGAGGACCCCATTTTAATGCGGGGCATAAACAGAAAGGTCATTATGACTATGGTGCGACTCTTGCCCCACTATTGAAGTAAGCTATGATGCAGCTAGCGGCTATTTCACCCAATTCAAGTACTCTGTATGTGGTAATTTACGACTCTCAACCCGTTAATTCTGCTATGGACTTACTTAAGTCCCATTTGCTGATAGCCTTGAAGTCAACTCGACATGACTGGATGCTTGAACTTTTAGGCCATAATTGTATGGCAGGAGGTGAGCGAAAAAGTCCAGACAGCATCTGGGAAAACTATCATATCCACGAGGCTGACTTTGACTCATTATTGGAGATTTACAGTCAGTCTATGGGTTGTCTGGTTGGCTATATCGCTAGAGAGTGTGTTTGGGGCCAGGAATTCCCCGGTGCACGGAATCTAATTGTATCGAGAAAAAGCAGTGTTCCTGATTCGGCTCAAATCGAACTTAAGGTAACAGAAGAGCATATTGTTGGAGAAATCAGTTTTTTCATATTGCCCGATCAAACCACCTCTTATGCGATAATTTATGGTAGCCCAGACTTAATCAATAAGTTATGTCAACAGTATTGTACATCTGATGATCTGAGAAATTATTGCGTGGATGAGTGGCTGACTCCCTATGGTGTCAGGGTAAGTTAGTTTTGAAGTGACAGTGTATTATAGAAACTCAAAGCCAGATGGCTTGGTGTCAATTTTCGTACACATGCTAGGTAGTTATGGTTGAAATTGAAGCTATATCCCCAAATCAAAACACCCTGTATGTTGTCATTTTCGATGACAATCAACCACTATATATTGCTACGGATCTAGTAGTATCACATTTGCTAACTATGATCAAATCAATACGATTCGAATGGCTTTTGAAAATTTTCGGTCCACAGTGTACCCCAGGAAATAAGCTTACATATTATAAAAAAGTTTGGAAAAACCAAAAAATTGACACCATTGATTGTGGCTTCTGCCCAGAATACTACTGTCCTGAGAACCAGTGTTTTATTGGGTTCATTCCTTGTGAATATCTTTGGGGCGATAGTAGGTTCGGTTGCGAGCACATTGTGGTATCTAAAGAACTTCTTTTAGACTCTGGGATTCAGTATGGCTGGTGGACTAAGCATGAACATATTGTGGCCAAGATTAGTCTCTTTACTACTTTTTCTGATCACACAACGGCCTATGCAAAAGTAGAAGGAAATCCCGAATTTATAGAAAGACTACGCGACAAATACCAATCCGCTGGATACCTTAAAGATAAGTGTGTGGACGGGTGGCTTGTGCCTTATGGAAGCAGAAGGTGACCTACTATAATGCTGATGGGACATGGAGGCAATATAGGGGTTCCGGTAAACCTCATGGGAAAACCGAAAGGCCGAATGTGAAAGAAACTTACCTATCACCCGACGGTACAGGCGGGGTGCATATTACTGGCCCTCGTTATAGTGGGCCAGACCAATTATACCCGTGGGAAATCCCGCGATAGCAGTGCCCGTCGATATGAGCAACAAGCGTCCAGCGGTCTAACAACATGATTGCAGATTACTACTGAGGTCGAAGGGAATTGGAATGGTACAGCAAAAGGACAAGTTATTTTTACCCGATTATGAAAGATGGGATCGTGCAAACGGTGATAATTTTGACTCGGTAGGTTATGTGAGTGTTACTTTTAGTTCAAGTAAAATACCCACTGATTTGGTCTTTGCGTTTTTGGAAATTTTTTGGCCCGATTTTACAGAGAGAGACGGACTTGTTTTTCGCACAGACGCATTCGTTGAAGCGACATATCAAAGGTTTAAAGTCGGCTGGAAGGCTGAGTTTTGGATGAACAATATCTTATTAGATGGATTGGTGCCAGGACTAGATTATGAATATAGATTACACCTTGGGAAACAATGTGTAGATATGTGGCGGACCAAACTACAAAGAGACTTCCCTGATAAAAAGTTTGATGTGAAAGTCCTTGATGACTATGAGGAAGACGAAGTAGGGATTACTTTTCATCAAATTCTCTAATATCAACCAATTGGCATCATTAGGACTTCAAAACTAGATTTCACCAGATTTGATAGGAGAAACCTTAAATATGCGGAAACGGGCAAAAAATCGAGCCCCTAAATTGATGAAAACACCTCTATTATTCACCAAAATTGCCCTGCTATTCCTGTTTAGTCTTACCGCTCTGGATGCCAGATTGCAGGTTTCAGAAACTGTTGCTACCCTTGGGAACCAGACATTTTACACCTACCTCCCCGGCAGTGAGTATCGTGTTCAAAGAACCGATCATTTGGGCCAAACCCACTATGCCCTCTTTGATGGGGTCAATGAAATAGAAAGCTTGGGCACAACTTCGGTTCTCA
>DITF01000124.1 GCA_002422125.1 bacterium UBP17_UBA6191
ATTTTTGATTTTTTAAATCTTAAAACCAATAATGGGGATGACAGAAGAAAGGCCCACGATATCTTTCCGGCTGTAGGGATTCCTGACAATTTTATGCGGGCGGTTGAGAATCGCTCTGACTACTATCTTTTTGATCCATATATTGCCAGAAAGACCTTAGGGTTTGAGATCTCAGATTATTTTGGTGAGGAATTTGAGAAAAAATACGAGCAGATCGTGGCCGATGACCGAATTGTAAAATCCAAGGTTCCGGCCATGGAAATCATGAAGCTGATTCTGCGCTCATCCTTTGAGACGGGACTTCCATTTATCTTTTTCAGAGATACTGCCAATCGTATGAATCCTAACAAACATTGTGGGGTAGTTCGCTCCACCAATCTTTGTGTTGAGATTATTCAGAATATGAGTGCATCCCGTTTTGAAGGTTCTGAGGTAGACAAAGACGGAAACATCACCATTCGCAAGAAGGCCGGTGATTTGGTGGTTTGTAATCTTTCGTCTCTGAATTTATTAAAGGTGCATGAGGACAAGGATTTAGATAGGGTTATTCCGATTCAAGTGCGCATGCTGGACAATGTAATTGATCTGAATTTTTATCCAGTACGGGAGGCTGAGGCCACCAACAAAAAATATCGGGCCATTGGGTTAGGGACTATGTCCTATCACGCTCTTTTGGCCACTAAGGGTATTGTTTGGGAGAGCGAGAAACACCTAGAATATTCCGATGAGTTATATGAAAAAATCGCCTATTATACCATTCGCTCCTCTATGGGTCTGGCCCAGGAAAAGGGCAAATACAGTCTCTTTTCTGGCTCGGACTGGGAGAAAGGAGATTGGTTTGGCGGTCGTGAACTAGGTAGTCGTATGCCATGGGGCAGCTTAAAGGCTGAGGTGAAAAGGCACGGATTGCGCAATGGTTATCTATTGGCTATCGCGCCTACTGGCAGTATTTCTTTGATTGCGGGTACAACTGCCGGAATTGATCCGGTTTTTGCCAAAATTGAGAGAACTGAGAAGGTCAATGGGGTCATGATTTCGGCTGTGCCAAATTTGAATGACAGCACATATTGGTTGTACAAAGAAGCGCACAAAATCGATCAGAATTGGGTGGTTCAGGCGGCGGCAGTGAGACAAAAATGGATTGATCAGTCTCAATCTCTGAATTTGTTTGTGACTTCCAATGCCAAGGCAGTAGACTTGTTGAGTTATTATTCAAACGCTTGGAAACTGGGTTGTAAAACAGTGTATTACATGCGCAGCAAGGCCGTAGAAGTTGAAGAATGTAACGCCTGTCAGTAAAAAGAGATATAGAGGAACAGTCCATGAAAATGCAGAGGAATAAGCTTTTTAACCCAAAGGGTGATAGCGCCTTTGAGAAGCGAAGATTGATTGATGGGAATTCGACCAATCTCTTCGAATTGAGCAATATTAAGTATGATTGGGCTATGAAGCTTTATCGGGCCATGATGAATAACTTCTGGATACCTGAGGAAATTCCTCTAGGTAACGATGCCAAGGACTACAAGGTACTATCTGATGCAGAGCAAAAAGGCTTTGATAGAGTTATTTCTTTTTTGGTGTTTCTGGATAGTTTACAAACGGCCAATCTTCCCAATTTCAGCCATTTTGTCACAGCCCCTGAGGTAAATCTCTGCCTTACCTTGCAGACTTTTCAGGAAGCTGTTCACTCCCAGTCTTATGGTTATATTCTGGATACGGTAGTATCAGCCTCAAAACGCGAACAAATTTATAACTACTGGAGAGAAGACAAGTTTCTTTTGGAGAGAAATCTGGTAATTACTTCCATGTATGAGCAATTTGAACTGGACCCGACCCGAGAAAATTTTGTTTTGGCCCTGATGGCAAATTACATTTTGGAAGGCTTGTATTTTTATTCTGGTTTTTCCTTTTTTTATGTCTTGGCCCGACAGGGTAAAATGTGTGGAGTAGCTCAGGAAATTCGCTATATTCAAAGAGACGAATTGACACATCTGGTTTTGTTTCAAAACATCATTACTGTGCTCCGTAAGGAAAACCCGGAGCTGTTTACGCCCAGTACCATGGAAAAATTGTCGAACCTAATGGACTCGGCGGTTCAAAGTGAGATCAGTTGGGGCAAGTATATTATCAAGGATGGAATTCTTGGATTAACCGACACCATCATTGAAAGATATATCCGCTATCTTTCCAATAAACGCATGGATGCTATTGGCTTTGCACGGCTGTATCCAGAGGAAACCGAACACCCCATGAAGTGGGTTGATTCCTTCTCCTCAGTGAATCAAATCAAGACAGATTTTTTTGAGGCCAAGCCTACAGCATATTCCAAATCGTCAAATGTTGACTGGGACGAGTTAGGCTAAATTATGCAGATCGGAATTTTTTATAGAAATTCAGTAGCAGAAGAGCTTTACAAGGCCAATGCTGGGGTTAAAACCAAAAATGCGGCAGGCTTTGATCTGGTTTTATGTGAAGATTTACACTTTTCAAAACAGTTTGAATTTAAGATTGGTGATCTGGGAATCATTCTGAAACCACCCCAAGGGCATCACAGTCTTTTGCTTCCTCGAAGTTCCACTTATTCCCGTTACAGTCTGATTCAGGCCAACAGTGTTGGTCTGATAGATGAAGACTACAGTGGAGCGGGAGATTTTTGGGGGATGCCCTTGATTTACATGGGAGTGGAGCCAATCACGGTGCCGAGGGGAACCCGATTGTGTCAGCTTATTTTGTGTAAGACTACTCCAGTGACTGATGTTGTGCCCTTTATTCCTGGAGATGGCCGAGGCGGGTTCGGCAGTACAGGCCACTAATTTATGCGTGTTGTTGGGATTACCGGCAACTATTTTTGTCCTGACAGAATAGGGGCACCATCCCCCATGGGAGCCTATTATCTTTGTGCAGAGTACTGGCACGCCCTGCTTCGTGAGCCAATTTTACCCTGGTATATGCCCTACACTCAGGATATGAACCTATTGACTGAATATAGTCGGCGTCTGGATGCTCTGGTACTGACAGGTGGATTTGACATACCTTCCCACTGGTACGGTGGGGATAAAAATCTGGATGCTTTGTGCACAATTGATTCACAACGAGCAGACATGGAAATAAAGCTTCTATCCCTGGTGTGGGGAAAAATTCCAATTTTGGGGATTTGTCTGGGAATGCAGATGGTCAATGTTTTTTGCGGTGGAACAATTTGGCAGGATTTACCAACCCAGTGCCCTGAGACATCAGGCCATTCTCTTTCCAAAAAGAATCCGGATTTATTGGCCCATTTAGTCACTTTAAAGCATGGCTCGCATTTGGAAAAAGTGATGCAAACACAAAAGTTTATGGTGAATTCCTCGCATCATCAGGCCATTCGCGCTGTGGGCAAAGGCTTGTTAGTGAATGCATTGAGTGAAGATCAGGTAATTGAAGGAATTGAAACCACCGATGGGTCATTTCTTGGTGTACAATGGCATCCTGAAAGTCTTAATGCGCAAGAGCAGAAAAGCCTTTTTACCTGGATCGCGGGGAGATAAAAAAATGGAAGAAAATCAGGAAGAAAAACAAGCAGCACAAACAACACAGGAACCAGCCGTGGAAATTGCTGACGGTCCTACAAAAGTTAAGGATTCCGAGCCTTCAGAAAATGGGCTGGGATTTCGGGCCTTTATGATTCTGGGCCTGATGTCGCTTTCATTATTAAGCTCCCTAATGGTAGCTCGATCTCCCCTAAACACAGGCTCAGAGGCTAAAGTAGCGGTGGGCCTAGATTCAGAAACCGCGAATGTCATTCCTTCCTGGCTTCCAGGTATAGGGGGAGGAGATTCCAACAAAGATGGAATTGCCATAGTCAATGTGTATGGGGCCATTCAAACCGAGTCGTCTGGAAGTCCTTGGCAGGATGCCAGCGGCTCGGATGCCATCGTAAAGCAATTAAGACAATTGGGCAAAAACCAGAGAGTAAAAGCTATTGTGGTAAGGCTAAATACCCCAGGTGGTACAGTTGGGGCCTCACAGGAGATTTATCAGGAGCTGATGAAGCTTCGACAGCAGGGGAAAAAGGTCGTGGCATCCATGGCGGATGTTTGTGCCTCTGGCGGAGTGTATATTGCGGCTGCGGCTGATAAAGTTGTTGCCAATGAGGGCACAGTTACCGGTTCGGTGGGGGTTATCTTTTCTCTGGCAAATCTTGAATCACTTTTGGAAAAAGTTGGGGTGACAGCCGTCAATATCAAGTCGGGAAAATTTAAAGATATAGGTTCCATGAGCCGTGCCATGACGGAGGAAGAAAGACGACTTTTACAAAATCTGGTCGATTCGACTTATGAACAATTTGTACAGGCCGTAGCCAAGGGCCGCAGTTTGAGTGTCGAACAAGTCAGGCCTTGGGCTGACGGTTCGATTTTTAATGGTGTTCAGGCCAAGGCTAATGGGTTGGTAGATGAAATTGGAACCTTGCAGGATGCCGTGGAGCTGGCCCAAAAATTGGCGGATCTGCCTGAGCCCCATATCATCCGCGTTCCACAGAATCCTTTGGAAAACTTCCAGATGTTCTTAAGAAACATGTTTTATCCCTCGTTTATGGGAAAAGAAATTTTACGGTCTACGGGCATGCTAGGAGCGTCTCCATTACTTTATCTATGGACTGGTGGGGTGAGTCTGTGAACCCTGTTCGTCATATATTACAGACCGTGTTTCAGCCAAGGCTCAGAATTCGGGAGATTGGTTCTAGTGGATGGCTCATAGAGGCTTTGACAGCCGCGAGTATCCTTTTATTGGTTGGATTCAGTTCGCATATCAGCAGTAGCCTGGCTTATGGAACCCGCCCATCATTTTTTGGCATTAGCCTGGGCATGACCGGTTCTTTTGCTCTGTGTATAATAGGACTGGGATTTTTAATCAGTATCGCCCATACTTTGATGGGATTCTGGGGACGCAACGGTTCTGTGTTAGTGTTTTTATTTGCGGTAATTGTCTCAATGAGTCCCTTTGTACTGGAAGGAATTGGCTCCTCTTTAATTGTCAGCCTGCTTCAGCCAGTTGTTGGCCAAAGTATTGTGGAAATGACCAGAGTATTCTGGTTCCTGATTCTAATTGTTGATTCATTGGCTCTGTTTGTGTACTCGCTGAATGTGGTTTACGGTTCCATGAGTCCGGCTCAGGCACTCACGGTCCCATGTACTGTGGTGTTTGTTTTTATTCTGATGATTACGATTGCTCCGTTAGGACTGGTATTAAAGATTGTGGGAGGACTGGTCTGAGTTGCTTCCCCACCCATTTTTGACATGGCCCATCCTGCGGGATCCGTGGTTTATACTGGCTTTATGTTTTATCTGCCCACCAGTAGGGATAGTTTGGTTTTTGTGGAATTTTCCCCAAAATATCGAACGAAGCCGGGGTGGCAGTCTCTGGTTTTTGTTTTCTGCCATGGGCTCATTTTTTGCTCTTTATTATGCCCTTGGATATTTTCATCAGAATTTGGCCGAACGAAAGCTCAAGGCGGCTCGCGATGATTTTGACTATGCGCAGGCCCTGTATTGGCTGGAGTCCATTAAGCCAGACAAACCCCTGGACTCCATATATAAAGACAGTACCCGGGCTGAATTTTTAGTGATACTGGGCCGCCAAGATGAGGCCGA
>DITF01000201.1 GCA_002422125.1 bacterium UBP17_UBA6191
GTTGGAATACACCGGAAATGTTGCCTTGGAAAATGTGCATTGCTGCACAAAATCGCCAAACTTTTTGACAGCCGGGGCCATTAAGGATGTGTGAAAGGCGGCTGAGACGGCAATTGGTTTTACCGTCAGTTTATTTTGTACAAGCCAGGCACTAACCTTCTCAACTTCAGAGGTTTTACCAGAGATAACTCCCTGTTCTGGGGCATTATAGTTAGCCAGAGTCACTTCAGTTTTTAAAGCCAAGTTGGCTTCTTTGAGTTTATCTTCAATATCTTTAAGCGGTGCCAGAACAGCAGCCATTGTTCCTGATGAGTCATTTGCGCATTCCAGCATCAATCGGCCCCGTTCATGGGCCAGACGAAAATAGGTGGCACGATCAAAAACCCCGGCGGCATACAAGGCCGTCAACTCCCCAAAGCTATGTCCACAGGCCGCTTCAACTTTAGTTCCTAATCTTTTCAGAATCTCAAAAGTTGATACATTTACAAATGCCAGGGCCGCTTGAGCTAGATCTGTGCGCCTTAACAATGTCTCTTGTTCGGCCTTCTTTTCGGGTGAAAACGCCGGGATTGGATAAAGAACCTGACTGAGGGATGTGAGTCCGGCTTCACGGCGCAAGGATTCTTGCTCCTCAAGAATCTCATGAAGAAACGGAAAGGCCAGTAAAAGCTCTCGGCCCATCGCGATGTACTGAGCCCCCTGACCCGGAAAAGCCAAGGCTACTTTTTGTTTTCTGGCTGGATGAGAGGGAGGGAAATAAAAACAAGCTTTTCCCAGGATCGCCTCGTTAGGATTGTTTAACAGTTTAGTGCGAACATCGCCCAGAATGGCCTTTAATTCTTCACTACTTTTACAGACAGCCGTCAAGGTAGCAGTTTTGTCGTTTGCGAATAGATGTTGGTTGTGACGGGCGAACTGATGAAAGTCCTCAATCATGGGCAACTGATCCAAGACTTTTTGGATTGAGTTGGCAAGACTCTGTGGTTCATCAGCTTGAAATACAAACAATTCCGATGGACCAGGCTGATAGAGGCTGTCCGTGCAGGATTCTTCATGCTCCTCTAGTACCACATGGAAGTTGGTCCCACCAAATCCAAATGCGGAACAAGCTGCTCGTCTAGGAGTGGTAAAACCACCACGAACCCAGGGCCGAATTTCACTGTTGATGTAAAAGGAGCTACGATCAAGTTCCATTTTTGGATTGGGTTCTTCAATATTAATGGTCGGGGGTAGCACCTTATGATAGAGAGCTAGCGAAGCCTTCATGAGGCCAGCAATCCCAGCACTGGCCTTGGTATGACCAATCTGGCTCTTCACAGATCCCAGGGCACACCACTGAGAATCGGGGCTGTCAGCACTATAAACGGATTTTAAAGCTGTAACTTCGGCCAAATCACCTACTGGGGTTCCAGTGCCATGAGCTTCCACCAATTCAATGCTTCGTGGATGCACTCCTGCCATTTCATAGGCTTGCAAGAGAGCTTTCTGCTGACCACTGGAAAGAGGCTGATAAATACTTTTGGCTTTACCGTCACTGGATGAGCCAATGGATCGAATCACCGAATAAATACGGTCATTGTCACGAATAGCATCTTCATAGCGCTTCAAAACCACCAATCCCAAACCCTCACCAATCAGGATTCCATCGGAATTTTTATCAAAAGGACGGGTCTTTCCCTCTTTTGAAAAGGCCGGGGTTTTAGAAAAACAAAGATACATAAAGATATTGTTGACTGTATCCACCCCTCCCGTCACGACCATGTCGCAGGTCTTGGCCAAAAGAGCATCAATTGACATTTTAACCGCACCCAAGGCTGAGGCGCAGGCCGCATCGATCACGCAGTTAGTGCCACCAAGATCAAGGGTATTGGCAATCCTTCCTGAAATTACATTGCCTAAAACGCCTGGGAAGCTATTTTCCTGCCAAATCGGGAAACTGTCAGCGTACTGCTTGGAAACAGATTGAATTACGGCCTCATCCACCCCATGTTTTTTCAATATTTTTTCCATGGTTGGATAGGCTAGCCGCATATTTAGTGGGGTAGCCAACTCTGTAATGGAGGTTGTGCCGACAATGGCGGCTGTCCGATCCCGTACAAAAGGCTTTTTATCTGAGTAGCCAGCATCAAGCATGGCTTCTTTGGCCACTTTCATGCCCAAAAGTTGGGCCGTGTCAATGACATCCAAATCTTTAGGAGCAATTCCAAACTCCATGGGGTCAAAATCCACAAAAGGTAAAAAACCACCCCGTTTGCAGTACGATTTGTCGGCAACTTTAGGGTCNNAATCTGCGGTATCCCAGTGGGTTTGAGGAATGTCTGTAATGCAGTCGCGTTTGTGAACAATGTTTTCCCAGTACTCTCTTAGGTTGGTGGCACCGGGAAGATGGCAGGCCATACCGATGATTGCGATATCAGTTGGTTTATGTGTTTTAGGCATCCTGAGTCATCTCTCTTCTTTTTTGGGTTATTTCAACGAGTGATGAATATAACTCAGGCCGTTGACAATTCCAATATCAAAAGCCCATTAATTAATTCATCAGTTGATTAATTAGTCAAATTTTGCTAGTTTGAGGTATGCAGATTTATGCCCACGACAATGATTTAGTTTTGAGATTGGTTCCAGGGCAGGACCTGTATCAGGTGCTTTTAAACTTGATGCGGTCAAGACAAATTGGGGCCGCGTGTATGGTGACCTGTGTTGGTAGCTTAAATCCTGCCTGTATTCGTCTGGCCTCGGCCAAGGATTATAAAATTATCGAAGGCCCTCTGGAAATTGTGTCACTAGTGGGTACTCTCGGCTCCTCAGGGTTACATCTGCATATGTCAGTGGCGGATAAGGGCGGAGTTGTAATGGGTGGACATTTACAGCCGGGCTCCTTGATTCACACCATGGCCGAGATTGTAATTCGGCAATTTCTCGGACTCAGGTTTGAAAGAAC
>DITF01000244.1 GCA_002422125.1 bacterium UBP17_UBA6191
TTAGAACAAGCCGTAAAATTAAGCACTGAAAAAGGTAGCAACAGTTTTTGTAAAGGTACTCTAAAACTTATTGAAAGGCTTTTACCTGACTCACCTGAAGAGCTTTTGTTTCCCTACCTTTGTCACAAAGACGAAGAAATAGCTGTAATGTCCATGAAATTTATGGTGTTTTCCCGTTGCGTTCACAAACTTGCCACCCGTGAGGACTTTTTAGCCGCCCAACCCATATCACAGCTTAAAAAAGCGGCTGCCTGGCTGGATACGGCCCATGGTAATGACTTGCCCGCTGAATTGCGCATGTCCATTAAATCCATTATCCATCAAATGGAAAGACCAAAAATTCAGGAATCCAAAATTGTAATCGACCCAGATCTTTTACCAAAAACTAGAGATCAGGCACAATTCGATGACACAAAAACCCAAGCCGAACGCCAAAAAAAGATGACCCAAATTAACCGGGCCCGCAATGAATTGGAGCAATCCGAAGACAAGTCCAAAATTCTGGAGCTTTTTGCGCGACTCGTGCAATTGCAGGATCAGGGAGCCACCGAATCCATAATTCAAAAGATTGCCGTCAGTAAAGATCCAGAAATTATAGAAAAGGGAATCGATGCCATAGCCGCCTCAGGTAGAGAATCGGGAATTAATACTCTCTTGTCCTACTCTGAACACGCTGATAAACGGGTGCGTACGGCCGTGGCCAAAGGGTATAGAATCATGATGGAGGGAAAAAGCATGCCCCTTCTGGAAAGAATGCTCAAAGATTCTGAAGAATCGGTGGTGGCGGAATGTATTATCGGACTGTATGAGGAAAAGGAAACCTTATGTTTTGTGCCTTTAAGCACTCTGGTTAACTCTGGGCAGGAATCCAAAGCAATAGCGGGTTTGTACTCCATTCAAAATATAGGCCATGATAAACTCCTTCTCATGGCTCACAAAGCATTTAAAACCCGCAGTGGCAAGGTACAGGAATACGCCAAACAAATTTTAAATGACTGGAAAAATAATCCTGAACTGGGACAGTCAGGGCTCGCCATGTCCGTGGAAGAATTTGGCCAGTATTTACGCAGCCGCCCGGAAAAAAAACCCGATCCTGTGACTACTCAAGCCGAGAGTGTGGATCAATTAGAACCTGAAGTCGAAACTGATAAGAAACAGAATCAACCCCAGTCCAAGGGAATTTTTGGATCGTTATTAGGCAAACTGGTCAAACGATAAAGGAAATATATGGCCATCACATTACCCCGTTCTGGACAAGCCCAAGCTCCCGCTCAGGCCCAGCCTGCCGCCCGTGTGACTTCACCCCCGGCCCAGGCCCAAACTGCTGCCCCCAGAACACAACCAGCACAGAGTCAGGTGGCAAGCACATCTTCATCAGACACCTTCGGAACCGCCCAGGAAGAAATGTTTAAAATTCTGGGTCGAGCCCAGTCCAAGGGAGCATCCGATATTATTCTTTCAGTAGGGCTACCACCTATGATTCGGGTCAGTGGATCCCTTGTGAGGGATCAATTTCCCGTACTTAATCCAGACATGGTTAAAAAACTGGTCTACTCCTTTCTGAGGCAGGATCAGATTGCTATTTTTGAACAATCCTTTGAACTTGATATGGCTTTGTCGGTTCCGGGCATTGCCCGCTACCGCGTTAATGTGTTTCGGCAGAAAAAATGTGTGGGAGCTGCTTTTCGCTCCATCACAGAAACCATCCCCTCTTTTGAAGAGTTGGGCCTGCCCAAGCCCATAGAAACCATGGCCCTTCTGCCCAGAGGTCTGGTTTTGGTGACTGGGCCAACCGGATCAGGTAAATCCTCTACACTGGCCGCCATGTTGGATTTGATCAATCAAAGGAAAAATGGACACATTATTACCATTGAAGATCCGATCGAGTATGTACACCGCCACAAAAACTGCGTAGTGGAGCAAAGAGAATTAAAAACGGATACCGAATCCTTTACCATTGCCCTAAGACAATCCTTAAGGCAAAATCCTGACACCATTCTGGTAGGAGAAATGCGCGATTTGGAAACCATATCGGCGGCAATCTCGGCGGCAGAAACCGGACACCTTGTCATGTCCACACTGCACACCCAGGATGCGGCCCAAACTGTGGATAGAATTATTGATGTGTTTCCATCTCATCAGCAGGAACAGGTACGGGCCCAGCTTTCTACAACTCTACGAGGCATTGTTTCCCAACAGCTTCTACCCAGAAAAAACGGTGGCCGAGTTGCGGCCCGAGAAATACTATTAGTAACTTCTGCCATTGCCAACCTGATTCGTGAAGGTAAATCCTACCAGATCAATTCTGCCATTCAGACCGGGGCCAAACTAGGAATGGTCTCCATGGACATGAGCTTGATGGATTTATACTCAAAGGGGCTGGTAACTTATGAAGATGCGGTTTCCAAAGCCATTTACCCTGAAAACATCAAACCCAATTTTTAGGATAGAAATATGCAAATTACACTGAAAGACATAGCTGCAATTCCACTGTTTAGCCCCTTTTTGCAATTCCCCTGGAAGTTAAAGTCCCTAATGGAAAAAGCCAGGATTTTAAAATTTGATGCGGACAGCATTGTGATTCGGGAAGGTGATAAGGACGAGGGGGCACTTTTTGTGGTCTTAAGTGGTTTTGTGATCATTGCCAAAACCATTGATGCCGAAACCGGCAGAGCTAAAGCCTTAGCCAGATTGCGGGCCGGCGAATTTTTTGGTGAAATGTCACTATTTGATGACTCTGTACGCTCAGCCTCGGTAATAGCTGGTGAAGAAACCTATTTGCTGGAGGTCTCAAAACATGCCTTTGATGAATTGGTGACTTCAGATGTGGAAGTTTCCTCTGCCCTGCTCTGTGGCGTAATTCAGGCCATTTCAAATCGTCTTAGGCGAACCAACATGGAGTTAGTGGTGCTTTATGACACCGGCAAAATTATCAGTCGTAATCAAAGACTGGCGGATATGTGCCAAGGCATTTTGCAAAGACTCTCTAGCTCCCTGATGACTGGTTTTGGTCTCTTGTTTATCTTTAATGAACTTTCTGACAGTTATGATTCTGTAGCTAAAACTGGTGATTTTGATTTATCCCTGGAACAGAAAGTTTGGTCTGTAGCCACCTTGGAATCCCATAAATTGGGATTTCGTTTTCCTGAAGACAGCCTCAGTAACACAGAACTCTCCCTGCCCAAACCTTACATGATGTTAACTCCATTGGTCAGAAAGGGCATGGTGTATGGAGCCATTATTCTAGCTAGAGACGACAGACCCTTCACAGATGCTGAGTTCAATTTAGCCGCCGGGGTTTCGCAACAGGCCTCATTTGCCGTAGAAAATGCCAGAAACCGTGAAGAAGAGGCGGCAAAAACAGCCTACAACAAACGAAGGCAACGATAGATAGTGATGCAACAACAAATTTTTAATCTGCTGTACTGTACCTTGTAGTCGATGATAACCTAGGTGTTATGCAATTAAGTTTATATACGGACTACGGCATAAGAGCCTTAGTCTATTTGGCATGTTTTGAAGACGAACAAAGACCAATTCCCGCCCGTGAAATCGCGGATGCTTTTGGAATCCCCAAAAATCATTTGCATAAAATTGTACTTAAACTGGTCAAACATGGATTTTTGGTATCCCTGCCTGGGCGCAGCGGCGGGTTGAAATTGGCTCAAAGACCCCAAAAGATCATGATCGGAGAAGTGGTTACCCTCCTCGAGCCAGGATTGGCCCCCGTCAATTGCATGGATAAAGCCTTAAATACCTGCCCAATTACTCCCTTCTGCGCCTTAAGAGATCTAATGCAGGATGCCATGAAAAAGTTTGTGGATACTCTGAATCATAAAAGTCTCGATCAATTGCTTTTGAATCGTGCTACACTTAAGGCAGTGCTTTCGCAGGGCGGACAATTGCCCGCACCCAGACGGGGCCAAAGAGGACATCATTAGAAAAATGCAGGGAAATTTCATGCAACTTCTATTATTCTTGGCGATTCAGCTTGTAGGTTGGGCTGAAGCCCTTGCCCCTGAACAAGTCTGCCAGCCTTTTGGTAGTAGAATGCAAATCTGTTCCGAATCCGAGCTTATCTCCACTGTTCCGTTGCAACAGGACTCCCGCTTAGTTCTCAAAAACAGTCGCGGCTTCCAAAAAGTTATTGAAGAAAGAAGTGGAGCCGAGCTAGAGCAAATTGATGTGGCTCGGCTGGGCAAAGATTTATTCGTTCTGGCCTCATGGAGACTAAACGGTACGGCCCAGTGGCTTGATTTAAGCTTGTATCAAAGCCAAGCTTCATCACCCTACCTGTCTCGGGTATCGCTTCTGGGCATAGACCTACCACTGTCGAGAGGGCAGGTCCGCTTTGGTGCTGATGAAAATTCATTAAAAATCTCTGCTCTGAGTGCGGTTACTGAATTTACCACCCATCCCCCATACCTCACCCGCGAACTTCAGATACGATTTGATGCACGAGGGATCATTTCTCGAAGAGTACAGTTCAGTTCGGCTGATACCGTGATTCAAAAAGCCAACCTGACCATGGCCCTATTGGAAGAAAAAAAGATCAAAGAGGCCATAGACACAGCAAACGATTGCCTAGAAGGTTCTAATCGAAAAATATTGCCTCATGATGTGATTGAGGCATTGGAATCAGCACGCATTAGGGCAGAAAGCCTATTGCAAGAGGATATGAAACCATGAAAAATCTTATACTCGGATTGATGTTGCTGATTACTTTTTTATATTGCTCCAATACTGAATCTCCTGGGTTTGAGGGTCTGGATCAAACAATTGGGCAAAACGAAACACGGGCCACGGCACCAGTAGTCCAAAACCCAATACTCTCGCTTGAGCTTAACTCCCCCGAACAAATTGGGGAAGCTGAGGCTAAAACCATCATGCAAGGCATGGGACTTTTGAAGGGTAGGCGAAGCTACGAATCCGCCTTAAAGGGTCTTCGCTACGGACATACCTACGGAGGCATGCGCTCGGCTGTATCACTTAATACCAGAATGAAAGCCATGCTTTTTGATGAATATCAGAAACTGAAAACCGCCCTTAATCGCTACAAGGATTATCCTGTGATTTCCCGATCGGCCCAACCAGAACTATTTAATGGTTGGATTAGAGATGCAGCGACCGAGCTAAAATCAGTTCCTAATGCCAACCGCCGTACTGCACTGATGCGCGCCCTGATGAGTAAGGAATCAGACTTTGTTCATTGGGAAAATTTTATCCCCACAATGGGTGGAAAAGCTGACACCGGGTTTGGTCAGATATTGCCCGCCACTGCCAAGGAATTGGGGATTAATGCTTATGATCCAGGTGACAACATTAAAGGTATTGCCAAATACCTGAATAAGCTGATAGCTCGACATGGAGAACGGGAAGCATTGGCTCGTTACAATGGGGGCAACACCCCTCCGGCAAAAAGTTATGCCTACGCTGATGACATATTGGGGCGAGTGGCCCGATTTCTGTAACTTATCTTAATCGCAAAACTTCTTGAATTGCTTTGAGTTTTGGCACTAAATCTAGGTACTGAGGAATTGTCAGAGCCTGTTGTCCATCACTTAAAGCTTTATCAGGATCGGGATGGACTTCAATTAAAAGGCCACCAGCACCTGCTGCAACGGAAGCCATAGCCATAGACGGGACTAAAGACGAATAGCCCGTGCCGTGGGATGGATCAATAATCACAGGCAACCAGGTCATTTGTTTTAACCGTGGTATACAGGCTAAATCCAATACATTTCTGGTACTGGAATCAAAGGAGCGGATACCCCGTTCACAAAGAATAATGTTTGAGTTACCTTCTGAGGCTATATATTCGGCACCTAAAAGCCATTCTTCCAAAGTTGCGCTCATTCCCCTCTTCAAAAGTACGGGTTTTTTAGTTTTCCCCACTTCTTTCAGCAGACGATAATTCATCATGTTTCTAGTACCAATCTGAATCACATCAACATAGGCATAAAACTGTTCCAGATCTCTAGGGTCCATGATTTCGCTGACTACCAACAGGCCGTGACGATCGGCTGCCTCACGAATCAACCGCAGGCCAAGCTCTTCCAGACCCTGAAAAGAATATGGCGAAGTCCGAGGTTTATAGGCCCCTCCCCGTAAAAACCGTTGGCCGGACAAGACCACTGCTTTAGCAATTGCCTCCATCTGTTCCTCCGTTTCCACGGAGCAGGGTCCGGCAATGATCATAAATTCATCCCTGCCTAGGGTGAGCCCCGAACCTAAATCAATTGTCTTGGGGTCTCGGAATTGGTTGCTCACCAAATGATAGGCATCCTTGGGATCACTCTGGCTTTCCACCATCAAAATTTCATCCTGTGAAAGCTTGAGATCAGTGGTCCTTAGTGTAGGAATGGCCAGACAAAGCGCGTCTGGCTCGTAAAAACACTCATGGCCCTGACTCAGAATACGGTTTTTAAAATGGTGAATTTGAGACTCTGCGGTCTCTTTTTTAAATCGAATCAACATAAAACTCGCTCGGGATAATAATACAACTCTGGCTTCATATGGGAAAAATTCTTGATTTGATCCGGTTCTGACCCTACACTAGCTGTTCTGAAAATATGCATCATACAGGTCCCGACTTTTAAGGAGTGTCATGTCAACCATTTCAAAATTTCTAGAGCTCCACTTCCGGCATTTTAATGCCCGTGAAACCCTTGAGGCCGCCAGAGGATGGAAAAAACATCTTGATGACGGTGGAATCATGTTTTTGACTTTGGCTGGAGCCATGAGTACTGCCGAACTCGGGATCAGTCTGGCCAGAATGATCCGTGAAGGTAAGGTACATGCCATCTCCTGCACGGCTGCCAACCTGGAAGAAGACATCTTTAATCTTGTCGCTCATAATGACTACAAAATTGTTGAGCACTGGAGATCTTTAAGTGCCGACATGGAGCAAGAGCTTTATGAGGATGGGTTTAATCGAGTGACAGACACATGTATCCCTGAAACCGTTTTTCGAGACATTGAGGCCAAACTTTTAGAATATTGGCAGGAAGCTTCCAATTCTGAGAACTCTCAGGCTCCCTGTGAATTTTTCTATCGTCTGCATAGAGAAGGAATTTTGAAAAAAATTGCCCAGATTCCTATGGAGCATTCCTGGGTTGTGGCGGCCTGTGAAATGGGAATCCCCGTATATACTCCTGGTGTAGAAGACAGTACCCTTGGAAACATTTACACAGCCCGAGTAATTGAGGGCAAGGTAAAAAACCACAGAGCCCTGATGACAGGCACTGAGCAGTTTGAAAAACTCTGTCGCTGGTACATGGAAAAACAAAAACAGCATTCCATTGGTTTTTTCCAGATTGGTGGGGGCATAGCTGGTGACTTTGCCATTTGTTCCGTTCCCTGTCTGGTACAGGATTTGGAGCTTGATGTCAGAAAATGGGGCTATTTTGCCCAGATTTCCGACTCAACAACCAGTTATGGTTCTTATTCTGGAGCCTATCCCAGTGAAAAAATCACCTGGGGCAAGTTATCCAAAGATACACCAAGCTACATGATCAATTCTGACGCCAGTATCGTGGCTCCACTTATTTTTGCTTATGTCCTCGGGGACTAACTGGAGAAAAATGGAAAATACCGTACCGCCTCTGCCTGGTTCCACCCGTAAACCGCGCCGCAAAAAAGAACTTCATTCCATAGACAAACGCTATTTTCGCTCTCGTTGGAAGTCATTTCTGAAACAGGATGATGACGGACAATTGTATGTGCATGGGGTTAGCATGCAGGAGTTAGAACGCAAGTTTGGTACACCCCTGTACATCTTTTCTGAAGAAGAGATCCGCTCCCGTTTTAAAAGAATGTTAAATGTCTTTTCGGCCTACCCCAAGATTCGTCTTCAGTACCCTTGTAAAATCAATTCCAATCTTGAGGTGCTCAGGATGGCGAGGGAAGAAGGATGTGATTTGGATGCTTCATCTGTGGGAGAAATCATTCTTGGTCTTTTAGCTGACTTTGAGCCCAAAGACATTTCTTTCACCAATCTGCACAAAACCGAACAGGATATCTTTTTTGCGGCCCAGCTTGGGGTTCGTTACATCACCGTGGACTATATTGAAGAAATCAAAAAAATCCACGAGGTCGGCCGAAAACTTGGCAAACAGATTGATATCATGATTCGTATCAATCCCCTGCTGGAATGGAGAGGATATTCCACTTGCATGCACAAGTATGGGATACCCTTGGACGAGGCTAAAGAAGCAATTGATATAGCGACGCGCCGATCTCACATTAACTTGTGCGGATTTCATTTTCATGGTGGTTATATAAACTCTCCCAAGCCTTATTACGAAGCAGCCCGAGTTTTATGTGAACTAGCCGGTTATTCCCGCCAAAAAGGCAACCGGGTAGAGATCATTGACCTTGGAGGGGGATTTCCCCGTGAGACCATGGCCAAAAAGGTTTTTCAGCCTGAACAAATGGGAGACCGTTTTGTAAATCATTTTCAGGAGCTTTTGGAAGAATTTGGCTTGGCAGACGATCCACCGGAATTGGTGTTTGAGCCGGGCAAATTTATTCTATCGGCAGCCGGAATGGGCCTGATGAAAGTCATCAGCCGCAAATATTTACCCAAGGATCAGCACCTTGTTGTGACCGATGGCTCCACCTACGGTTTTGTGCCTGATGTTCTGTTTGATAAAAAATTGCAGCTTGATGTACTTCCGGCAGAGAGAATGAATGCTCCCAGAATTTATGACTATGCCATAGCTGGTAACACTTGCGATCATTGGGACATTATTGCCAATAAGCGAAAACTGCCCAAACTGGAAGAAGATGATCTGATGATGATTATGGACATTGGGGCTTATTCCCATGTTCTGGCCTCCAATTTTAACAATATGAAGCGGGCACCAATTGTATTGATTGATGAATCTGGAAGAATCAAATTGATTCGCAGACGCGATCGCTACTCGGAAATGTTTGCCCCTGAATTGGATGTTCTCAAAATCGCCGACCCTTATGAGTTACAAAGATATTATCATCTGGCTCGCAAAAATCTGAACAAGGTCTGGAATGGTTCCGAGAAAATGGAGGAGGAGCATGATCGGGCCGGTATCGGATTTTAACCAGGCTTTTTTAGGCCCGGAAAGTCCGCATCAATGTGACTATCACACATCGAAGTTTGTGATTATCCCGGCCCCTCTGGAAGCCACCGTTTCTTACGGTAGTGGGGCTTCTATGGGACCTTCGGCTATCATTGCCGCCAGTCAGCAGGTGGAAATTCTTGATCTGGAAACACGAACCAGGCCCTTGGATTTGGGAATCGCTACCATGAGTAGCCTGCCTCGCTGTGATGACCCCAGAGAATTTCTGGATATTCTTCGAGACACGGTGTTTGGGATCGTCCGGGATGGAAAGATCCCAATCACTTTGGGAGGCGAACATACAATCTCCTTAGGCCCCATTGAAGCCATCTGTAAACATCGTAAGGGTAAACCGTTTTCGATTTTACATTTTGACGCACATGCCGATTTGCGCTTTTCCTATCAGGGCAGTGAGTACTCTCATGCCAGTGTAATTAGGCAAATCTTACATAGGTTTCCAGAAGTAAATGTGGTTCAGGTTGGCATCAGGGCCGTATGTGAAGAAGAAATTGAATACATAGAACAGAATCCCAATCGGGTGAAAACATTCTGGGCCCATGAAATGAAAAATTGGCATATTGAGGATATGCTGTCCCCACTACTGGAGGATTTGTATATAACCATTGATGTAGATGGGCTTGACCCATCTATAATGCCAGCAACCGGTACCCCCGAGCCCGGGGGCTTACTTTATTTCCAATGTCTGGAAATCATGCGTAAGGCCTCCGAAAATCGCAATATTATAGGTGGAGATGTAAATGAGCTAGCCCCCTTGGCAGGATTTCACGGTTGTGATTTACTTGCGGCCCGGTTGGCATATAAACTGATGGCTTATTCTGGCCTGAGGAGGAGACAAGATGGCACACGATCACTGTAATCATGATGATGATGAACCCTGTGGCAATGGCATGGATGTCTTTGACATGCATGCAGATCCGGCAGCCAGGGAAATTGTGGGTAGAGAAAATAAGGTATTAAGAGAAATTTTTTCTGGTTTTGAAGCAATTTCAGTAAATGCTTTGTATGTGATTATGGAGACTGTTTTTGTACAAGCTCAGCTTTCCAACATTGACAACAAACGCTATACAGACATTGTCGAAAATGCCACCGATTCTTTGTTTACGGTTCTGGTGCGACTGACTGAGGATTTTCCTGAGCCGCAAAGGAAAAAAATCCGTGAGATGTTAATCGATATGGACTTCTTAGAAGAAGCCTATACCCGTTGGGCTGATATGATTGATTCCCTGCAAGAAGAAGTGAACTAGATATTTTTTGGGGATAAGAGAAAGAGGCTTTGGAATTTCCAAAGCCTCTTTTTATTACTGCTTAGAGCATACAAAGACTCTTAAGCTGCGCTACCCTCTTTGTTTCCATGCAGCCAAGCCAAAACATCGGATCGGGAGAAAATAATCTTGCGATCCGCCTGTTTGTGAGGAATCTGATGCCTGACATGCTGTTTAAAGTAATTTACGGAAACCCCTAAAAACTTAGCCACCTCAACCTGAGTCATTCCCTGAGTCATGCCTTCTTCTGGCGCCATTTTGGAAATTCTCGCCTCAAGTCTGTCTAGCCTTGCCAAAATCAGATTTAACTTATGCTCTATATCTTCCATCGTGGTATTTATAGCTTTTTTAATTGCCACAATAACTCTCCCGCGTATTGTCAAAATCAGTTACGATATCCAACACAGGTTATATAGTAGTTCTGTCCTATATGTCAATAGGTATTCACAAATGTTCCAATCAGGGGAAAGAATATTTTAGACCTGTGTCACATAAAATGGTCACAAGGTTGGCTCCATCAGGAAAGTCATTAGCAGCAATCATTTTTAAAGCTGCACAAACATTTGCACCGGCCGAATATCCCACATACATGCCCTCTTCCCGAGCCAGTCTTCTGGTCATTTCCAAGACCTCATCGTCGCTGACCTGATAATACTGATCAACCACAGATTTATCCCAATGGTGAGGAATAATACTGTACCCGGTTCCCTGTATCAGATGGCTAGAACTAGTCACTGGTTTTCCGGCCAAAATGGCGCAATTGGCTGGTTCCACGCAAGCAGTCACAATACCCGGTAGCTTTTGTTTCAGATAGGTTGAACAACCAATCAGAGTCCCGCCAGATCCAACAGTGGCAATAAAAGCGTCCACTTTTCCTTCCATGGCCTCAAAAATTTCTGGGCCTGTACCCTCGAGATGGGCTGTCATACAACCACTGCGATTAAATTGATCCACATAATAAGCACCTCGGGCCTGAGCCAGTTCCCGAGCTACTTCTTCTGACTTAAAAAAGTCTTTGCCAGTCACATGGCCAGGAGTACCATCAACCTGAGATGTCAGAATTACCTCGGCCCCTAAAGAACGCATCATTTTGGCTCTCTCTGGACTGTTTCCCACACTCATAACTGCCGTGAATGGATTGCCCATGGCCGAACAAACAATCGCAAGGCCTGCTCCCATGTTGCCTGAGGTCATTTCAATCACAGGCTGATTTCGCTTCAAATCGCCACAGGCATAAGCGTCCTGAATCACTCTAAGTGCCGCTCGATCTTTAACACTTCCTCCTGGCTGAAGGTACTCCATTTTAGCGTACAGATTCACCTTTCCCGTCGCTAATTTACTGAGTCTAACAAGAGGAGTGTTGCCTATGGCCTGAGTCACAGAAGAAATTCTTCGCATAAATTGTATCCTGCCTTGGTTGGAACCTGATGGTGCTAGAGTATACAATAGGTCCCGTGTACAAAAAAGCCAGAAATACCATGAACTCCCTTCTGTTTAAGATTGGGTGGAGGCTGGCCCTTGCTATCATCATTCCCATGGCAGTTCTAATCCGATTTGCTCTTGATTCGAGTGAAAAGGCCGTCGAATTAGGCATTCGCAACATCATGNNGCAGAGCATCTAAAGGCCTCAGTGGAGCTGGATTCCGCTCTATCCGATTACAAAAATGCCGTACGCAAGCTGGGACTGGAATACCAACATGATTCCAGTCTCAAAAGTTTTAAAGGCAATCACGACTCCTCTTTATGGTTTGGGCACACAAAACGCTTCTCCACTATAGTCAACAAATTTGATCCAGCCGGAGCTCAAAGACATAGGTTGGCCTATTCTCGTGAATTCTTCCGCTACCGTGACTCAATCCTGCAGGCCGTCTTTGGTATGGATGCCTTAAGCGAGGTTGAGTCTCCCTTGCGCATCCAGGTTTATGTACTGGAAAAATCACTCAATGCTCCTGAGTTAAAAGGCAACAATGCCTGGAAATTTTCCAATTTATTACCCCCGCAACAAAGACCGCTTGGTTACATTAGTGACCGTGATGAGTTTAAAGAAGCCTTAGGACATAAAAACCCTCGTTGGAACTACTTTAAAGATATTCCGGTTCACCCTATATTTCAGTCCACCGATGTCATTTCTCAGGTCGTATGGGAAGAAATGATTGGTGAAATCCCCTATCGTATTTTTCGGGCCCTTCTGTTTGGAGAAGAAGTCGGACATCTGGATCTGATGGAGTTATCGAGCATCTTTAACCGTAATCTGATGGATGTTCGCAACCAATGGTTTCCCTTCGCACCCACTGCCGGACTTGATGTTGAGATATTGTGGAACCATCTGCCCCAAGATTGGAATTTTGACGATTATCAAAAAGACAATTCTCAACTAGAAGCACCGCAGGCTATCTATTTTGGACTGATCCATCTAGAATCCTTGCGCAAACAATTTTTGCGGCTGCTGCATGAAAAATTGCCGGAAGCCTCCAGACGAATGAGCCCAGAGGTTCAGCAAACCAGAGAAAGACTGGTAACCATACAAAACAAACTTTTTCAGCTACAGGACTCTTTAAAGCAAAGTGGAGTGGTGCTTGGAATTCTGTCAGGTACAGCGGACTTCAAGACAAGATCTCAGGCTGGTGAAGAGAGACTGAATACTCTATATGAGAGGCCAGCAGAATTAAGCCTGAGTTCACCTCAGGGATTAAAACCTTCTGATTTTGGATTGGATATGCCTGTACAAACTGGAATTTATAGCCACAATAGCCAGCAATGGGTTGGTATTGTCAACTCAGAAACGGGTAAATTCGGGATTACTGGCGCAGAAAAAATCTCAACTATACTGGCCGCTGATGCTCAGTTAAAACAAACCATTCGTGATAAAAATTCTGTACCCCTTGATCTGATTCTAAGGCGCTGCATGAATCAGTTGGTCCCCTTGACTTTGACTTTTGTCGGGAAAGATGCTGAAAGTAAGGTAGTTAGTTTTTTACCCTCCCGTCAAGCTCCTGGTATGTTTTTTCTGTTTGCCCAAAGTTCAAGGGAACTGATAAAAGCTGAACAAACTAGAAATTTTTACCTGTACCTGAGTGTGTTCTTGACCCTGGGATTTGCTGGTATTGGCATGAAATTTCTCAAGACAAGAACCATTGAACCTATTTTGACTCTGGCCCACTTCATCAGAAGTCTTAAAAATGAGGAATCAGTTCTATCTCCCGTGCAACCTGTAAAAAGCGCTGAAGAAATTGAGGAGTTACATCGACAGTTTGAACAAATGGCCATGCGTATTGATGGCCGGGTAAAAACTCTAAAGTGCATCGGTACCATGAATGAACTGATGAATCAGGGTGCTAGTAGAATTGTTTTGTTAACCTCCCTGACTAAAAATTGTGTGGAGATTTTTGGTTCGGAATTTGCGATGGCTGGTGTCTTTGAAAATCGACTGAGCCGAAATCCCGGGGATTGGGCCTGGCACAAATCTGACTCCTCCAAGTTAGTCTCAACCCAGATCGGTCAGACAATTATCAGCTTGCTTCTGCCAGAAATCGAAGCGGGGCCCCGTGAACAGGTCCTGGATTTAGGCGAGGGTGCACTTAAAGGCACTGGTATTCATTCCCTCAGATACTTTCGTTTTGAATACCTTGGCAAAGACCTCCCAATTGGGCTTCACGGCTGTATTATTCTGGTGATGCCTGATTCCAGAACAGAGGCCCAGATTCTGGCTCTGTTATCAGTTCAGGCTCAATCCATTCTACTAAAAACCTGGCTGGATGAAATTCAGGAAGACACCAGGAAGGGCTGGGAAGTACAAGCCAGCTTAATGCCCAAATGCCCTCCAGACACCGAAGGCAGGTACAGCCTTATTCAGCATTTTACTTCAGCCAGAGGGCTGGCGGGTGACTGGTTTGATCTTTTTACCTGTGCCGGGGATCAAAAAAACTATCTGGTTGCCGCTATATCCGATGTCTCTGGAAAGGGAGTGGGGCCATCCTTGTTTGGAGCATCTTCACGAGCCTGGCTAAGGGCAGCCATCTATTCTAATGAACTTCGTCCCTCCCAGTTACTGGCAGTCTTAAACCAATTTTTGCAGGAGGAAAAAAATAATTCCCTGTTTGAGACTCTGTTTTTAGTCATCCTTAATCAGGACACAGGTGAATTTTGTTACGCCTCAGCCGGACACAACAAAATGCTGGTACTTAGGTCCAATGGAGTTTATGAGGAACTAAATGCCAAAGGTATGCCCTTAGGTATGTTTGCCCCTCTCAAATTTGAAGAAAAACAGGATCTTTTACACATAGGAGATACACTGATTTTATATACTGACGGAATCACCGAACTTGAAAACTCCCAACTTGAGCTTTACGGTATGGACAGGATGAAAAATCTAATCCAGGAGAAAATGCATTTTCCACTACAGGATATTCAACAGATGCTTTTATCGGATATGCATGATTTTCAAGGCACTGCCCTGCCTTCTGATGATGTAACCCTGATTATGATTCGTAAAGAGAAGGTATGAACCATAAAAAATCACTACCTCTGGGCCGGTTGTTTCAAATACTCTTTTTCCTTACTATCCTGATTCCCTGCATTGCACTCCTTGTTTCAGCTAGGGAAGCCTGGACTTCGGCCACTGAGCTTACCAGAAATATGGTAGTCGAAAGTCAAGGCCGTTTTGTAGGTGAACTGGATGGATTTTTGACGGATTCCTACATTCCCGAAATGATGAAAATCGCCCAATCCCGTACCCGTTACATGGGAAGCATATGGCCTGAAAGCCTCCCGGAATTACCTGATACAGAACCCTCCATCAGACAAAAAACTCATTACTGCCAATTAAAACGCGATATGGAGTTGCATTGGCTTTTGCCACTTGGCTATGACACAAAAAATATGTCCTGTGATGATTTCAGAAGTTTACTGGAGTCACCCCTTAGACTGCATTTAATGGACTACCACTACGGAATCCAGCCCATGGATTATTTTTCCGTAATTTCTGCCATTATGGAGCCTCGCGATACTGAAATCTACGGGGATGCAAATCTTGCTGACAGCCGGGAAAAAAGACTTTGGCATAAAATGGCAACTTTTCGCGACATTTTTCAGCACAGACAAAGACTGTATGAAAAGCTAGGATTTTTATCCAGAATGAAAAGTTATCTGATTCGTACACAGTCGGAGGTAGACCAAGCGATTTCAACCGAGATAATCCCCGAAGATGTTCAGATATTATTCAAAAAGATAAGCCTTCCAGCACCGGATTCCCTAAAACTTCTTGCTCGAATCAGCAAAATCCCCGAAGTTGAGTTAAAATCTGCCATTGAACTACTGTTTCTTGGCTCAGCCGAACCTGATCCCTACAAACTTCGTGAAGCCGTTCGTACCGTTGAAAATCTGCGAATTTTTTTACATAAAGAAGGTTATCGAATCCGTGACAATGCTGTCGCTGAGTCCAACGAACCAATACCACCACCAGTTTACTTCAGGCAATTGAATCAGGCCGTGTTTGAATTAACTGGAAGTGCGGATGTATTCCTATCTGAAATCATAAAAAAAGAGTCTCTAAGCAGGCGCGAGTGGGAAAAGCTTCCTAGAGCATACCTGCTTTATAAACATAGTCACGAAGACTGGATGCAAGACTGGCATGACTTTGGAGCCGAGGCCAAAATTGTGCATTTTCCACACCAGGAAATTCTGCCAATTCACAGATTGGGACATATCCAATCGGTAGCCGATCATTTAAAATTGGCGGACAGAGCCCATTATGAAAGTCCCATGGATCTTAGCATTATAAGTGGTATAAAACGGGCCTCCACAAAGATTGCACAAAACGATCCTCTCTTAAATGCCTTAAATGTCATCCTAAAATTTTTGACAACCGGTTCCGTTGGTCGCGAATTGTTTGTAGATGCAAGCCGTCTCATGCTGATCAAGCAAGTCATAGGCTCCGACCTTTATGAATTGATCAATAGCAAACCCGTCCTGATGCGTTCGGGTGCCTATCAGACTTTGTTTGCGGCTGCATTTTTTCCCCCTGATTTTAACGAAAGTCAATATCTCAGAAATCTGGCCATGCCTCCTGTAGCCATGGTCATAACCCTGGTTGACCGAATGATGTTAGGTCGGCAGTTTGCCTCAATGATCAATATTGAGTCCTCAGCAGATACCAGCTATTTTGAAATGATTGCCAAATTTAATCAGGAAGCCAAAACGGCTATTCCCATGTATGCAGGAGAGGAAGTAATCTCTGAAATCCGGGAACTACAAAAGGCATTGCTTGTAAAAAAACATGGTTCTAGTTTGGAAGAAAGCTCTGCTCTGATGAGTCTGGTGTATCAGTTCAGTGAGTTTTTTGGAGCTTTTCCCGATACCAAAGCCATAAACAAATCCCGGCAAGAAGCATACTGGAGAAAAAATACCCGAATTCGCCTACTTCCTGAGTCCGTGGCAAATCAATGGCTTGAAGAACAGGGGGTAGAAGATTCTCGCCTGGTAGACAAGGACAACAAGGTTTGGCTGGTCAGTGTATTACCCTCCCACGCCCCTATGATTCCCGGCTTTGTGTATGTGACCTTACTTGCGGAATCGGTGGCTTATCGAGATCTTCTATTATTCCTGATCGTATCAATCTGTCTGGCCTTATTGGGAGCACTCAGTGCGCTATTTCTTGGGCAATCCATGTCTAAAAATATGGTGCATCCTCTGATGAATCTGCAAAAAAAAGTGTTTGCATTTACTCATGGAGAAAATCTGGACTACGGAAAAATCGGCTCTCAAGGTGATGAGATCCAGATCATGGAAAATGATTTTTTGGATATGGCTATCACCATCAATCAAAGATTGGCTCAGACCTCGTTTTTAAATGAAATGAATCGACGCACCACGGATGGCGAAAGCTCTGCCTCTGTGCTTGAAGACCTCCTACTACGGATGGTGGCAATTTGTAAGGCTAAACACGCCTCCGTCCGTTTTATGGAAAGAAACAACCCCGCCGTTACCATAGCGCAATTGCATACTCCCGATTTTGTTTCGGAAGGTGAATACCAGCGAATCTCTCTGGAAAATCCCTTCTCCTCCGAAGAAGCCAAGCTAGATTCAGATTTGATTGGATTGGTCGATCTGTATCCAAAATCTGCCTGGCCGCCTGTAGAGTCGGAGATCGATTTTTTTCAATCTTTAGCATCTTTGGCTCTGGCAATTCAAGGCAAAGCCTGGCTGGATAAACTCAAAAAAGACAATGTGGAAGGCCAGGAAATCCAACTGTCTTTGATGCCTTCCGGTACTTTGGATACCAACGGTAATCTGGATTTAGCCTCATCCTATGTAGCGGCCAGATTTTTAGGTGGTGATTTTTTTGACTGGTTTTTGTGCCCTGATGGAGCCGTGTTAATCATTAGTGATGTATCTGGAAAAGGTGTAGGTGCCGCCCTCTTTGGAGCAGCCTGTAAGGCCACATTAAGACAGCTTATGGCTGATTCTTTGGAGTGTGGAAGTAATCTGGCCAGATTAAATGAGCTTTTATGTATCGATAAACAAAACTCATTGTTTGCTTCCCTGTTTTTGGCTCGTATCGATTATAAAAATCATCTGTTGCACTATGCCTCAGCCGGACACAATAAAATGATTCTGCTTCGCAAAGGCAATACCATTGAGTTTCTAAATGCCAAGGGTTTACCACTAGGCATGTTCACACCAGCACTTTACGAAACCAAAACGATCCCCTTTAACCCAGGCGATATCATATGTCTATATACTGATGGGGTGAATGAGCTTGAGGATCCCATGTTGAATCTTTATGGAATTCCTAGGCTTGAATCCTTGCTTCTTTCCAACTCTCATTTAAGTATGACGGATTTAAAAAATCATCTACTTCAAGATTTGGAAAATTACCGGGAAATGCGCCCACCATCAGATGACATAACCTTTATTCTGGCTAAATCTGTCGTGCCCGGCTAACAAAATCATCATCCATAACCGGAGCTTTTTGGGAGCGATAATCCCCTGATTGCGGCATTTGAGGGGTACGAACCGGCCTCTGAGCCTCTCGAGCATTAGGAAGCATGGGTCGTGGTGCCGGTCTTAACTGATACTGAGCCAGATCTATACCGAGATTACGCAATTCAGCCTCATAGCCTCTAGCCATAGACAAAAGTTCTTGTTTCAGGGGAGGTGACAACATTTCAAAGGAAGTTAGGGCTTCCTCCAAAACCAGGGCCACTCTCCAACGGGAAGGTTCTTCTTTGCCATGAATTAAAGACTCAGCCCCGCGACTTTTTAAAATTCCCGAAGACCATAATTTCATCAAAGGTTCCAGATCCATTACAGGCTCTGGCATTGCTGATGGCTCACTCATGGCCACTTCCTGAACAAAGCGGGTTGCCAGTGAAATTGGTCGGGCATTGTCTAATAGATTTCCGTCCCTATCTCTTAAATTAGGCGATAAATAAAACATCAAATCCTGCTGATCCATTAGTCTTTGCCAAGGAGAAAACACTAAAACCATTCCCCTGTCCTGTAGGCTAACTTTACCCTCAATCACGGATGAGCGAGTTTTTAATTGAAATTCCTGAGGTCTGAGGCTTTGAGGATCAGCCGGACGATTCAAGCGAATCACAACAGTCTGATCGGGACGATTTAGTACTCCCTCTGGCATTTGACTAATTAAAAATGGCGTAAAGTGCTGGGTCTTAAATTGATATACTGTTTCCAGTTCTAGTGGCTGGTTATCAAAGGATTTTAAATTGGGGCTGATACGGATTTCATAAATGCTGGCCTCCAACAAATTTTGGTAGGGCTTTAATGACAATTCCATATCTGAATTTTCAAATACCATTTCCCCAGGGATCAGTTTCTGATTCTGAAATAGTTGCAGTGAATCGGCAGAAACCGATTCTGGTAGAATTTTCTGATTAAATCTGACCCTCACTGGAGCATTCACCTTTACATTTCTTGATCTGTGATCCGGAAAAATTCTGGCTACTCTTAAGGGTAAAGCTACAACTGGGCTTTTAACGGTTTGGTTCTCAGGCTGCTTTTTTAAGACATTCCCCTCACCCAGTGTTCTGAATTCAAGCACTTCAAATCCGGCTTCCAGGCGGTAATCTGTTCCAGGCTCCAAAGGAGACACTGGGAACACATCAATTCTTTTCTGAACCTCATTAAACTGTGCCGTTAAAGCCAACTCCTGATTGTTGGCAAACAATTTTGGATTCAACAGCCCTTGTGAGGTTGGGCCAGGTGCCGCCCTAAGAATCAAGCTAATGGGCGTATAAAGCTCAACTTCCTTAGCCCCCCTTTCGGGAATGGTCTTTAAAACAATTGATTCCCGCTTGGGAGCAAAATGGGCGCGCAATACATCATTATTTTTTTTATCGGCAGACGCTA
>DITF01000245.1:0-6383 GCA_002422125.1 bacterium UBP17_UBA6191
GTAATGCTGACTACCGTCATTTTTCCAAAGTTTATTACCTCGTTGAATTTAAAGCCGGAAAATATGCCCGGCATCACACTATTTGTACAAAATCTGTCCAATTTTTTGATGACACAATGGCATTTAATTATTGTGACACTGATTTCCGTGGGGGGAGCACTCTATTATTCCATTACCAAAACAGATAAAGGGGCAGAGGTCTTTGACATCGTCTGTTTTAACAGTCCCGTTTTGGGAGATCTATTAAAAAAGTTTTATGTTTCGAGACTCGTGCATACACTGGCTTCCCAGCTTCGTGGCGGGGTCCCAGGACTTCAGGCATTAGGTATCTGTAAACAATCGATTAGCAACCGGCAGTTCAAAATTTTGATTGAAGATACAATTGATGCACTAAAAGGTGGTGGCACCTATTCAGATGGACTGAAAAAGCACCGGAAGGTGATTCCTCCTATTGTACTTTTGATGTTTAGTATTGGAGAAGAAACCGGTTCTATGGAAGTTGTTCTGGAAAAAATTGGTAAATATTATGATGAACAGGTCGGTCAAGCGGTAGGCACTTTGATTGGACTTATTGAACCATTAATGATTGTGGTGATGGGAACTATCGTTACAACTCTTGCGCTTTCCATGTTTCTGCCGATGTTTGATATGGGAAAAAGTATGGGTTGATGCCAGAACTGGATAATTGAGTCCATTTCTGGCCAATTGCTGGAGGAAATGGGCTCATGTGGTTCAACTTTTTAAAGTCGCTATTATCATGTCTATTCATATTTGTGTTTTTGGTTTTGCCGTATGCCCAGGCAGGCGTAGAATCTGATCCAATCAACAACATGGTTTCTCGACTCTTTGAAATTGTGGAAATTCGCCACCGTGAAATTTTACAAACCGAAGAAAATATCACCCACAACCGATCAGATTCCGAAAAACAGGCCCTGACTAGAATACTTCAGAATAAAGTGGCTGATTTTGTACAAAAGGACAGTCGTTTAGCCGCTGTCTTAAATGAGTTAAAATCTCAAGGGCAGAGTCCTGAAAAGGCCTTTTTGTACGAAAAATCCATGGAAAGGCTGAACCGGTTAAGGGCAGATATCAATCAAATTCAGGAGCTGTATTTTCGTAAGCCTCTGGAAGCGAGCCCCTCAATTGACACCAAAACCGGAGATGGAAATTTTTCTGAGTTCTTAAGCTCATGGGAACAAAAAAACCCAGTATCAACCCAGAGAAAAGTCGTACAAAAAATCATTCCGGCGCAAGAGCAAAGATACTTAAATCATTTGCAAGCCCAGCACCACAATTCAGATTCTGAACCACAAACCGAGTTTGAAAATATGGTTAGTCATATCGAAGGTGGTCTAAAACAAATTCCCTCCAATCGAAAAATTATTCCAGCCCCAAGCCGGAAACCGTTGGATGCTTACCATCAAACATTGGTCCGGGAGGCGCCAGCAGGACCTTGGGCTCGTGACCAGGACCAGACTTTTCAAAACTTTTACAGCGATTTAGAGCAAAAAATTGAAGTGCAACGGCAGACTGGTCCCACACCTTCCGTGGTGGTTTCTCAGCCTGTCCCAGACCGGCACACTTCTGGTGTCAAAAATTTTACCCAGAAACTAAGCATTCAAAAACAGGGTACTTCCGAGCAGTCTCCCGTAGAAACCTTATTGGCCGATTTGAGCCGCTATGAAGAAAAAACTAAACCCAAACGCGAAATCAGTGTTGTCACTAAGCAAACCAACTTTGACAGTTTTCTAAATCAGATCGTATTACCCGAAAAACCAAAACCTCTCGTAAGTTCAAGCCCAGCAATCGAGAGTAATCCCTTTATGCCCATGCCTCTTGTAGCTCAAAATACCTACAAGCCTGTAAAACCCGCCCAGAAAACCGAGGTTATAAAAACCGTACAAACTATTTCTGAAGCCCGTTCAGGACAAAGCTTCGCAGCCCTGTTAAGCGACATGCCAGAAAATCCTCTCCCAGCTCCAAAGGATGAGAAACAGCCTCAGACCAATCGTTTTGAAGTGATCCTATCTGACCTTATGGCTATCAATTCTGATCGGAAAACAGAAACAAACCAAAACCTTAGAGAAGAGCGCTTGCAGGAATCAAGCCTTGAGTCTGAGCTAAAGCTAGTTTTTGTTGAAGAACCCGCCAATAAAAGACCCTCGGACAAATTGGAGGGTTCCGAATATCCCCTTTCAAAACATTTTGTCCCTGACTTTGAAATGTTTCCCCACAATACAGTTGCTAGTGCAAACTCACATGCCTCGCAGCCCGTAAAGGAACCAAAACTAGCCGCCAGACCAAACACATCCATTACAGATGCCAAAAGCGAGATCAAATCCAATCCCACCAGCGATATGCCTATCACAGGGGAGACCCCATTATTTAGTTCTGGCAATGAAGCAGATATCAAAATCAGAACTCAGGCCAGATTACTAAGAAATCAAGCCAGCCTGATACCTATACGCATCGAAGCCCGTGATATCAAAGACCGGGTCTATTCTGACCTGCCCGTAGAATTTGTAGTGGAAATTGATCCCCAACACAGCATCACGGGCCACATCCTTAATGCTTATAAAGATGAACCATTTCGTCGTACCGTCTTAACTGACAGTGTGGGAGTGGCCCAAATTCATCTATTCTTGGGTCTAAAGGGAAAAGAAGTTAATATTAAGCGGGAACTGATACTAAAAAAAGATAAAACCCTATGCAAGGTGAGTATCACACCCAGATTTACCAAAGAAAACGCTGGAGAAAAACGCATCTGAGAATTCTGGTCTTATTTATTTTATTGGGTTTTAGTGATTCAATAAACGCCAGTCAAGAATCCTTGGCCGAACAATTTGTCCGCGAAGGTCAGGACGCCTATTTAAAAAAGGACCACCTGCTAAGCCTGACTCGCCTGAAACTAGCCAAGTCTTTATTGACCGATTTTTGGGATCTGGATTTATTAATTGGGGTAAATTATTTGCGTCTAGGACGGTATAAACAAGCGGTTTCCTCCCTCAAAAACTACATGGATTCACAAACAGAAGGCAGAGAAAAGGAATCGGCCCGCAGGCTTTTGTTGCAGGCTTCCATTAACTGGGGTGATGAACTGGAAAAAGATATGTACTGGCAAGATGCCGTTACCGCCTGGACAACAGGTCTGGCCCTAGCAACTGCGGAGGAACAACCCCGTTTCCAAAAACGAATTCATCAGGCCATTTTTGCGAAAGGTGCCTACCATTACGGCTTGAATCAGCATCTGGATGCAGCCCTCGAATTTGCTAAAGTTTTACTGGATTCCCCAAGCGACGATTTAGTAAAACGCGTCCGAAGGCTGGGAGTGAATTTATTTCATCAAGGGGCCAAGTTCTGTGAAGAAAATCAGATGCCGGACAAGTCCAGAACCCTGTACCAGGTGATATATTTGCATTTTCGGGGGTATGCCGCCTGGCAGGAAGCAAAAAACAAGATAGAAGGCACAATGGAGAAAACTCTCTCACCGCAATTCTGGCTGAATGTATCTACGGAACCTGAAGATACCGAATCTTCAGATATGCAGGAATAAGTTTTTATTCCTTGATCATCTCAATTAACTTCTTAATTCCTAAAAAATAATAGCGACGGGTAGTTTCATCTTTAAATTTTTTAAACTGAACCAGATCTCTATAGTTACGAACCAGGCGCATTCTTACCAGTGATAAGGCCTGTTTTCTAATTTCGATAGTCCATCTACCTTCACTCTTTGCCTTGCTGATTCGAGTAAATACAGACTGTAACATGGCCTGTGCATAGGGTTTTGTCCCAGGATTCAGTCTAGGTCTGGCACTCTGCTTAATCTTTCTGGCTTCAGCATCTGAAATGGTACTTCTGATTTTCTCAGGAGGCAGTCCAGATACTTCCAGAATCTGTCGTATCAAATCTTCACATCGTCTACGGGTTACCTCGTCCTGAACAGCCTGATCCATGGCCTTTTGCAAAATCTTCAAAGAATCTTCAAATCGATTTACCTCAGCATAAAGCATGCCTAAATACATTTTTTTTCTAGGGTCTTGTGGATCCAGTTCAATGGATTTGGAAAACATTTCAATTCCATCCAAAAAATCGCCTTTGTCCGCGTAAACCTTGCCTAGTTGAAACCAGACATCTGCATCAGTCCCCTTCTTTTCCAGATAGCGACGCAATACATCAATCGCTCTGGCAAAGTCCTGATTTGATGAGTAGCCGATGGCTAGTCGGGGATATAACTCCAGTCGATCTGGATTCAGTTCAATCATTTTTTCCAGATAGGGTACAGCCACAGCATGCCGTCTGGCCCCATCCAGTGCCTTAAGAATTCCCTCTAAAGCATCCAGCCTGTTCATGTTGACCTTTAAAGCGGTTCCAAAAAAGGCAATGGCTTCATCGTAGCTTTCCAAAGCCGAGTATAATCCAGATTTTTCCTTTTCTTCGTCCCCAAGCACCAGATAAATTGAACCAAGACTGGTCAAAAGATCAGGATCCTGAGGGGCCATTTTTAAGGCATTTTTTATCAGCTTGACACCCTTATCCCACTCTTTGTACTCAATATATAGCTTGGACAATTCTTTGGCTGTATTTAAATGTCCCGGATCTTCCATTAACTCCTTGAGAAAAAACTGGATGGCTTCAGCAAATTCGGAACGCCTTAAAGCAATCATACCCTGATAGTAATTAGTCTCCCGTACATAAGAGTTTAACTCGCGGGATTTTCGAAAACTCTCAACGGCTGCCTCATTTCTAAAAAAGCGATAGTGGAGAATCCCCATATATTTATGCGCCTCGCTACTTTGCCTGTTCAGCTCAAGGGCAATTAAACAATAGCGTTCGGCCTTCAAAAGGTCTTCCTTGGCAGCATTTTCATCCTGGGCTAAATTTGCCTGACCCAAAAACAAAGTAGCCAATCTAAAGGTGGCTTCGTAGGAGTCTCGCTTTAAATCATAGGCTTTCTGATAGGCCACAATTGATTCTTTGATTTTACCTGCTCTGTGGTACAGATCCCCCATAGCCAGAAATGTTAAAGGATCTTCCTTAACCGCCACTGCGGCCACAAAAAATCGAGAAGCTGAAGTCAGATTTCCCCGTTTGAAATTTAGACTACCAAGCTCAAACAAAACTTCGGCATCGACCCGATTCAGTTTCAAAGTTCTGGAGAACTGATCGATCGCATCGGTTAGCCTTTCTTCGGCTTTATAAATGTATCCGAGTTCTTTGTTGGCCGTATAAAGACTAGGCTGGGAGCGCAGAATTTTTTCATACAGTAATCTGGATTCCCTGAATTTCTTTTGTTTGGCATACAGTCTGGCCAGATTCAAAAGCACTGTTGCGTTGCCTGGGCTTTTTACTATGGCCTTCATGTAAGCATCTTCAGCTTCTTTTAACTGATTGGTCCTAGCATAAATCACACCCAGATTGATCTGAGCCTCGGCATCCTCAGGATTGGCCTCCAATGCCTTCTGAAATTTTGGAATTGCTTCACGGTACCTTTCCTGCTTCATGTAAAGAACACCCAGTGCGTATAAGGCATTGGCATGGTCCTCTTTGATTTCAAGGACATTTAAAAGCAGGGTTTCGGCCCTATCAAGCCGATTTTCCTCCATATTACGAACTGCATTTGCGTAAGTGGCATCTGCATTACGAAGGCAACCGGACAATCCAAACAAAAGGAGCAGAGCAATTGACAGCCCAATCAATCGAACTATCATAGTGGCTTTTCCGCTTTAAAATCTTCCTCAAAAGCCGGTTCTTTGGGAGGCTGAGTCTTTAACTCCTCCTGAATGTCCATTATATGTCGCTTTTGCTCAGCAGAAATATCCGAGCCCATGAGTATTTCTATTTTTGACTGAATTCGTTTTAATCTCTCTACATAAGAGTCTGCCAGAGTGTTTAAGGCTACAGCTAGCTCAGAAAACTCATCCCTTTGTCGAAAAAAGGTCCGTAGCTCAAGATTGCCTTCCGCCATTTCCGTCATATTTTTTTCCATACGATATACTGGCCCAGCAATATGATGGGTCAACCTCAGAGTTAAAAAAAACAAGAGAAAAATGGTCACTATCTCGGCCAGCATGATTTTGGGGAAAATATATGCAAAAATTTTCTGCTTTAAGACTGGAATCTGGGCAGCATCCACGGCAGTAACTGCACTCTCCATCAACAACTCATCTTCAAGTGTCCAGGTTATAAGGCCATAACACAACCCACCCACTAAATTGGACGCGATTGTGACAAGAAGGATCATGATAATCATCATCTTTCGTTGAAAGGTCGGTTTGATATAAAGGGTGGTTCTTTGAAAGGAGGCTTGATTTTGCATGCAAGTATTATACAGACTAGTTGAGGAACTGACGATACCTTTGGACACGAATCAGATTCTGTCTGTG
>DITF01000245.1:6494-7132 GCA_002422125.1 bacterium UBP17_UBA6191
TCAGTCAGAATTTTCTCTTTAATATTTAACAGACTTGATTCCAACAGACCCAGGCAGGCTTGCCATTCCTCTAACAAAACCCCAAGCTCCTGAACATCCCGGTAATCTGGCTCAGTACAGGCTATTAGTCTGCCCAGTTCCTGCACACACAGCACGCACTTGCGATGCAGTTCAGATCTCTTCATTGTTCTGGTTTGATGACTCATCCATTTCCACCTGAGTAACCTCAGAGCCAACCCGGTTTTCTTTAAGATTTTCCCACTGTAGCCGTGCCAGCTTAATATACTTTGGTTCAGTATTCAGTTTTTTGTCGTTGACAACCTTTTGAAAAAAATTTACCGCTGTCCTTACATCTCCTATCTGACGGTTCAGCTCGCCTAAAAGGTAAATAATTCCACCGGGGCTCATGTTGCCAAAATCTGGATCGGACTCTTGCGTATACGCATCCATGTAATAGTTTAAGGCATACTGGATATGTGACTTCTCCTGTTCTGTTTTGCGAATGGAGCGGTATAACCAAGCCAATCTCAGATTAAAGGTCCCTGAGCGGGCCGCGGACGATTTTTTGTGTTTGGCGGTCAGAAGAGCAAGTTTATACGATATAACTGCTAACTGAAAGGTTCTAGGCTGCCTGAAGT
>DITF01000357.1 GCA_002422125.1 bacterium UBP17_UBA6191
GTAGTTACTCACTATCGCTTAATCAATGATCCTAATGGGAACGGGGTTGTGGTTGATCCTGAAGCCAAGCTGGAAGAAGAGCTGATCGTTCGTCCTACTTCGGAAACGATTATCTGGTCAACCTACAGGGACTGGATTCAGTCCTACCGTGATCTGCCAATTCTGGTGAACCAATGGGCCAATGTAGTGCGCTGGGAAATGCGCACCCGATTGTTTTTACGGACAACCGAATTCCTTTGGCAGGAAGGGCATACTGCCCATGCTACGGCTGATGAGGCTGTTGAAGAAACCAAAAAAATGCTTGAGGTTTATGCTGACTTTGCGGAAAACACGATGGCTATGCCGGTCATTAAGGGAGTAAAAACCCAAAATGAGCGGTTTGCAGGGGCCGTAGACACTTACTGCATTGAGGCCCTTATGCAGGATGGAAAGGCTCTTCAGGCCGGAACTAGCCATTTTCTTGGTCAGAACTTTGCCAAGGCATTTGATGTTAAATACCTGACTCAAGAGGGGACACAGGAACATGTGTGGGCTACGAGCTGGGGAGTCTCCACCCGTCTGATGGGGGCCTTGGTTATGACCCATTCGGATGATTATGGGCTGGTTTTACCTCCGGTTCTGGCGCCCATTCAGGTGGTTCTGATTCCGGTCGGAAAAAATGTGCAGTTGGAAAGCACTAGGGCCAAATGCAAAGAACTGGCCAGTGAATTGAAGGCTCTTGGAATCAGGATAAAAATTGATGAGGATGATAAAAAATCTCCCGGCTGGAAGTATTCTGAGTATGAAATGCTTGGGGTGCCTTTACGGTTAGTAATTGGTCCCCGTGATCTGGAAAACCAGACTGCGGAACTGGCCCGAAGGGACACAAGGCAGAAAGAAATTGTTCCCTGTGAGGGTCTGGCCGCAAGAATTCATGAGGCATTGGATAAAATTCAGGCCGAATTATTGCAAAAAGCCCGTGCCTATCGTGAAGCCAATACTTTTAGTGTGGATACCATGGCAGATTTTGAAAGAGTCTTAGATTCTAGCGGTGGTTTTGTATTGGCCCATTGGGATGGTAGCACCGAGACGGAAGAAGCCATCAAGGAAAAGACCAAGGCTACGATTCGCTGTATTCCACTGGATCAGAAGCAGGAAGCCGGGGTTTGTATTTTCAGTGGTAAGCCATCTAAGGGCCGAGTTGTTTTTGCGAGAGCCTACTAGCTAAAACTCGTGCCGAACATCGATCAGAACTAGGCTCTAAGAAGGTAAACTATGGATTTCTCCGACACAAGAATTGCGTTTCAGGGAAAATCAGATGCTGAACTAAGAAAAGCGTCCTCCCTGTTCTCTCTATTTAACAATCCTGGCTTAAACAGGTTTGGCACAAAAGCCACTGAGCTTGCCTTAAAGGCGGGTCTGCCGATTGAGTCTCTTCTGCGTTCCACGATATTCCCGCTATTTTGTGGTGGTGAAACTCTCATGGAATGTATGGAAACAGTACTTGAGTTGGAGAGATTTGGAATCATTACCAATCTTGATTATGCGGTTGAGGCCAAACAGAGTGAAAGTGAATTTGATGTCACAACCAATGAACTTTTAACAATTCTGGATTATAGTGCTCGCTATAAATCATTGCAGTTCACTAGCATCAAGATTAGCGGCATCGCCAGATTTTCCTTACTTGAAAAGCTCAAAGCCGAGCGAAGCGAGGCTGAGGAAGCCGAATGGCAGCGGGTTGTAAATCGTTTGGACTCAATTTGCTCCAAGGCTGTGAATTCTGATGTTCGTCTTTTTATTGATGCTGAGGAAACCTGGATTCAGGATCGAATTGATGAACTGGTTTTTATGATGATGGAGAAGTACAACAAGGTTAGACCCATCATCTATGGAACTTGGCAGATGTACAGGCAAGATCGGCTAAGCCATCTGAAGGATTCCATTGAGCAGGCCAAAAACAAGGGATTCTGGTTAGGTGTGAAGCAGGTCCGGGGCGCATATCTTGAAAAGGAAAATGAACGGGCCTTGTTGATGAAATATGCCACCCCCATGCAATTAAGTCGTGAAAACACAGATAGAGATTACAATGCCGGAATTTCTTTATGTCTTGATAATCCCAATGTGGTGGCTTTGTGCGCGGCTACCCACAATGAAAACAGCGTATCTCATGCCCTAACGCACAAAAATGCGCTAAAGAAAACTACCCACCTCAGTTTTGCCCAACTATATGGCATGGGTGATCACCTGACTTACAATCTAGCCCATGCTGGCCACAAGGTTTGCAAGTATGTGCCCTATGGTCCAGTCCGTGAAGTCATCCCCTATCTGATACGAAGAGCCGAGGAAAATTCATCCATTGCCGGCCAAGTAAGCCGTGAGCTAACCCTAATTCGTAACGAGATAAAGCGCAGAAAAAATCCTTGAGGCTGTTCTTTCCCTGGAATTGCAGCCTAAATAAGTGTGGTAGGTGTGTGTAATTGAGGGAGATCAAATTAGCAGGGACGCGTGCCTGCTAAAATGTAGCATTGAATATCATCGGTGTAAAAAAACACTTTTCGGCAACTTTAATATGCCAAACATGGATTTTTTTAAAACTCCTGGGGGCAAATAATTGGACAAAAACTCTATTGGTAGAGATTGGCAGACTATCGAAAAGGGAAACTCTGAATTGGAAGCAAAGCAGGCATTAGAACGCCTTTTTTCTTTGAGAGATACTCTGAAAAAAAGTGACGAATCTAGCTCTAGGCAAGATTTTCTCGAAAGCTTACTCCCTGACTACTTTAGACTTGTGGTATTGCTGCGGTTTGGTAGTAAAAATGATCTAGACATTGTTATGCGAGATGCGATAAGTCTGCTCACATTTGAAGAAAATCCAAGTGATAGTGCCCTATATGAAATTTCACACATTGTTACCTGCTACTTTAAAGCGTACCTTCGCGCCTACAGTTGTTTGCCATTCCATTGGCCTTTTCAAGCAATCAGCTTAAGAAGCTACATGCGCTCAGTTTTCAAATATGAAGATAACATGTATTTTTTTATCCGCGTTATAATGTTGACACCATTACTGGTTTTAAGCTCATTGTGTCGGTGGATTGTTTCGAGGCTAGTTTAACTGTTACCGACCAAATTAGCATCGTAACATTTTGGCAGCTTTTGGATGAGTGGGGTTGACCTGAAATGAGCGAGATTTCCGAATTGAGGTCGTATGGCTTGGTTGGTCTCCTCAATTCTGGGATCACAGTATGCCGACAATCTGCCAAAGCCTGACGGAGTTTGCCTTGGGCTAGTAAAAATGAGCTCTTTGCCATACCAGTGAAACAAATTCTGGTGGTATCCTGAATCTATGCCTAATGTGATGAAAGAGTCCGCGCCAACCCAAAACCAGATTTTTTCTCAAAACTCGCATCTGGGCTCTGAAAGCAAAATTTATGCAAAAAGGCTAAGGGCTAAAACCATAAAATCCCGCAACTGGAGCCAGATTTCAGGGCTCATTCACTCAAAAACCGCACCACCACTTGGTAACAACTGGTACTCCTATGTAGCTCACATTCCGCACATAATTTTCAAGTTGGGTAGAGTTAAAATACCCAACGGGCTGTAGTGTTGTTATTTTGATATCAATCTGTCACGGTGTTTGCTCATCACATAAAAACACATTTGTCACGACCAGTTTTTTCAAAAATTACTTGACAGGTTTTTGGGCATCCTTTTTAGTTCAGTCGTGATGGCCGGAAAAATCCCGCGCAAAATACTCCAACTATGGCTTTAGTTGCCAAATGTCTATAAACTTGACCAAAAATGATCCAATTGCTGAGTTTCCTAGTTTTTAGTGCCTCTGAAGAAGCCAAAAAACCCCGTGGTAACATAAATGTATGCAAAAACTACATCAAAAAATCACAGAAAGCGTCAAAGAATACCGAAAACAGGAAGCCATTTTAA
>DITF01000330.1 GCA_002422125.1 bacterium UBP17_UBA6191
TGATGGAGGCCATAGACTCAGCAAAATCAGCATAAAATGCAGTGGGATCCTGGTCGTTATAAGCCTTTAGCAGGTTGGAAACCATGGATTCAACATGAGCATGTAAATCGGCGGCAGGTTGGACTTCCTCAACTTGGGTGGAGACTACTTCTTCGCTAGTTTCTACTTCCCCAGCCTGAACTCCAACTGGACCTAAACACAACAAAACCATCATTAGGCGTAACAAATTAAACATTCTGATTCCTCCAATAATTCAGTTCACGGCACATGTCTCCATTCGAGATGCCTTCAGTCTGTTTAATCGTTTCAGCCTGCCTTTAGGTTACAGGTGGTAAAATTTATCCAGTGGGTGAACTAGGACTACTGGATAGATAAAGGGTCTGACGAATGGTCTGGTACTTCAGGCTCTGATCCTGAGTCAGAATTTTACCCATTTCAATGTCAATTTCTCGTAAAATCAACAGCCCCTCTTCCTTGGTTCTAGTGCGTAAGACTGCCATTTTCTCCAGACTTTTATCAAGAATCGATTGAAACCGTTGGCTTTGCTCCTGGCTTAAAGCTAATACCGATTCCACATTCAGTTGCAAAGACTCCAGATGTACTCTTAAGGCTCCCGGTGCCATGACCGCGATACGCTTCTGAGCGTTGTGTTCCGAAACCCAGTGCCCTGAAACAAAACCTGCAAAAAACAACAACATAAACAATAGCGCAAGTTTAATGAATTTCATGCGTCTCTCTTTGGTTTGGATTATCCATGCTAGAGGGTAATGCCGCCAGAACCCAAGCATCTACAAATGCCTCTTCGTAAGATGGAGCCGGCAATTTTGCCGTAGCCATAACCATCACAATCACCAGAAAACACACTCCCAAAGCCAAGGGCAAAAAACGAGCCTCCAGCCATTCTAAAACCCCGTAAGATGTGGTTTCCCACTGTAAGGGAATTAGTCTCTTCTTTAAATCGTCCCGATTCAGTGCTTCAAACGGAGTCTCAGGCAAAGCATAAAACAGTTTTTTTAGTGAAGACTGCAAATCTTTTTCATTCATAAGGATCTAACCCCCATCTTAATCAGCCTCATCTTCAATCTTTTTCTAGCCCGAAACAATCTGACCTTTACATTGGCCCAACTAATGCCCATCACCTCAGCAGCCTCCATGGCAGATCTCTGTTCAAGATAAACCATCTGAAGCACCATACGATCCTCAGGACACATATCACTCATGGCCGCATCCAGAACACTTCTTAGTTCCATGAGCCTCTGGCCCTCAAGCCAGCTCTCCTTATCTCTGGATTCAAGCCAGTTTTCAAAGGTCCGGGACGCCTTAGTCAAATCTGCTTCCTGAACCTCGGTATTACGATAATACCCTCTCCAGAAATCATAACAAGTTCTTAGGGCAATTTTCTTACAAAATGCCAGAAACTGCCCCTTTTCCTGATACTTGGGCAATGCCTGCCAAATTTTAACCATACTCTCACTTAAGACCCCAGAAACTTCCTGCACAGGAACATGTCTCGTGACAAGCTGCCTTAAAGGAACCTCCACACGATCCACAATTTTGTTGAACGAAGAAGAAGAGCCATTACGGATTTCTTCGATAATGGCCAGAAAATCCCCATCTGTAAAACAACCCAGTATGCCTCCCTATAACCTCTAATCGCTTCTTAAGCCCAACAGGTTACAGGTCTTATAATAAATTCAAACCCGCAAGTATCTGGTCTCTACGGCTAAGCACTCTTAACAATAAAACAGTTTCCGACCAGTCATACCGTACTGCTAAATCCCCCAATTCTTTTCCGAAAATCTGTCATATCAATCCTCCCCACAATTTTAGAATACTTTCTGAACGGCAAAGAGTTCTGCGATCGGCTTGAGACAAATCCGCCTGCAAAAGCCGCGACAATCCCTTCAGGCTTGACTCCTGATACCTCCACGGAAACAAGGAGTTTAAAAGATGAGTCTTAAACACCATATCTACTGGTTTAGCCAAAATTTGGGATAACAGTTCAAAATATCTGTCTACCATGGCTTCAGGAGCTGCCATAAAGTACGCATTACAAACCCTTCCAAACGAAGCGTAGTCAAGCTCAGTGTCCCCAATGCGACACAATAACATCAAATCCATTATGGTTTTTTCTGGGTCGGCAAGGCATAAACGACTCAAATCCAGTCTAAGATTGTGCAGCCTTTCTTCCTCAGAGTCTGATCTTTTAGCCAATGTAATGGGACTACCATCACCAAGAACAAGTGCCTGCTCCAAAAGCCGCATTTCCTCAGTAGTCCTCTGATTATCCCCATACAATTTTTTGATTCCTGCAAAATCCTTTTGTAAAAGGCTGGCCCCTACCAATAGAGAAAACGCCGTTTTTTTTGATTTTTGCGAGATGGCATAAACTCTGTCTGCAAAACTACGGATTTCAGATTGATTCAAAAGATCGGAGCGATATTTTAAAACATCCTCCAAACGACGCACAGCCACAAACAATGAGTAGTCATCTACCAGCAAAAGCTTTTGGGCAAACCCTACAAATTGAGAAACCCGACACTCCTTCAGCCACACTCCATTAAACAAGTGCTGCACAAGACCTAGCCTGATTTCTTCGTCTTTGCAATCCTCAATACTATCTGTGAGATAAGCAAAAAATTCCTGGGATGGATAGATCCGGGCATATCCATTTTGGCCAAGATTAAAAAATGCCAATCCGGTCACAGTCTTCAAAGAACGGTCAAAACCGACCCTGTGGCCCTGAACCGGAAAAACTTCTTTGGCAATCCGCAAAAATTCTCTGGAGCCAGCACCCTCATCAATACTTAAGCTCCCATCAATATGGTACTTAAGCTTGGGATAACCGGTACTCAAAAGCCACTGATCCGAAAACCGCAGCAATTCAGGTTCAGAAAAGGCATTTAAAAAATCGCTGAGATTGGCATTGTCATCCTGATGTCTGTTCATATAAAGATTAAGCCCACGACAAAATCGCTCTTCACCCAAATGATCACAGATCTGAGCAATCAAAGAAGCCCCCTTCTGATAAGTGATGGCATCAAAATTCAAAAATGCCTGCTCAGTATCTGGGCAATCCTGCACCACAGGATGGGTAGTACTTAAATCATCCTCTTTTAAGGCCTTGTGCAAAACATCTTCCATAAACACCAGATTGGCATTTTGAAACCCTCCACACTCCTTCTGGGCCCGATACGAAACCCAGGTAGCAAAGGCCTCGTTGAGCCATAAATCATCCCACCATTTCATGGTCACAAGATCCCCAAACCACATATGGGACAATTCATGTAACAAAAGATTTCCCCGATCAAACAACTGATCTTCGGAAGGACTGTTCTCAAACAATATTTCTTCTCTTAGCACAACACAAGCAGCATTCTCCATCCCTCCCCAATAAAATCCAGGTAGAAATATCTGATCATACTTTTGATATGGAAATGGGATTCCAAAGTATTTTTGGTACCACAATATCCCCTGATCCATCATAGAAAATAATTTGTCTGAATCAACAAAGGGCAACTTTTCACGGCGAAAGAAAAGACGCATGGGTACTTTGGACTCTCCAAGATACTCAAGAGTCAAAAAATTCCCGGCACTAAAATGCCACAGATACGAGGACAAAGGCCGAGTCTTTGCAAATTCATGAGTACAGCTATCCCCATTGGTAACCGTCTTTTGAATCAAGGAGTTACTGCAAACCTCCCAGCTTTTATCGCAGGTTAACTTCAGATTAAACCGTGCTTTGATATCGGGCTGATCAAAACAGGGAAACAGACTACAAGCCTCCATGGGCACAAAATTTGTGTATAAAAACCGATCTTCCCCTCGCTGAACCAAGGTTAATCCCATGCCAGATTCCGAAGAATCGCGCTTAAACTGGATCTCAATTCTGTGCCTGCCTGCCTCGGTTTCTGGTAGCAGAATTCTGGCTTTACCCTTCCAATCAGGCAAAATATCTTCTTGATTGAGACGCACTTTACCTAATTCCCTGCCTCGGTAATCAAGCCATAAGGACCCAGCTTTTAGCTGCTCCCACTCCATAACAAAACTGCCGCTGACAAATTTACCTTCCTCTTCCACCACAAGATCGGCAAACACCAAAACATCACCTTTTAAAAGGGATCTACGACTCAAGGCATCGGCTTTGGTTAAAGAGGAAAACAAAGTTTGTGCGGCTACATGCTCTTTTGATACAGCCTCAATCTGACTTAAACGGATATCCTGCATACTTGGCAGTATCAAATGGGTGTGCTTAAAAAAGTTTTTGTCATGTGTCTTAGACACGGCGATTCTGGCAATCCCTGCCCGAATGGCGGCCTCAATTCCCACCATTGCATCTTCAATCACCACGCAATGACTGGGCTCTAGCTTAATTTTTTTGGCAGCCTGCAAAAAAACCTCGGGATGGGGCTTACCATGCCTGACATCCTCGGAAGCTACAATATGAGGAAACATGCTTTGGCACTGGGTCTTCCTTAAAACCGCCTCAATATTGGCCCTTGGAGTACTGGAAGCAATGCAATAGGGAATTCCCTTCTCTTGTAATTCCAAGACAAGCTCTCTAACCCCGGGTAAAAGATCTAGAGAACTATTGTGCATCAACTCTCGGTAAATTTCTTCCTTTAAAAAGGCCAGTTTATCTATTTCCTGAGCATCAGATGCCCAGCCCAATACATCGGGAATGATGGTCTGGTTCCTTTGCCCAAAACTTTTAAGAAAAAAACCCTCAGGTAAGTTAAGTCCCAAGCGCTTGGCTAAAACTTCCCAGCTTCTTTCATGAAGATTTGAGGAATCTATAATGACCCCATCCCAATCAAACAGTACACCCAGATTTTGCATACGCCCCCCTAGAGCCTGTTCAGGAATATACCTAAGCCAGCCCACAATTAAAAGAGTAGCCTGACACACTTAAATTCGCATACGCAAAAATATTTTGCGATAACCAAATAATTATGTTGCAAACGCAAAATACATTTGCTACACTTATTTCTGTGAGCGGGAAATGAAGTGAGAGAGGTTCTCACGAGGCTCATTCGACACAAGGATAGATAAAATGGAAAAGATGACTGAAAAATTCACAGAGAAGGCTACAGAGGTTACAAAAGCAATGGAAACAGTTCAAAAAGACATGCAAAAGTCAGTGGATGAATACATCGCTTTAGGTATCAAGGCTCAGGACGAAATGTTCAAAATGGCCACTACCCAGATGAGCAATCTGAGAGAATATACAGAATTTGCACTCAGAAGCCAGACTGAAATGATGACACAACTGGAAAAAACAGCTAAACACAATCGTCAGGTATGGCTTGATGGTTTAAAGCAACTTCGTGAAAACATGGACGAAGCCCAGAAAACCGTAACTAGCCAGGTTAACAAGAAATAATCGATTGAAGTAAGAAACCTGGTGTCGATGGGGCTTCTATATAAAAGAGGCCCCTCTAAACACTGGAAATGTCGGAGTAAATCATGAAAGCACAGGAACTCTCCCAGGAGCTTTGGAAACAGCCCAAAAGACTCCACAATGCATGGAAAATGATGATGGGTGAAATTCAGCCCGAGCTGGCCCAGACACCGTATGAAGAAATTGCCACCTGGGGCAAAGCCAGACTATTGAAGTACAGCCCAAAAGAGGAATCCAAGGATAGTCCAATCCTTATGATTCCATCCATCATTAACAAATATTATGTTCTGGATCTGAGACCTGGGCAAAGTTATGTGGAGTATCTGGTTCAAAAAGGGCAGACAGTGTACCTTCTGGACTGGGGAACCCCAGGACCACAGGATAGGTATCTGACTTTGGAAGACCATGTAATCCGGTTTATCGGAGCCGCAGTCAGAACTGCCTGCAAAGATTCCGGCAAGGCCAAAGTACACCTGATGGGTTATTGCATTGGCGGTACATTTGCCATCCTGTATGCCGCATTGCGGCCGCAAAAAGTGGCCAGTCTGATTGCTTTGACAGCCCCTGTGAATTTTCATGATGAAGGTTTGTTATCCTGCTGGGCCTCTTCAGGACACTTGGATATTCAAAAACTTGCCGATCAGATGGGCTCAATCCCGGCTGACTTTCTGCAATCCTCTTTTTCGATGTTAATGCCTATGGCAAGCCCTCAGAAGTATCGAAATCTAAGCGATAAATTGTGGGATGAGGACTTTTTGGACAAATTTTTAAGTCTTGAGACCTGGTTAAATGACAATATCTCATTTCCTGGGGCCACCTATGTGGAATACATCAAACGACTATATGAAAATAATGAATTGATCAAGGGTAAATTCAGCGTAGGCAAAGAGCTTGTGGATTTAAGTTCTATCAGTATGCCCGTGCTCACCGTAACCGCTTCCCAGGATCATATTGTTCCCCCAGCATCAGCCTCATACTTACACGAAACAATCGCGTCCACAGACAAACAACTTCTGGCCTTAAAGGGTGGACACATTGGAATTACAGTAGGTAGTAAGGCCAAAGAAGGACTTTATTCGCACACGGCACAATGGCTGGAGAAACATCCCTGCCCCGATCAGAGAAAGGTATCATGATGAATCCACTAGAATTTCAAATGGAAATGAGTAAAAAAATGTTCTCCGAATGGGAAAAAAACATGGGAGAGTATTTTGATAAAACCCTAAGAGATCAAGGTTTTTTGAAGCTGGTTTCGCAAAATCTGTCCCAAAGTCTGGATTTTCAGGGTGAGATGCAAAAGCAGATGGGAACTGTCCTAAAAGCATTTTCTATTCCCACTGAGGAATCCATGCAGGGCCTTTACAAGACCGTCAATAATCTGGAAAGACGAATGCTTGATCTGGAAGAAAAAATCGACCAACTAGAAGACACACTGGCCGCCAAATCAGAGGCTGTAAAAGAAGTTACACCAAAAAAAGCTCAGGGGAAAACAGAATGAAACTAAAAAACAAAGTCGCCTTGATTACAGGAGCAGCTCGTGGCATTGGATTTGCAGTCGCAAAACGATTTGCCGAAGAGGGTGCCTTGGTTGTGTTAGCGGATGTAATGGATGCTGAACTTGAGTCCGCAAGAGTAAAACTGGCTGATATCGCAGCTCGGGTCATGACAGTGAAAATGGATGTTTCTAATCGTGAAAATGTGGCTTCAGCCATGGACATGATCGAAAAAGAAATGGGTCCAATTGATATCCTGGTGAACAACGCCGGAATCACCAGAGATGCCATGCTTCACAAGATGACTGATGAACAATGGGATCAGGTAATAGCCGTCAATCTAAAAGGCGTTTATATCTGCGGAAGCGAAGCCGGAAAAAGGATGCGAGAACGAGGAACCGGGGTAATCCTAAACACCTCTTCGGTAGTTGGCCTGTATGGAAATATCGGTCAGACCAATTATGCTGCATCCAAAGCTGGGGTCATCGCTATGACTACCACCTGGGCCAAAGAGCTTGGACGCAAAGGCATCCGCGTAAACGCCGTGGCACCTGGGTACACCATGACAGAAATGATGAGTACTGTGCCCGAGAAAGTGCTGGCCATCATGGCAGAAAAAACTCCCGTTGGTCGCTTGGCCCGACCGGAAGAAATTGCCTCAGCCTTTACTTTTTTAGCATCCGATGATGCCTCCTATGTAAATGGACATATTTTAAGTGTGGACGGGGGATTGGTCTTGTAGGTCTATGACCTCTTGGGCCTCTTGTGTCCGGCCGGGACTAAAGTACAGCCATCCTTTAGTCCCGGTTTTTTTTATTGCTGACAAACCCCGCAGAAATGTGTGCTTCTTTGCGCAACCATAATTCGTGAAATGGGTGCAGAACACTTAGGACAGGGAAGTCCCGTTCTACGAAACACCTGCAATGAATTTTGATTTCTGCCAGCTCGCCCATTAACACTGTAAAAGTTGGCCTCTCCCGTGCCTAGAGTTGTGCCTAGATTGGACAATCCAATCAGCAAGGCCTTTTGCATGGAAGCCAGCAACAGATCCAGTTCCCGCGAAGACAAGGATGCTGCAATCCTTTGGGGATGTATCCCCGCGTAAAACAGGGATTCATCCACATAGATATTCCCAAGACCGCTGATTTGTGACTGATCCAAAAGCATTGTCTTAATCGCTCTTTTACTGTTACAAAAAATTTTTTTAAGATAAGCGCTGTCCAAATCCCTATCCCAGGCTTCTGGTCCTAGCTTTAGTTCCTGTGGGGAGTTTAAGCGGGTAAACCTGCCAAATTTTCGGGTATCCTTATAACGAAGCTGTCTGCCATCAGAAAAGTCCATCAAAACATGTTCATGTGGGGAAACCACAGCCTCAGGATCCGAAAACCCAAACTGCCCTGTCATTCTAAGATGCACGGACACCAGATCCTGGGAAAAATACAATAGGATATGTTTACCGGCACGACCAATTTTTATCAGTCGTTGGCCCACCAGTCTATCTGTCAATGTTTGAGCACTCTCGCCCCGAA
>DITF01000221.1 GCA_002422125.1 bacterium UBP17_UBA6191
CCAGATACTTATTGAGATTTATGAGCAAATGTTAAGTATTTATCGCAGCAGCTCCATGTCCAACTATCATCTGGCCAGAGAACAAATGCAGATGATTGAAAAAGATATTCAGATGCTGAGATCTGGCACCATAACCCACTTTCTGACACAGATAAAAACCGGTGAAGTCAACATTAGCGAAATGTCAGTAACTATGAGAGCTGGTATGCAGATTCAGTCCGCAAATAGTGAGACCCCCTATAGTAGCCAAGAGATTCAGCAATCCGGCCAATTATTGGAGCAAATGTTTCTAAAATTCCGTCAATGACAGTTGCCATTGAGTGCCAAGGCCATGTAACCTGATATGAGGCAGTAAAAGAAGGGCGGCATAATGGAAATTACTGAAATTCGCATCCGCAAAATTCTTGGTGGTGGAAAGCTCAGAGCCTTTGCATCCATTACACTGGACAATCAATTTGTTGTCCATGATTTAAAAGTGATCGAAGGTGCAAAAGGCCTCTTTGTTGCAATGCCCTCCCGAAAAGGTAAAAATGGGGAATTCAAAGATATAGCTCATCCAATTGCCACAGAGACTCGGGATTTTATACAGAAATTGGTATTGCAAGAATACGAGTGCTGTGATAGTATCCCTGTCGCAATGGAGGATTGATTTTTTCCATTGACAAAGTTGGGGAGTCGTCAAGCGGTAAGACACATGGTTTTGGTCCATGCATTTCGTGGGTTCGAATCCTACCTCCCCAGCTTTTTTAATTTATGTCCCTTCTAATCCTCTTCTTTTTCCTGACAGTATCGATGGTAGAATGCTACCCCCTACTGACTCCTCAGCAGATGAACTTTGCCCCCAGTCCAGAACTGATGGCCGTGTACCATGATCTACAGGCCCGCAATCTCATCAGTGTGCGAGTTAGATTGGATAGATTAAGAAGCCCCAATCCCACTCCTTCCACTTATTATCGGTCCATGCTCTTGATTTCATTGGAGCAGCCGGAACGAGCCAGACCGCTTGTGGACAGCCTGTCCACTTCACCCGATAGCCGGCTTCCATATCTGCATGCCAACGCTACACTTCAGTTGAGTCTTGGCAAAAGAGCCCTGCAAGGCAAAGAGATTTCCAAAGCCTTTTCACTGCTGAGGCAGGCAATGAGCAATCACTCCTTTCCACAATTTGATCAGGAAATTGGCAAGATTGTTCTGGAAACCATTCAAAATCCCCGCTTCCGCTACAACCTAGTTGAGCAAATGGAAGCCTTGAACCAATGCTTAAGAATTGTCCCAAATTCCCCAGCGGTAATACGACAAGCCATACAGATCTACATGAACAACAGTAGCTATTCGGAAGCCTTGCGACTAGCAAAGGCTCTGGCAAGCCTTGAGCCAATCAAGGAAAATCTGGTCTCACTGCTCGAAATTGCCAATCTGACGGGCATGCCTCAAGAAATTGAAATGGCCACAAGCTTTATTAACCAAAAGCTCCCGGGTCAAAGAGTGGAATTTATAACAAATCCCAGTATCTCTTTGAGCAACCCTAATCCTGACAATAGGATAAAAATTCTGATACAACAGGGGAGAATCGAAGAGGCCAGACAACATCTTGAAAATCTCAGATCTCAGTTTCCTGATGATTTGGATCTTTTAATCGAGCATGTAAAACTCCTCAAAAGATTGGGGGAACATCGCTCGGCAATGGTTCTTCTGTTAAACAATGAATCAAGGTTTCAAAACCAGTTGCCCTATCTGCTTGAAAAAATTTCCATCCAAGCCATAACTGACAGTACCCAAGCTCTGGCAGAACTCGAAAGTCTGCTGGATTCAGGCTCACTGTATGGATTGGAACGAACTGAAGCGGAAATTTTGCGAGCCCGCATATATCTGGAATACAGGGACAGTGATGTGGCATTGCAGCTTCTCGAGACTCTAATCCAGAACTCACCAGGCCCTAATGACGAACTTCACTTTCTGTTAGGGGCTGCCCACTTAAAGGGACAATATTTTAATTTAGCTGAAGCAAGTTTTTTTGAGGCACATCGCATAGCACCTCAGAAGCCCCACTACATATTGGCACTTGCCAATGTAACCCGACTCTTTGGTTCTAACAAAAGGGCGGCCCAATGGGCCAAGAAACTGACATTGACCCATCCAGAAAGCATGGAGGCACAAAAAGCCCATAATATACTGAACTCCAGTGCTGCATCAAAAATAGGTACTATCAGCCCCTCAATTCAAGCATTGGCACCCAGCTTTACTACCAGCAATCTACCCGATCTTTTGCGAATTCACCTGTGGCTTGATGACCCAGAAAATAGTCTGGAAAATCCTTTGCACATGTTTTCTATACTAGAGTCACAAAGACACTGGGAGACACTGATCCTAAAAATGGAAGAGTTTTTAACTCATAACCAGGTTTATCCAGAACTTGAGGCAAAACTTGAGGAGCTTTACCAAAAATATGGGGGATTACCCCAAAAATCCCGAGTCCCTGTACAGCCCTATGCCCAGATAGCATCCACTTGGTGTTCCTCAGGATATGAGGATGAGGCTATAGAGTTTTTTCATTTTCTGAATCACTTGCCCGAGTTTCCAATACAGTTGAAGCTGGCATTTATCCCGGCTCTGATGAATAAACGACAATTGAATCTGTGTGAAGAAATTCTTAGAGAAGCACTGTTAAATGACATTGAAACCTTAAAAAATTACTCTCAACTGGCCTATATATATTTTTTGAGAAAGGACTTCAGTACAGCACTTGAGATATACGGTCAGATTTTATCATTGGAGCCGGGAAATACTGAGGTATTATTCAAGAGTGCCGAGGTCCAAAGAGCTATGGGAAATCCTGACAAAGCTAAAGAAATATACGAGAGTATTCTAGAAACCAGTCAAGACTCTGCGGCCATTAGAGATGCCAAATTCTATCTTCGTAGCCTCAACCCAGATCAAGGATGACTCCATGACTCGCTTTTATATTGTCGGATTAGGTAATCCAGGCGCAAAATACGAAAAGACCAGACATAATGCTGGATTCTTAGCCCTAGACGATATTGCCAACAATTTACAGTTTCCTGCATTTCGTGATGAAAAATATCACAGGGCCCTAGAAAGCCGTGGACAGGTGGAGGGAAAAACCGTCTGGCTAATCAAGCCCCAGACCTTTATGAATCTGAGTGGAGACACGATTGGGCTTTTACGCAAGGAAGGCCTAGCACCAGAACAGGTGATTGTATTGTATGACGATATTGATTTACCCCTAGGCACCATCCGTATTCGCGATAAAGGCCGGGCCGGTTCACATAATGGAATGAAATCACTAGTGAGCCATTTAGGCACCGAGTGCTTTTTAAGAATTCGGATTGGAATCAAGCCCACTCATGCAGTAGCAAATCTTTCCGATTTTGTCTTGGATAAATTTAGTGGAAGCGAACTCGAGATACTACAGACAACCTATCCCCTGATTGCTCAAGCCATGAAACTTTTACTGACAGGAAAAATCGCAGAGGCTCAATTGCAGTTCAATCAAAAAGCGCAAATTACCCAAGGATAATGACAGAGGAAATGCAGTATGTTATACTTCTTGGGAGTTCATTACCCGGTTAGGAATGCCATTCCCCTATGAAGCAGGAACCCTTGGAAGTAGTAAAAATTGTCGAAGACGAGATCGAAGAAGAGTTTGACGATGCAACAGATTCCGATAGTGAAGAATCTGTTCGTGTAGTTAGTTCTGATGATCAGGAAGATCTACGCCTGTGGCAGGCATACAAGGAAACTGGGGACCCTAAGGTCCGAGAGCTGTTAATCCTGAAGTATTCTCCTTTTGTGAAATATGTCGCTGGGCGAATGGCTGTGAATCTGCCAAGCAATGTGGAGTACGAAGACCTTATAAGTTATGGGGTTTTTGGATTAATTGATGCCATAGAACGGTATGACACCGATAGGGCCGTGCAGTTTAAGACCTATGCCAAAACCCGAATCCGTGGGGCAATTCTGGATGAGTTACGAGTGCTGGACTGGACCCCTCGGTCCGTCCGTCAAAAGGCCAGAAAGCTGGAAAAAGCCTATGCTCACCTCGAAAGCGAGATGGGTAGACAGGTAACTGACGAAGAAGTGGCGGCTTATCTGGAAATAACTATCGAGGAGCTGCAGAAGCTGGTGGAAGATACCAGACAGTCTTTAGTTCTGTCATTGGATGAAACCGAACCAGGTAGTGACAACTCCGGCGGTGGGCCTCAAAGCAGGCTTAATTTTTTTGAAGATGTGAACACCCCCACTCCTGAGCAAAGGGCGACTAATCGTGAAGTGAAAAAGATGTTGGCTGAATCGATCAACAAGCTATCTGATCGCGAACGCCTAGTAGTCACTCTGATTTATTTTGAGGATATGACTGCCAAAGAAATTGGTCAGATTCTCGGTGTATCTGACTCCCGTGTCTCCCAGTTACACACCAAAGCAATTCTGAGACTCAGAGGAAGACTAGGCAAGGTAAAACGCTTGCTTCTGGAAGAATAATGGCTATTCGACCCATTGATGTTCAGGTTAATGTGACTGGCTCCAATCAGGTGTCTGAAACCAGGCACAAACAGCAGTTGATGGAACAGTTGCACCAACAAAATCCTCAGGGTGCGACCGCAGAGATCGAGCGCAAGCTAACCAAATCCGTAAACGAAGTTAGGCCTGATATGGATGTTGATCCTGAGGGACATAACCAGCAGGAAGCAGAACGCAGGAAACAGGAAGCGCAAAAGAAGCAGGATGAAGAAAACAAGGCAAAAAACGCCAAGCCTGTATCTGACGGTATTCGCGGCAAACGAGTAGATTTTTCAGTATAGTATGGCCAATGTTTTGGACACACAAAATCAGGCTTGGATTGCCTACCTAGCATTTCAATTTCCTTCGGCAGACAGATTTACAGTCGGGCTTCTGTGTCTGGATCGCCAGGGCTTTCCGGTTGACTTCCGTTTTTCATCACCTGTACAACCGACCGCCATGCAAAAAGCTTTGTATGGGGCTACTTTGGAGAGTTGGCTGATTCAATCCATTGCCAAAGATCTGTTTAAGGATATGGCACATAAACCACAGCTAGTAATTACCAATTACAAAGAAATGCCTGGCGAATGGCTCGGATTACCTCTATATCTTCTGGAACGGGGAAATTCTTTAGAAAATCTGGTATTGATTGATGCCATGGGGAAAAAAGAGGAAGAGCTTCTTTTGGTTGTTTCCCAGTTCACTATAGATTTACAGGAACCATTTAAGCGAATTGAACAGGCACTGGCTCTCATCCCCCCCTCTCGATGAAGACTCAGATTCATGTTCTGAAATCTGATGTGCTTAAGCCAAAGTGTCCGGTCATTCTATACCCGCTTATAAAGGCAATCACCTTAACTCCTTTCCCGCTTGAGCCTTTAGACATCGTTACAACACAGCTTGAAATGCAACCCTTGTCCATTCCCCCTGCGCATGTACAGGAAATCTCAAAAAATTTAGTCGTCTCTTCTGGAGTAGTGAGATATTTTCATCCCGACAAGCCAAAGACTGACAAAGTCAAGAGTCTGGAAATTCAATATAAGATAAATTCTGCGGCCCACACCCCAGTGGATCTCTACTTTCCAATTG
>DITF01000222.1 GCA_002422125.1 bacterium UBP17_UBA6191
GGCATTAGATTCTCTATCCCATTAAGACCTACCATGCTCAGATTTTTCAGGACGAGATCCTTAATCTCAGGTTCTTTAAAACTACCGATTTGTCTTAACCCATAAGCTACATTTTCGTAGACCGTCATGGAATCAAAAAGGGCGGCATTCTGAAACAACATGCCCATGCTACGAAAGACAAGGGATTTTTGGTCTGAAGTTAGTTCCGCCATGTTTTTGCCATCAATTGTTAAGGAGCCAGAATCGGCCTCCATTAAGCCTGTAAGTATTCTGAGGGTCACACTTTTCCCACATCCACTAGGCCCCAATATGACAAAAGTTTCGCCTTCATGGACGGACAGGTTCAGGTTGGTCAATATGGCCTTCTCACCAAAAGATTTACAGATATTTGTCATGGACAAAATACTCATCAGAAATACCCATTAAATTTTAACCAAGCAAAAAATGCCAGGCTGAAAAAGTAATTACTCACCAGAATACTGGTAATCATCAGAACTACCGATTCTGTGGTAGCTGTACCGACACCTTTGGCCCCGCCCTCAGTTTCCAACCCTTTGTGACAGCCGATAATGGCGACTAGGTACCCAAAGCCTGATGATTTAATCAGCCCGCCCCAGAAGTCGTGTGGGGCTACCATCTGGGTCAGGGACTGGAAAAATAGCTCGGGATTGACTCCAATTTGGTAAACAGCCACCAGATACCCCCCCATGATTCCCACGGCNNGCCCCAAGAATTTTCATGGCATCGATCTGTTCCGTAACCTTCATGGTACCAATTTCAGCAGCCATGGAAGAGCCAATTCTGGCAGCCAGTACAAAGGCCACAATCAGTGGAGACATTTCTCTGGTCAGGGATAATCCCACAACCCCCCCAATAATGTTTTCTGCCCCTAAATTCATGAATTGGTTACCAACCTGTACTACAAGCACCATGCCGGTGAAGAGGGCAGTGAACGAAACAATAGGCAGACTCTGAACACCTACGGATAGCAGGCAACGACCAAGATTTGGAATTCTGAAACGAAAGACCCACATCAGGGATTCCAGACTGAGTAGAGTCATAGTGCCCAGACTTTGTAGGCACAAAAGGACAAATTTACCAATTCTGGTCAGTGGTTGATAGAACAGCGAAACTAGCACAGGCCTATTATGGATCGAAGGGCCTGAATTCTAAAAGATCTAAGTTTCCCTAGCCTTCAGTAAAATGGAATTGGCTACTTTTCGTTCCTGCCCATCGGAAGGAGAATTTACGATCATTCCATCAAACCATAGAGCAGTTGAACCCCCGCCATCAAGATTGATGGCATCTTTGGAACCAAGGGCGAGCATACATTCTGCAAACTGAATCAGGCTCATGCCCTTAGAGCCTTCCTGTCTCCCATCAATCACAGCCACAATCAGATTACCCGCATTATCGACCCCGATGCCACTTCTAGGGGCCAGAGCATTGATAAAGTTTAAGGGAAATCCTTCTACTTCCATATCCGACATGACCGTATGGTTGGAAACCAGTCTGGGGCCACCCCCCATGGCCCAGCGCATTTTATTCCAAGGGGCTGGCAATTCTACGCGGACCTCAGCTCGTTTTCCTTTGGTAAGACGGTTTAGAAATGGGTAGGAGCGGGATGGAAGTGTAACTACAACTCCGTCCTTAGGAATCAGCAGGGGTTCCTGACTAATGGCTTCCACCACATTGTTACGAATTAGCAGATGAAAGGCGTCACCTTTGGAATAACTTGGTTTGCCGAATTCATGAGTAAACAGAGTAGAACCAAAAGCTGATCCTTCCTGATTTATTCCCTCAAGCTCAATGCTACCTGATTCTGTAATCAGACTCGCCTGATAGGTGGAATGGCCGACATAAGCAGTACCGTCATCCAATACTCCAATACATGCCCGGCCCATGAGAGGGGAACTGACAAGGGTGGAATCCTGAATTACCAACCCTAGTGGGTCGCCTCCGCTTAAGAAAAAAGATCCATTTATCCCAAGGATGGCATTATGTCTTGAGGCCATGGTGGATACTGTTGACATGCCCAGTTTGGTTCCGTCTTGTCCACCCGCTGCAAACATTAGCCTTTTGGCCACCACATCTTTTTGAATGCGAAATCCATAACCTAGAGCTTCTTCCTTGCGGGTGCGAAACTTAAAGGCATGAACTCCACTTTCCACTTCTGTAGATCGGTAGATCAAAAAATGATTGCGTTTGGGTTCTGAGAACTCCCCTGCTAGTTTGGGCTTGTAGTGCCGGGAAACATGGGAATTGGGCGGGGCGTTGTCCTTAAGTATCTGGTGAAGGGCTAAAGGGGCTTCGGTACGGATTTTTTGCAGGCTAAGCAGCAATTTGTCACCTGTTCCCTGTGAGGAAAAAGGGGCAGGCATAATGTCCGCTGCCAGCAATAGCTCAAGCTTATATTGTAGGTTTTGTGAATGCGCTAGCGTAGCTTTATCGATAAAGCCCTGGGCTAATGACATCTGGTCTTTAAAGTTGTCCTTAGCAGTATTGGCAAAGATTACCGTCAATGTTCTTGTCTGTTCACTCCATTCAATATCCCAGCGGACTTTTTTACTGAAGACAAATTGGTAGGTAATTCTATTTTCCCTTTCTTTCAATACATCAATATTTTGTAATTTTGCCGGTTCTGAATTGACTGGGCCAGCAATAAATAGAGGGACCATTGATGCTGCAAAAAGGGGCTGCAACATTAGCAGCAGGGTTAAGAAAATGGGCATGCTGGAACTATCGGGATATTACCAGTTGGGCTTTAGTTAAGTTGGGATTTTGCCTTGTGGAATTTCGATGTTCAGAGTTTTTTTAGCACTGGAATCTAGAAAAAACAACAGTCCATAATACCTTTCGTTGCGAATGGCCGGTGGAGGCAGACGGAATCGTGCACAAAGGGTTCCTTGTATCATTTTTAACTGCAACACACGGAACCGGGGAATGTTGGCATAATATTTGAGAAGAATCAGATGTTCCTTCTTTAGCAATGGGTACTTTTTTCGAATAATCTGAAACAGATTGTCAGAAAAATCAGGGATGACTCCGGGTGCAATTGGAAAGTAGAGATCCACTGGAGTGTGGGCCGCAGAATTTATCTTATATTGAATTTCCAGACTCTTGGCTTTGTCAGTCTTCGGCTTGTCGGGATGAAAATATCTCACTACTCCAGATGAGACGACTAAATTTTTTGAGATTTCCTGTACATGAGCAGGGGGAATAATCAAAGGTTGAATTTCAAGCTGTGTTGTAACAATGTCTAAAGGCTCAAGCGGGAAAG
>DITF01000158.1:0-8157 GCA_002422125.1 bacterium UBP17_UBA6191
AGAACAGGTGAGAGTATTGATTTATGCTGTACACGATATTCAGAGGAGCCATCCCCTTAGTGAAGCGACTCCACCTGCTTATGAGGGTCGAGTGAAATTGAGTTGTGAGCGCACAGAGTTGAAGAAGAGCTTTTTTGTGCAGATGGGAATGCACTGTCCGGGTCCACGACGGGATATTGATAGGAAAAAGAATTTTTTAAACCCGGGGTTTGAATGGCAAAATCAGCTCTAAAGGGTTTTACCATTGTAGAACTGGTTGTCAGTGCTGGTCTTGCCGCCATATTGGTTGGATTTATTGCTTCTGGAGTTCAATGGTTGCGAAATGGCATTTCGGTTATGCATTTTATGGAAATGGACTCCCAAATACTCCTTTTGCCCCGTATTTTGCACAGAGATTTGAATCAAGCAAAAGAAATCCTGTTTCCGGGCTATAGACCTGAGGAATCAAAGATAAATTCTGCTTCTCAATTGGTTTTTGTAGATCGTACCGGGGATGTTTCCGCAATTTTTTTAAAGCCAGATGGCCGTTTGGTACAGTATAGTCATACCAGAAGGCAATTCAGAGATATATTCGTTGGGGTTGTGAGTTTTCGTGCTTGGCGTAGCGGGCCGAACACCGTACATTATGAAATTCTTAGGCAAATTGAGGATGAGGTTGAGCCACTACGAGGAACATTTTTTGTTAAAACCCCCACATTTTAAAAATCGAGGAAGTGCGATTGCTATAGTAGTTGGTTTAGCAGTTGTAATCACGGTCCTGTACTTTGCTATGCAGAGTTTTGTGTCGAATCGTTCTTTGCTAGTGATTCGGATGGCTGAAGGGTTAAGTCAGGAAGAAGCAGCTATTGAGGCCTTGGAGTCTGTTTATTCCCGCTTCAAAAACAGACGACCATCCGCATCCAAAAGTAGCTATCAGACTTCCGAGTGGATTGGGGAGTCCGAAGTCTTTGTCTTTGTGGAAGAAAGACAGAGTGAAAAGAAGCGATGGTTAATGGTTCCAGCCGCAGGAGAGTACACTCTTTTGGACTCTGTTCACTATCTATCCTTATCCTGTGAGAGTGGGTTATGTTGGGTGGCCGTGGCTGAAGAAGTATTCGCGCCGGAGCCGCTTTGGGCGAGTGATTTATATGATGCCTTCGAAGTCGGTTTTCCTACTCAGGCTCAATCTCCAGTTCGTGGCTTTTCCCACATAACTTCCCTAGATCCAAGAGAATGGAAGAGTTTGGCTGATTGTGAAGATTTAATGGATAGAAACTGTCGCTTGCAGTTGATGCAAGCTTTGCGGGCGGGCAATCAGAAAATACGGCAGGGTGAATTCTCCCAGGGGCCACTGATGCGTCGAATTCGCTCTAACTTTCCCTATTTGCCGGAAAGAATGGAAGAAACCCAAATTCAAAAGATCTTTGAATCCTTGGATTCTCAAAATCAGAAGGACAATCCAGCACTGTATTTTGCAGTGGCAACTTTGGGTCGCATTGAGGAGTTTGGCGACACTGTTGATTGGTTTCGCGAGGCAGCTTCCATCAGGTCTCCTAAAAATGCAGTGTATGATCCTGAAAATCTGGCTCAACTTTTCCAATTGTTTGTTCCCGGTAAAAATTTTCGGGTGCGTTCCCAGGAAAATTTTCAGGAGGTGTATTATCACGAGCAACGGTCTGTCTTGAGCCATTTTATTACTCGTGAAAAAATGGATCTTTTGGTTTATCAAAATCCTGAAAAACTATCGGACAATTTTTATCTCAACCGGGGCTTGAAGATTGAGGGAATTCACATTGAGGTCGAATGTGCCCGAGAGTTTTCACAGAATCTACTACAGGGTCTTTTGTCAATTCAGAGTGGTGATGAATCCCTGAGGCACCCTAACTGTACTTCGGGTCCTACACTTAAGGCCAAATCTGTTTTAGAAGGATTGGAGATTCAGGAGAGTCCAATGTTGTATCTTGGCGAAAGGCCCTGGATCTCGTTAGCTAGCTTTTATCTCTTAATGCTCAAGTTAGGGGGAGCCACAGGGGGTAGCTTTCCAAGTGATGTTGACAGGGAAGAGGTGTCTTCTAAGGTCTTTTCTGAGTTAGGGCATGTTCAGTCTGGGATTTTACTGCTCCCAAGCTATTGACGCATTTTGCATCTGTAGTTATGCTTGTTTAGTAGGCTAGTATCATGGATGTAGGGGGTTTAGATGAGATTAAATTTAGCTCTGGTGTTTATGGTTGCATTTCTCGCAGGCTGCGAGAAGGGGGCACCAGGTAATACAGCGGTAGATACTGAATGGAAACCCGCCTCGGATGCATCTGCAGCCGGACCTTCGGTGTTGGGTTCCTCTGGCACGCTGGAAGCCGCAGTCGAACCAATAGGCAATGCAGAATCAGTTTCCGCTACCGTCGCTTCAGAGGTAGCCCCATCAAATACCGAGGCGGCAGGGGCAATTAACGCTAGAATTCATCAAGCGGCTATTGCTGCTGTAGACAATTTGAACTCTAGCAGTGGCCCTGGGGGTGGTAATCTGGCTTGTGCATGGGCGGTAAACCGCATTTTAAGGGGAGCTGTAGGCAGAACCTTTGATCACAACGGGACATCATCTATGGATGCGGAGCTAAGAATGGGTGTGAGCTCAGGTACAGTGGAAAGAATCGCTAGAGAAGATGTGCAACCTGGCGACATAATTATATCCCCCACAGAGGGTAATCGTATAGGGCATGTTGGAATTATGGGGGAGAATGGTTTGATTTATTCAAATTCCTCCTCGTCCAAACAATGGAAGCAAAATTATAATTTAGCTACTTGGGACGAGCGCTACAAATCACCCAGTAGAAATTTACAAGTGAACTTCTATCGTGTTACGACTGCGGCTAACACTGAGGGTGTTTAATAAGGGTGCCATGAATATCATTTTATCTTTGATTGTTTTTTTGATTGGCTCGATTTCAATTGTCAAGGCAGAAGTGATTGTAGAAATTGAGGATCAGTCAATTCGTTGGCAAATTGTGTCCGAGATCAATGGTGAAGACGGCGCATTGTTTGTAATAAAATTGGAAGGGCAAGATAGTATGAATATGGGTGGAGATAGTGTTCCTTTTCCTCTATCTCGCTATAATCTTCCCGAGAGCGTGATTTCTAAACTAGCTGATGCCTATGTCCAGTACGAACTAAAGAATGTCGGAAGCCTTGAGGCTTTAAAATCACTAATTTCAGAGATAGATGAAATTCCTTCTGATCTGCATGCCGCCTATTCCAAATTGTTTGAAGTTTCTGCTCAGCCTTATTATGGCACTTCAGATACATCAGCTAGCGCAATGTTAGTTGCATTGAGACACTTTGGGGAAGTTGTGGAGGATAAGGAAATTAAGGATAAGATGGAGAGGCATCTGCGACCTCTGGCTCCAGAACTTATTATTTATCTAGGAGAAGATCCAGAGGATGAAGTTGCCAAGGCCCTGATACAAGCGGTGATGTTTAATCCTTCGGTGGCTATATTGCAACAGGCGGTTGCAGTTTATGCAGCTAGACAAGAAGGCAAGTTTCGTCAGCATTTGGGTAAAGACAACCAGAAACGGATTAGTGAAGTGGCAAAAGCCATTAGGAATGCCTCAGATGCGGGCTTGATTGGTGGTTCCGTGAAGGTGGCTGCCTTAAGAATTGCGGACTCTTTGCTCGTAAACTAGCGAGATAACCGCATTATCTAATCCTGATATCACATAATCAGACGAATCAGCATGTTTTCAGCATAACAGACTGGGACTAACCAGTTAAAGTATCATTGCATTTGACAAAATCCTGCCATGAAGCAGAAAATGCCCTCATGGAAGATAAACTCATCATCAAGGGTGCCCGTGAGCACAACCTCAAAAATGTCAGTCTGGAAATACCTAAAAAGAAATTGGTGGTGTTTACAGGAGTCAGTGGTTCGGGAAAGTCTTCTCTGGCTTTTGATACCATTTATGCCGAGGGCCAAAGGCGATATGTGGAGTCGCTCTCAGCCTATGCCAGACAGTTTCTTGGGCAAATGGAAAAACCCCATTATGATTATATTCGCGGTCTGGCTCCCACTATCTCGATTGAGCAAAAGGCAGCCAGCAAAAATCCCCGTTCCACGGTAGGTACGGTTACCGAAATTTACGATTATCTAAGGGTATTGTTTGCTCGAATTGGGAAGCAGTACTGTTATAAGTGTGCAAAACCCGTATCCCGTCAGAGTGCCGAACAAATGGTTCAATCGATTTTGTCCTGGCCTGAAGGTACAAAGGTTTTGATCCTTTCCCCTCTGATTAGCAATCGCAAGGGTGAACATGCGGCTTTGTTTGCAGATGCGATGAAGGCTGGCTTCACCCGCGTGCGTGTAAATGGGGAAGTACTGCCACTGGAGCAAAAGATTGAGCTGGAAGAAAAGCGCAAGCACAATATCGAAATTGTCATTGATCGACTTGTGATTAAGCCTGATGTAGCATCCAGACTGACAGATTCAGTGGAAATGGCCTTAAAATACTCGGCTTCAGGGACTTTGGTAGTACATAGACTGGACAGTGAGACTGATGTATTGATGAGTGAAAAGCTAGCCTGTCTACCCTGTGGTATATCCTTTCCTGAGGTGTCGCCACAGTCGTTTTCCTTTAATTCTCCCTTGGGCATGTGTGTAAGCTGCAATGGCCTTGGGACAAGGATGGAAGTGGATGAAAACTGCCTGATTTCCGATCCCAAAAAAAGTATTGCCGAGGGGGCCGTAATTCCCTGGGCTAGTGCCATGTCCAAGGGTTCAGGCTGGACTTATCGAGTGATTGTATCCATCCTTAAGACTCGTGAGATTTCCCTGGATGTACCTTTTGAAAAACTGAGTCAAGCCGATCGCAATTATATTTTTTATGGCAAGGCTACCAAGCCATCTGTGGATTGGAGCCAGCTTAAATCTGGGGAACATTCAGGTTTTCAGGGTATTGTGGCCTCTTACATGAGCCGTATGAAATCTGTGGCTGAGGAACAGGAAGAGATTCGCGAGAGCCACACGCGATTTTTTCGGTCTGTGGACTGTCCTGCCTGTGAGGGAAGTCGGGTTCGGCCCGAGTCAAGATTTGTAAAAATTGCCGAACATTCAATTGGAGATTTTTGTCGCTTTAATATTACCGAAGCTTTGGAATGGGTAAATTCTTTAAAACTTTCAGGCAACGATGAAGTCATAGCTGCGGAAATTCTGAAGGAGATCCGTGGTAGATTAGGTTTTTTAAACAGTGTGGGTTTAAATTACTTAACCTTAAACCGTCTGGCCCCTAGTCTCTCTGGTGGGGAAAGTCAAAGAATCAGGCTAGCATCCCAGATCGGTTCTGAGTTAACCGGAGTATTATACATTCTGGATGAACCTTCCATCGGTCTTCATCAGAAGGATAATGACAGGCTGATTGATACCCTAAAACATTTAAGAGATATTGGAAACTCTGTTTTGGTAGTAGAACACGATACCGATACGATTCGGGCGGCCGACCATATTGTTGATTTTGGTCCTCGAGCCGGAAGTCACGGAGGGGAAGTCGTATTTTCAGGTGCTTATGAGGAACTTTTGAAGCATAAGACTTCCCTGACAGCCGGATACCTTTCAGGCAGGTTAAAGGTTTGCGAAAATCTTAATCGCATTGCTGCTGGTGACAAGTGGCTCGAAATTCATGGCGCTCGGCATAACAATCTTAAGAATGTATCCGTTCGATTTCCTACGGGTTGTCTGAGTGTCATCACAGGAGTATCGGGAACTGGGAAATCCACCCTGATCAATTCAATTTTATGGCCTGCAGCCCAGAAACATTTTTATGATGGCTCGGCTTCTATTGGACTCCACGATAAAATTCTGGGTTTTGAGCATTTTGATTCCGTGATTGATATTAACCAACAGCCTATTGGCCGAACCCCCCGCTCCAATCCAGCAACCTATGTCAAGTTGTGGGATCATGTCAGGAATTTATTTTCCGGCCTGGAGGATTCAAGGGTATACGGGTATGAAGCTGGCCGTTTCAGCTTTAATGTCAAGGGCGGTCGCTGCGAAACTTGCCAGGGTGGGGGAGTTGTCAAAGTTGAGATGCATTTTCTGGCCGATGTCTATGTTCCTTGTGAAGTTTGCAAGAGTAAACGATTTAATGAAGCTACTTTAAGGGTCAGATATCGAGGCTTGAGCATATCCGATGTTTTGAATCTTAGTGTAGAAGAAGCCACCGAGGTATTTGAGAAAATCCCCACTATTTCCAGGATTCTAAAGACCCTAATGGATGTGGGGCTGGGTTATATTAAATTGGGGCAAAGTGCCACAACCCTGTCTGGTGGCGAGGCTCAAAGGGTTAAGTTGTCTCGCGAGCTTGCTAGGCGATCCACGGGTCGAACCCTGTATATTTTGGATGAGCCCACCACGGGACTGCACTATGATGATATCAACAAATTACTGATTGTGTTACGACGATTGGTGGAGCAAGGAAACACCATTTTGGTGATCGAGCATAATCTGGATGTGATTCGTTGCGCCGATTATATCGTGGATTTGGGGCCTGAGGGTGGTGCCAAAGGTGGAGAGCTTATATATCAGGGCGAGATCTTTGGTATTATGCAGGAGCCACGATCTTATACGGGGCATTATCTTAAACCATATCTGATTCAGGATAGGAGGGGTGTCCATGAGCAAAAAGAACAACTTGGAATCAGAGCTCTTGCAGCTCTTGGCTCAAAGCAATGAGGTATTAGCCGAAAAATATGGTAGTGCTGAGCCCTTGGGTGGATTTTCCGATGTTCTCAAAATTGGTCCCCACAGTGTGCTTATGGTTCAAGACCAGTCACTGCATCTGATTAATCCTGGAAATTCAGGAATTGCTGCCTTGGCTAAGGTTATTCAAGAGGTTCGCCGCAGAGATTTGCCTTTAACGACCTTGTTTTTGACAACCTCCCATCCGTTTTATTCCACGGAACTACATTTATACCAGGGGCTTAGCAGTATCGATTCCAAAAAATTTGGATTTAAGGTGTTTACGCATCAGAAAAATGCCAGTTATGCAGAGGGTGCCTCAGTTGTGACATTTTCCTCAGCCGAGGAATTTTTGAAAATCGGCGGGCGCCGTTATTTTGTGGTGCAGACCCCGGGAAATCGTCCTGAATGTGATCAAGTATCTCTTTTTGACTTAAAAAATCGGATTTTATTTCTGGGTGAATTATTGCAGCCCCAGGGAGAAAGTTATGAATTCTGTACCTTTGTGACTCCAGTCCCTGATCATGCCGACCCCGATGCCGTTGTGGGGTCCATTCAAAACCTAAAAAGTCTGGCCTTTGAATATTCCTATTGTGTGAATGGACAGTTTTTAGATCGAAGCCGGACCTATGTCTGGATGGAAGTCACTCAAAAGGTCTTGGAACGAATTGCCTATTATGCTCGCAAGGTAGTTTGGGAAGAAGATTCTGGTGATTTATTGGAAAATGCTAAAAAGGTCATGTTTAAGGTAGCTATGGAGAGAAATATGAGTTTAGATTTGATCTATGCCAGAATGGATTCGCCTATTGGAGAAGCTTCTGATTTTGAGAAGTACGATCTACCGCCTATTTCTTTTTATCTTCGTCGTTTTGGCATGCAGGGAGTGTGATGCTCGGTCCTGGTGAAATGATTCACAATCAGTTGCAGCAACTGGTATTGATGGTGCCAGCGGTACTTCTGGTATCCTGGGTCCGAGGCTATGCCTTGGCCCTTACTGAATCCTGCCTTTTGGGAAGGTCTTGGAATAGAGTGTCTAAAGGTCTGGCTCAATATCTGGATCCAATGGGCTCTTTTGCTTACCTTATGGTTCAGGTTGGATGGCACGATTTAAGCCCATTTGATAATGCTAGGCTACAAAAACCCAAATCTCAAGCCCTGTTGCACTTGGGTGCTGGTTTGGCTTCCGTGGGAGTGGCCGGAGTTTTACAATTATTCCTGATTTTGGTACTAAGTATGGTTCAAGGGCAGGAGTCAAAGTTTACGGGCCTTTTGGGAAGCCTGAGTGCCGTAATTTTTTTGAGTNNTAATCTATTTGCATCTTGTGCCTTTGCCTCCGACTCCTGGGTTTAAGTTTTTGCTTTATCACCTGAATCCAGTACAAAGACTAAAGGTTATGGCTTGGAATTCTCGTTTGATTCTTCTGGTGGTACTTTCAATTATTTTTGGTCAGACAT
>DITF01000158.1:8172-8790 GCA_002422125.1 bacterium UBP17_UBA6191
GGCTCCATGAATCTGGGTCTGGCCCTGATGTCAGGTAGTTGCCTGATTTGGTTTATTTCCTTGCTTGTGTGGTTGCAAGGGAGAGAGGGTCTTTAAGGCCCAGCGGCTTGTGTCTCGAACCATGGGGTTTCGGTCTTTTAGGTTTAACTCAATTTTTTTAACACTGCTTTTGGAATCCAGGGCCACTAAAGCGTAAGTTGCTTCGATTGTAACCCCAGGATTGAGACTTAAAAGATCAATCTCGATTCTAGGGATAAGACTTTTCATTCCAAATAGGCCAGCCACATCAATGGCCGCGCGTTTCAGTAAGGGGTTGCTGCTGCGCATATAGCGATCAACCAGTTGTATTGGTGGTGGGCTGACATGTCCCTTGAGGCTAATCAGGGCATGGTACAAAAACTCGGGACTTTCTACGCCCTGTTCCAACATTTTGATTAAGGCCCGATGTGCGCCTTCTGAATTTAGTGTAGTCTCAGAAGCAGGAAGATACTTGTGAATGAGGGAATAGTTATCAAAGTGTAGGGCTTTGTCCAGCCAGTCTAGGCCACGATCCATTTTTTGGTGAGGCTCGGATACGGCTTCTTCAGCCAGCCTCTGGTAGAAATCCATATTTTGTAA
>DITF01000037.1 GCA_002422125.1 bacterium UBP17_UBA6191
TGATTCAAAACAGCCCCGCTGATCCCAAGCTCCCTGGCCACCCTCACTACCACCGCACCTGGCTCCGTTGCCTTTTTTAACGCTTCATTCTTAAACTCTTCCGAATAGACTTTTCGGTTTTTTACCCCTTTAGCCATAACAACTCCTTTAATTCACTACAATGTTAAAACACTGTGTGTAAAAATGGGGAGGTTCAAAGTGCCTACTCAGAGGAAGGGATCGGCTTGTACTTTGGCTGGGCTAAACCCAATAAAATTCAAGACTTTTTTTATGTAGACTCTCTTTCAACCCACAGCAAAGTTTCTGTGCATAAGGCCATCATAGTTATTGAGAGGGACTGTGACAAAGACTACCTCAGATAAGAGCCGTTACAATCTCCGGTTTTAGTTAACTTCGTCTGCCGCCAATAACCAAACTTGCCCCACTGTGTCGCCAGTTGTCGTATACATTCTGGATTATCCCCTACCACGAATTAGTCACAGGCCTATCGTCTCTCTCCCGAGTGCGCCATAAAAATCGCATGCCATCAGAAAAGCCAATGGAACTGCCATCTAAGGATACAAAAGTTTTTAGGTAATCGTCCTCTTCGATATAGGGATCGCCTTCCACAAGGCCGGGAAAGACTTTCCACAGGGCTATGGCATACTTATGCATTTCCGAGTGAATCTTACGGGAAGAATCTTCTATAAACTGCTCGGCCAACTTCTTATCCTGGGGTAAATAAGTGCGGCGAAAATCTAGTTTGAGCTGAAGTTTTCCGCTTTGGGCGATAAAAATTTCAGCTCTGATTTTTTCGTCGGAATACTTCAGGGCATTTAACTTGAGGCTCATATCGTAATAAAGTCCAAAACTGAAGGGAATGGTTTTCTGATACTGAAGAATCAGAGCCTCGTTGGCAAAATTGGTGGAAACCATAAAAAATAGTGTCAGTATTGCTAATGCCATGCTAAAAACCCGAATCATGTTGAATTTTGTATCAAGTTCCAAGATACTATAGCGTTTTGAAAACTACCACAAGGCAAGACCATGCAGGCTCAAAAGAAATATGAAAAAAAGCCGGAGTGGATCAAGGTCCGTCCCGCTGCCTCTGAAGGATATTTTTATCTTAAGGAAAGAACCAAGGAGCTTGGTTTGTCCACCGTTTGTCAGGAAGCCCGTTGTCCCAATATTGGGGAATGCTGGTCGCAAAAAACCCTGACTATCATGATTATGGGAGACACCTGTACCAGATTTTGCAAGTTTTGCAATGTGAAAACTGGCAAGGGCACGGGTTGGCTGGATGAAAACGAACCTGCCCACACAGCCAGTTTATTAAAACCACTGGATCTGCATTATGTGGTCATCACCTCAGTGGACAGAGATGATTTGCCCGATAATGGGGCGGCGCACTTTGCTAAAACCATCACTATCACTAAACAGGAATGCCCAAATACTACACTGGAAGTGCTGATCGGGGATCTTCAGGGAAGTTTTGATAATCTTAAAACCATAGTCGATTCCAGACCAGATGTAATTTCACATAATCTGGAAACCGTCCAAAGACTGACTCCCAAGGTAAGAGATCGGCGGGCAACCTATGTTCAGAGTCTAACCCAGTTAAAAAGAGTAAAAGAACTAAATCCCAGCATTTTTACCAAATCAGCCCTGATGCTTGGACTTGGGGAAGAAAAGACCGAGGTCATTGAGGCCATGCGCGATATGCGGGAGCATGGGATTGACTTTTTAAGCGTTGGGCAGTATCTAAGGCCTAGTGAAAACCATCTGCCCGTAATCCGTTACGCAGAGCCAAAAGAATTTGAAGAAATAAAATTGATCGGGGAGGACATGGGATTTCTTATGGTCGCCTCCGGTCCCCTGGTGAGATCAAGCTATAAAGCTGGAGAATTTTTCATCAAGGAGTATATTGCAAAGCACAGAAAGGATGGCTATGAAGTTTGAAACCATTAGTTACCTGGATCTGGAAGGCAATCTGCCATCTGGATTCAAGCATGACATAAGCGATGAGACACTGATTCGCGCTTACAAAATCATGCAACTTACCCGTCGTATTGATGAGCGCATGATCACACTGCAAAGACAGGGAGTGGTCAATTTTGTAATTGGATCCCGTGGCGAAGAAGGCTGCTCTGTAGCCAGCGCTATGGCATTAAAACCTGATGACCTGCTCTATTTTCAGTACCGTGAACAAGGGGCAATCCTTTGGCGCGGCATGACCCCTGAAGAGTACAGCCATCACATGCTGTTAAACGAAAAAGATCCAAGCAAGGGCCGACAAATGTCTAATCACTACGGCTCAAAGAAACACGCATCCATGACGGTTTCATCCACACTGGCCACCCAGATACCACAGGCCGCTGGTGCAGCCTATGCCATGAAAATCCAAAAAAAGGATATGGTATCCCTATGCTATTTTGCCGAAGGCGCAGCTTCTGAGGGTGACTTCCATGCGGGTTTGAATTTTGCCGCCGTATATAAGTGTCCGGTAATCTTTTTTTGCCGCAATAACCATTATGCAATTTCTACTCCCAGAAAGTTTCAGTATGCCGGGGACGGAATCGCTCCTAGAGGGGTAGCCTACGGGATGCAAACCTTCCGTGTAGACGGAAACGATATTTTTGCCGTTTATGACATCACCAAAAAAGCCCGAGAAATCTGTATGAAAGGTGAGGGTCCGGTACTGATTGAGGCCATGACCTACAGAGTTGGGCCACACAGCACTGCCGATGATCCCACTCGCTACCGAAAAGATGAAGAAGTCTGTGATTGGGATCCAAAATGTCCCGTCCTGCGCCTAAAATTACACCTGATCAAAAAGGGCTTGTGGAATGATGAAAAAGATAAGGCCTTCAAGGATGCCATGCATCAGGAAGTTGAGGCCGGGATTGAAGTAGCCCGAAATACTCCTAAACCATCTCTTGAGACCATGTTTCAGGATGTGTACGCAGATATGCCCTGGAACCTTCAGGAACAATATGAGTTTCTTCAAGCTCTTGAGAAGGAGAAAAACTAATGCCAGTCATGAATATTATTGAAGCAATTAACAATGCTTTACATATTGCTTTTGAAACCGATGACAGAGTCATCACCTTTGGGGAAGATGTTGGTTTTTTCGGAGGTGTGTTTCGGGCTACTGTAGGACTTCAGGAAAAATACGGTGTGGAACGGTGCTTTGACACACCTATTTCTGAACTGGGAATTATGGGATTTGCCATGGGTTGTGCCCAAATGGGTCTAAAACCAATTCCTGAGATTCAATTTGCTGACTATATTTTCCCAGGCTACGATCAGATTGTGAACGAAATTGCCAAAGGACGGTATCGTACTGGAAACCAGTGGGGTAATGGTATGGTGATTCGTACTCCTTATGGTGGGGGTATCCACGGAGGCCACTACCATTCCCAGTCCATCGAGGCTCAGTTTCTGCACACTCCGGGAATTAAGGTAGTGGTTCCATCTGATCCTTATGAGGCCAAGGGACTTTTATTGTCCTGTATCCGCGCCGATGACCCTATTTTGTTTATGGAACCAAAAAGAATTTATCGGGCATCCAAAGCAGAGGTTCCACTAGAAGATTATATGATCCCTTTGGGCAAGGCTAAAGTTGCCAAAACTGGGGAACATTTGACTCTGATCGGATATGGTGCCCAGCACCATCAGAATATGACAGCAGCCGCTGAAGCTGAAAAAATGGGAATTTCCGTAGAAGTTTTGGATTTGAGAACCTTAAATCCTTTGGATATTGAAACCATTACCGCTTCGGTTAAAAAAACTGGTCGTTGTGTTGTGGCGCATGAGGCTCCTATTACTGGAGGCTTTGGCGGAGAGCTAACAGCCTTAATCCAGCAAAGATGTTTTTTACATCTGGAAGCCCCTATCAATCGCTGCTGTGGATTTGATACTCCCTACAGCAATGCCCATGAAAAACGCTATTTACCAGATTCCCCCAGAGTGTTAATGAGCATTCTGGAAACCATGAAGTACTGAGAGGGTAGAAATTATGAGTATATATACCGTGCTTTTACCTGATATCGGGGAAGGTGTTGTTGAGGGTGAGGTTATCAAGTGGTTAAAAAATGTCGGTGATACCTTAGCCCAGGATGAGCCTGTGGTTCAGGTTATGACAGATAAAGCCACCGTGGAATTACCGGCTGTAAAACCAGGAAAACTGGCCAAGCAGCATATCGCTGAGGGAAAAATCGCTGAAAAGGACAAACCTCTTTACGACATTGAGCTAGCCGCCGGTGTTTCTGCTCCCCAAGATTCCCATGGACACAAAGAGACTCCAAAACAGGAAACAAAAGTTTCTGAAAAACCTGAGGCCGTAAAGACGACAACATCTGCCCCAGTGCTATCTGCCACTGGCAAGGCTTTAGCTACTCCGGCCACCAGAAAACTGGCCCGTGATATGGGCATAAACATTAATGAAGTGCCTGGATCTGGTAAGGGTGGAAGAGTTACCAAAGAAGATTTGGAAACATTTGCTGGTGGCGAGTCCGATTCTACCCCAGTAAGCTCTGAAGTTCGTAGCGGCAATCTGCCAACTGTCGCCAT
>DITF01000262.1 GCA_002422125.1 bacterium UBP17_UBA6191
TCTGTAACCCATGCCTCAGGAATTCTTCTTGAGTTAAAGACCATGAAAATTCTGGCCTGGGCTGGTTCACAAAACTATTTTGGTCCTCTGGGGAAAAATGATTTGAATCTGGCTCTGAGATCCCCGGGTTCCACACTAAAACCCCTCATTTATACTCAAGCATTTGAAGAAGGCATTTTGATACCGGATTCCCTGCTTCTGGATATTCCTCAGGGATTTTCCGGCTATTTCCCGAGAAATTTTGACCGTGGTTTTAAGGGGCTTGTCAGCGCCCGTGAAGCCTTGCAACAATCGTTAAATGTGCCAGCCATTGAGGTGGAGCTGGAATTGCAAACCCGCTTGCATAAGGTGCTTTTGTTCCTTCAGGCACAGGGACTGCACCCAGACCCTGATTATTATGGCTCTTCGTTGGTTTTAGGCGGAGGCAGCCTCAGGCCGTTTGATATTTTGCGGCTATACACGACTTTGGCCAAAGGCGGAGTTTTATACCCAATTCAGTTTCTTGAAGCAAGCGAACCGAAACCTGGGAAAACTCTCTTTTCCCAAGAAGCTGTTTACCTGACCGAAGAAATATTAAAAAACGCTCCCCTGCCAAAAGAACTTTTGAAGTCCGAGTTTCGTTCAAACCACCTACCCATAGCCTTTAAAACGGGCACTTCGGCTAAAAATCGCGACCTTTTAACTCTGGCCTGGTCAAAAAAATATATGGCTCTAGTCTGGATGGGTCGATTTGATTCCAAACCTACCTATGTTGCCGAAGCCAGAAACTCCACGGCCCCCTTTGTACTCGAACTCTTAACCAGACTACCCCATCAACAACAAGACTGGGATCAGGTTACCCCACCTTCTAGAATAATATCCGCACCTGCCTGTGCTGAGCCTCGATTTATCCGAAAAGACCAATGTGAAACCATGCGGAAGTCGCAAATGATTGCGGGAACAAGCAAACAGCAGTACTGCCCACCAATCCGTCCCGAACAAATAGCCTGGTACCAAAAATCAGCCGTTTCTCGAAGCTGTTATGAAAACTTACACCAGCAACCTCCGGTAATTCTAAAACCTTATGGAGAAGAAATCAGACTGCTAAAAGATTCCGCCTTCCTGCCTCTACAATGTATAAGTTTCCATCCTGACCCAAAGGTGTTTTTTTTACTGGATGGCCAAAGGTTAGGCGAATTTCGCTCTGGTGAAACCAGCGGAATCCGGGTAAATGAAGGATTAAGGGAACTTGAGTGTATTCATGCCGGGGGGCTAAGTACCAAACGCCGGATCAAGGTGATATATTAGTTTTATGAAATACATGATCCTGCTTTTATTCTCAACTATTGTTACTCTCTTCTCTTCGGAACTAACTCCACTCTTTATACCAGACCCCCCAGAAGCAGTTCGTAAAACCGATGGTAGCTTTCGCCTGCGTCTGTTTTTTCCCGACATGCCCGTGAATGCCGGAATCAATAATTTTGTGCGTACAGAACCACCAATTGCCCTTTTTGCCTCCAGTCCCAGATATAACTATATGCGCTGGGAAAATCAAATGCAGAGCCACTGGATTTTGGATCTGCATGCCGACTTTAAGCCCAACACCACCTATACGGTACATCTACTGAGTGGGCTTAAGACGGAAAGCTCAGTGCTTAAAGAAAATAAAACTTATGAAATCAAAGTTCCCAAAAGACATCCATCCCTGCGCTTTCAAAGTAAAATGCCTTATCTGAGTAGCCTTGATTCCCATGTAAATATAGAGCTTGTCCATGTCCCAAGGGTAAAGGTTCGAATTGAACGCATTCTGGATCAGAATCTGCGTTATTTTCTGAATTTTGATAACGCGGAAAGCGAGGATTTTTCTCGCTACTCTGATGTTCTGGCCGAACAAATTTTCACCATCCCCCACACCACGGACAACTCAAACTGGATTACACAAAGTATTCAGTTCTCTAACCTTTTAACCCTTAGACCTTCTGGACTGCTAAAAATTTCGGTATCTGCCCTGCCTGAAGATTTTTCCGACACAGATCTGGACTCCGAATATTCCTGGTCCGAACCAGCCCTGCCACAGGATCAAAAACTGGTCTTTGTAAGTGATGTCGGAATTACGGCCAGACGAACTCCCAAAGAATTGCTTTTGCAGACATTTTCCTTGTCATCCGGGCTGCCACTGACTGGAGCTGATGTTACTGTTTACAGTAAAAGCAATGCGATTGTCAGTCATTCCCAGACCAATTCCAAAGGCCTCATAAAACTACCAGTGGAACACTCAGTGAAGCTTGCAAGTGTCGTGGCCAAATTTGGACAGGAAGAAAACCATTTACAATTAGGTCAACTATCTACTGGCCCTCGGGATAGCCTAAAGGCTGTACTGCTTTTAGACAGAGAATTATATCGCTCTTCTGATACCGTAAAACTTTATGGGGTGGTTAAGGATGCTGATTTGATATCGCTTGTTGATACACCCCTGCGACTAAATATTTCTTCTCCCTCTGGAAAACAGATTCTGGAAATTCCTATCACTTGTAACCAAAACGGACTCTTTGAGCATAGTCTGGATATTCTGCCACAGATGCCTTTAGGTCAATATCAGATCAAAGTCTTTTTGGGGCAAAGGCTTTTAGGTTCAAAAAGTTTTAGAGTAGAAGACTTTTTACCTCCTAGAATGGAAGTACAGGTAGAACCTCTTCAGCCGGTATATGTAGCCGGTGACTCGCTTACCGTCCGGTCTTTATCTAACTGGATGTTTGGAGCACCGGTTCATGGCAACACCATCAAAATTCGACTGGC
>DITF01000316.1 GCA_002422125.1 bacterium UBP17_UBA6191
GTCGTTTAACTACAATGAGTTTGCAAAGGGCTATGACGCTCGTCTGGTACAGGCTGGAGTGGATTTTAGTTTTTAACGAATAAAGAGGGCTCCCCCGACGGGTTCCCAAAGCACACAAAAGAACATCCTACCGTTGCTTCCATCACAGACCTGGCGGGGTTCGGGGCCTTTTATTGCCTCGGGGCATCTGGATCAACACCCTCGAACTGATCTTACGCAATTTGCAGGTATATTTCAATGAATTCCTCTTTTCTTGCCAAAGGCAGATGTTTGTGGTTGGATCCCTGCCATGAAGATACGAATATTTAGAAGCGACCTTTTAAAAGCTCTACAGACTGTCAGTAGAGCCTTGCCAACTGTGACAGCTATTATGGAACTGACCTATCTCAAGCTTAAAGTGAGAGAAAATCGTCTGCAAATATCTGCCACTGATTAGAGAACCTATATTGCTACTGAAATTGAGGCTATTGTTGATAGTCCTGGTGAAATCTTGGTTTCTGGTCAATTTTTTCAGGAAGTGGTGCAAGCTCTTCAGGGTTATGAGGAAAAGAGAGTGATTCTTGAGGTTCAGCCCAACCGTCGTGTTACCCTGACACTTGAAGGCGAAACCCCAAGGTATGATCTGAGTGGTCGAGATGCGGATGAATATCCGGCCATTGAACTGATTACACCGCAGTCTGAGTTTACGATTTCGGGCAAAGTTTTAAAAAGTGCTCTTAGATTTGGGGTTCATGCCTCGGCAAAATCTGAAAATACAGTACAGGGGTTTTGTGGAGTTCGTCTTACTCTTGAAGCTAATCGCCTGCTGGTTGCAGCCCAGGATGGCTGGAGGCTGTCGGAAGCTTCCCGTCCGGCCAGTTTTTTGCTGACAAATCCAGTGCAATGGTTATTGCCGCTTTCGGTAATAAGTGACTGGATGAAACTTTTACCAGATTCTGACATTAGAATAAGCAGTGGGGATAACAAGGTATTGTTACGGGTGGAAGACACCATTTACCAGACGGTTCTGGCCGAAGGCAATTTTATTGATTATGAAGGGTTTTTCCCCGACGACATGCAGGACCGCTACGCAGAACTTAACCGTAACCAGTTTTTGGGTCACATCAAGGGGATCATGCCTGTGGCTAAAGACATAGGAAACCGGATTGCATTAAAACTTGAAGCTTCCCGTTTAGGAATGGAGTCGTTTTCTGATAAACTGGGTGAGGCTTGGAGGGAAATGCTGGTTACAGAAAATCTTCTGGAGGATTTTACGGTTGCCCTCAACGCTCAATATATCACGGATTGTGTAGGCAGTATGGGGAGTCCTGGGTTTCGTTTTTACTGTGAGGGAGAAGAAATGCCTGTATATTTCTGGCCCTCAGAGCCGGAGGCTGAAGATTACCTGGATCGGGCCGTGATTATGTCATTAACTCTAAGGAGTGCCTGAATTGATGAAAGACATGATGGATTCATTAAAAGATATGGACTACCGGGTGAGAAGGGATGCGGTTTTATCGTTGAAAGGGACTCCTAGCAAGGAAAATACCGCGCTTTTGATCGAATCCCTTGGTGATGACAATGAAACCGTCAGTTCTGAGGCAATTAAGATCCTCAAGAATTTTGGGGAGGCCGCACTGCCGCATTTGATTGGGGCTTTAAAGCATAGCTCCTATATGGTGCGAAGGAATGCGGCACAGGTATTGGCTGGGATGGGAAATGCTTATCTTCAGACCCTGCTGGATCTTGCCAAGACCAATGATGATGATATCCAGTTCTGGATCTCTGAAGTAATCTCCCAGTTTGGCTCTCGTTCTGTGAAGACATTGGTGGAAATCATTGATGCTGATGATATGCCGGCCAAATTGTGCGCCATTTCGGCTCTGGGCCGAACCAGAGTCAAAGAAGCTGTCAAACCCTTGCTTCATTGTCTTGATGAAGAGCAGTGGACTATCCGTAAAACAGCCGCCCAAGCCTTGATTCAACTAGGCCAGTTGGCCGTGGATGAGGTGATTCGGGTTTTGAACTGTGGAGCGACTGATAGGGAATTCTGGGCCATTCAGATTCTAGGCGAGATAGGCGGAAGTAAGGCCAGAAAGAGCCTGATTTCTAAACTTTTGTCCGAAAGTATCCCTGTGGATCAGAAACAGGTGATCTTACAATCCATGCGTAACATGGAATCGATTGAGGTTGTAGAGCCTCTGATTCAGATGCTTGGAGACAAAAACTGGTTTGTACGCAAACAGGCCGCTGACACCTTGTGGGAACTTGGGGAGATGGGTCAGGAGCATTTGATCCGGGCTTTGAGAAGCAAAAATACCGATATCCGCTACTGGTCTGTCAAGGTTTTAGGCGATCTACAGTGTATGGATGCCATCCCCCAGATCTGCCAGATTCTAAAAAATGACACATCTTGGAGTGTGAGGGCTTCAGCGGCTTTGGCTTTGGGGGAAATGGGATATGAGGATGCCACCCTTGATTTGGTAGATGCGCTTCGAGACTCCTCGGAATATGTCAAAAAAAATGCCATGGTGGCTTTGAATCGAATCGGTGAAATCAAACAGGCCAAAAGCCAGATCAGTGAAGAATGGGTTCAGGGTTTTACCCGTCAGGTGTTTTCTGATTTGCAATCCAGTCGCACCCGTGGAGCCTTGGCGAGATTAAAGGATTTGGTTCGAGATGTTCCTGACTTTCCCAAGCCGGGAATTATGTTTAAGGATATCGGGCCTCTTTTAGCCTCTCCCAATGGGCTGTCGGATGTCTCCAAATTATTTGCAATGGCACTTAAGGGTAGAGATATTGACTTAATTGTAGGCATTGAATCCAGAGGCTTTTTACTGGGGGCAGCCTTGGCCCAACTATTAAAAACCGGTTTTGTCCCCCTTAGAAAAAAAGGCAAATTGCCCCCACCCGTCCTGTCACAAAAATATGGACTTGAATACGGCGAAGATGAATTGGAGCTTTCAGAGGGGATTGTTCAGAACAAGTCTGTTATTATAATAGATGATGTGCTTGCAACTGGTGGTACAGCCAAGGCGGCCTGTGATCTTATTTCTCTTTCGGGAGGCAAGATCGAAGGGTTTTTGTGCCTGATCGAGCTGGATTTTCTTGATGGTCGCGCAAAATTGCCGGGAATATCAGTGGAGTCTTTGATTCATTATTGATTGTTCTGGTCTGCCCAAAGGAAGATGGTGATGCATTCAGAGCCCTGGGACAATATACCTTCTCTGGAAGAGGACCTTGATTTGACTCCTGCTCATGACAGTGAAGGGGAGTGGGAGCTTCGTTTTGCCAGAATCAAACGCATAGCTACCCTGGCAGTTCCAGAGTCCGATAAAATTCGTATTCTGCGCGAGGGTCTGAGTGATTTTCATCCATCTGTGCGATACGCGGCGGTTGTGGCTTTGCGTAATTTTAATGGTCCAGATGTTGAAGACGCTCTGTTGTTTGCCCTGAGTGATTCTGATGAATGGGTACGAATCAGAGCTGTTGAGGGTTTAGGACAACGCAAGGTTGCGCGAGCAATGGAGGCCTTTGTTCAATACTTGGATTCAGAAAAATACCCCAAAGTAAAAGCTACCTTGGTAAAACACTTGGGTTCATTTAAAGAAGAAAAACTAATCCCAATTATTGCCAGTTATCTTAATGATGAAGATACCAGGGTCAGGGCTAATGCGGTGGAAGGGCTGGGCTTTTTCCCAACTAGCCAGGTGGCCAATCTCCTAAAGCCTTTCCTTAAAGATGAAAATACCAGGATGCGTGCTAATGTGGCTGTGGTGCTTTCAAGGCAAGAGGGTGATGTCAATGCCATGCAAACGCTGGAGGACATGGTTACATCCTCAGATGATCATGTTCGGGT
>DITF01000122.1 GCA_002422125.1 bacterium UBP17_UBA6191
TTCAGGAACAGGTGTTAAAAGTTGCCATTGCGGTGGCAAATTTTAGCCCAGGTCAGGCCGAAAGGTTAAGAAAGGCCATGAGCCGCAAACGCTCCCGTCGCGAAATGCAGTCCCTATACGATGAATTTGTTCAGGGTGCCAGTGAGAATGGTCTGGATTCAGAGAGCATTGAGAGGATTTTTCAGACCTTGGAAGGATTTGCCCTGTATGGATTCTGTAAATCTCATGCTCTAGCCTTTGCCAATATTACCTATTTGTCGGCCTGGTTTCGTACCTATTACCCCGCTCATTATGTGGCGGCTCTTCTGAATAATCAGCCTATGGGTTTTTACAGTTCTGATGTTTTGATTCAGGACGCAAGAAATCGCGGCATTAAATTTTACCCTCCTTCACTTAGCGATTCAGAGGCACTAACTGTGGCAGTGCAAAAAGAGAGAGGGTTGGGCATTCGACTTGGATTGAGGCAGATTGAGGGAATTTCCATGGCACTAGCACATCAGATTGTCAGGGAAAGAGAAGCAAGCCCCTGGAAAGATTTACAGGATTTTTTGGTTCGAGTTCCCATGGCTGTAGATAAGGCCGAAAAGCTCATTCGCTGTGGGGCCATGGACTTTTTTACAGTGCCCAGGCGGCAGCTTTTGTGGGAACTTTGGGCTTGGCATAAACGCGCTCAGGAAAGCCCAAAACAGAATCAACCCCTAAAATCAGCCATCCAATCTCCTGTTCTAAAACAGCAAAGTGAATGGGAAACAATGACGGATGAGTATTCTGTGATGGGAGTCGGTGCCAAGCATCATCCTATGGAGCTTTTACGCAAACAGTTGCGAGTCCAGGTTATGGACTCCAGAGCTCTTAAGACAATTCCCTCTGGGGCCATGGCTCAGGTGGCCGGCATGGTCATTACCCGCCAAAGACCGCCCACAGCCAAAGGGTTTGCCTTTTTGACCCTAGAAGATGAGTTTGGAATGATCAATCTAATTCTGACACCCATTGTATATGAACGCTTTCGTAGCGAATTTCGTACCCGTAAATTCCTTTTAGCGCGAGGATACAGGCAATGTAAAGATGGGGTGGAAAACCTAAAGGTTTCCTATTTACAATCTATTGGTTCCTGAACAGGTTCTTAAGCAATTTTCTTTTTGGGTTTTGAATCAGGTTTTTGCTCTTCAGGTTCAGTAGTACCAGTGCCTAGATTTAAAATCTCCGCCAGAAAACCAAGCTCGGAAAAAAGCTTTGCATTCATTTTGGCGTTAGGGGTTTGCAGGCTAAATCCAAAATCTGATCCAGGGTTTTTACTCACAAATTCAAGCTGATTGAACTGATTGAATCCAAAATCGACAATGGTTTTGGACAGATTGGACTTCTCGATAATGGATTGCAGCGAATCTTTGGAATAAGTGGTGCTTTTGCCATCCTGACCCAAGATAATCCATTGGCTACGGTTGTCTTCAGTGTCTGCGACACGAAACTGGATGCGATCCTGAATGGTGATTTGTGCGGGACTCTCAGGAGTCTGTAGCTCAAGTTTGGCGGAAGTTCCGCCCTTTCCCGCAGTGGCATACCCAGAATTAGCCTGATTCATCCCCACAGAAAAGTTACCCGGCAGACGAATCAGTCGGAACCCGTTGTCTGTTCCGCCTTCGGCACTCTCAAAAACCATTTGTCCGGCTTTGTTATAGCTCGCAACAAGGGCTCCGCCAACCTGCTCAGAAAAAGCGTCATTGTATAGTTTAAGAATTTCATCCCCGCTTAAAAATTCCCGATCCTTGATTTCTGGGGTCATAATCTTAAAGTCATTGTATTGTCCATCTGCTGACCAGTAGCGCAGGGCCACTCGGTTGCCGCCTGAAGATATCTCACGACCATCCATAAGGCGATTTTCCGAGGTAGCAGAGGCTTTTTCTCCACCCTCACCATTGACTTTTAGGCTCCTACTTCCAAAAAATCTTTCAAACTCCTCATTGCCTTCCAGAGAAATCTCAGAAGTATCTCCTGTTTCGGAGGTACTTAGAAAAACTCTACCATTCTCGGCATAAGCTTTGATATCAACTCTGCGAGTATCTCGCTGAGAGGCGATTGCCGAGTTAATTTGCTCCGCGATCTGATTGGCTGAATAACTCCCAGCCTTAATGCCAATCGCTACTGGCTCTGAATGAGCAGATAGCCGAGATGACAAAACAGCATGGGAATTGGTATCGGAAATCTTAAAAGCTAAGTCACCTTTAAACTCATAAACTGGAGTGGTGGCAATCCCGGTGGCTACGGCAGGTTTAAGAGGTTCAACAGGCTGTGAGGGTTGTGATAAAGCTCGAAAAAATAAATCACTGGCACTTAAGGTCGCGGGATTCACGGTCAAGGCTTTAATCGAGTCAACCTCATCACTTGCGAGTGCTTCTGATTTAATCTGCTCTGCGCCTAAAATGGTGGCAAAAGCGTTGGTTTCAAAAGAATTCTGCGCAGTGCTATACAATTGATTTGATTTAGTAGTAAGGGGCTGTATCAGTTGATCAATTTGCATATTCCTACTCCAAGATTCATTGTTACACCAATTCGTACAACAATAAATATCGGCAAACATTAACAAACAAATTAAACATTCCGATAATGGCCCCTGCCAATCCTAGAATAAAATATCAGAGAAGATACCAATCAGCTTGTGCATTCCGTTTAACTTTTCCACTACCACACCACGAGTATTCCAGTCCTTTTCAAAAAACTCGCGATAAGCCAGAGCTAAAGAATCGCCTTCAAAAAACACAAAGGTTTCATAATTGGATTGAAAGGCACCACTGGTGAAATTGGTTGAGCCAAGCCCAACGATTTTATCGTCAATCACAATCAACTTGCAGTGCATCTCCTGACCATGTTTGATTTTATAGTGGCGCACATCAATATCGATGCCGGGAAATTTCTCCTGAAGAGCCTGAACCAAAGCCACAGCCTTATTGTTGGGCCCGCCTTTCCAGTCAAAGCCATAAAGATGGGTGCCGGGATCCACAATAATGCGCACCTGAACCCCTCGTTTGGCAGCTTCAGCAACAGCCTTAAGCGTATCAGTATCGTTAAACAGGAGTTGCTCAATCAGGATTGACTTACTCGCGGCGGCAATTTCCTTAATTAATACCTCTTTGGTGTTTTTAAGATAGGGGGCAGTTAATGTGGATTTGGCCTTGGCAAAATGCCAGTTATTGTCTGAGCGCAGAGACTGCATATCAGCTAAGGCTCTCTCTTCGTTGTAATGAAGGATAGATTTGTCATCCTTGGCAAAACCAAGATTCCAGGTATTCACAAAAATATGTTCCAGTTCCTTGATAAGAGGGCCGGAAACTTCCACCATAGTATCGTGATTGGTGGCAACTGTGGTGGCAAAATTCATGCCACCCACTAATGCTCGGGTTCCATCAACAACTAAAAGTTTTTGATGGTTGATTTTTACCAGACCCCCATCAGGAATAAACTTGGGATTGGCATGCACCACAGGTAAACCCATCTTAATGGCTTTTAAAACTCTGGGCCTGTAAGGGGGCTTTACATAGTCATCAGCCTCTTCTTGAACAGTGAATCCTTCGGGCGTGGGGTAAGAATAAATGGCCTGTTCTTCCACGGATTCATTATACAAAGATTCAAAAATCTGGGTGCGATTGCCGACTTCTTCTTTTTTCTCAGAGCGGCGCACAGGGGATAAAATCAGGCGGACGATGACACCTTGTTTATGCTTTTCATCCAGAATCTCAAGCATTTGGTCCGCGATTTCGCCCCCAAACAGATACATATCAAAAAGAATCTGCTCTTTAGCATCACGAATCATTTCCAGGGCACGGGGATAAATTTCTTCCTGCCCGACCAAAATTCTTGAGGCAGAATCAAAAGACTCCTGACCCACAGGCAACATTCTTTTTTCCAAGTTTTCTTTATAATAAGAATCCTGCTGGAAAAACCAAAGACCAGGATCGTTCATCCAAGGAGTGGATGCTGAAATACCAGAACAAATTGCTAAACTTAAAAAGATTTTTTTCATGATTATCCCCTACGCTACAAGAGATCCAGTATAAGAATGGAATCATGAAGTGGCAAGTGCCTTCATCGGATCCATTTTTTTAAGAGCTCATGAACGGGCTCTTCGAAGATCACGAATTTCCATCAGAAGTTTTTCCTGACTGCTTGGCTCTGCGGGTTTAGGTGGTTCTGGAACAACTTGAGCGGCGGCCAGAGCTTCTTTCTTTTCTGTGGCCTCTTTCAGGGCGTTTAACAGCTTAATCACCATAAACATGGCAAATGCGATAATCGTAAAATCCACAATGGTTTGAATGAATTTTCCGTAATTTAAAGTAACGGCGGCCACTCCTTCAGATGCTTCCTTTAAAGTGATGACAAGTTTTGAGAAATCTACTCCCCCTAGAACCAGCCCTAGAGGAGGGGTCAGGATATCGTTTACCAGTGAGCTTGTAATTTTGCCAAAAGCCCCCCCAACCACAACACCGACAGCCAGATCAATGGCATTTCCCTTGACAGCGAACTTTTGAAACTCCTGAATCAGACCCATAACATACTCCTTGTTGTACCTGTGTATGGTAGTGATTCAAAACCTCAATTTGCAATTAATTCAGGCGCTCCAGTGAACAAGACTTATAGATTATTTGGGAATCTGGTAGTATCTCTACATGAAAGCAAAAAATGTGTTGGGAACAGAACTGGAGTATTGTTGAACAGATCGACATGATTTAGGTAGTCATGTGATTTGTGCCCATCTTACAATTTGTAACTCTTGAACAACTGCGTTTGCACTCACTGGATCTTCAGTAATAGTGAGGCAGGGCCGGCTTTTGGATCTGCTCCAAAAGCTTCTGAATTCTTTCGCTGGTATTGGGATGAGTTCTGAGGATTTCTGGAACTTGGGGTCTTCCCAGTAGTCTTTGCCAGGTGCCTCCGCTTAAATGTTCCATTTTTTTCAAAGCCGATGCCAGGCCAATTGGATCTCCAGAAATTTCTGAAGCTATTCGGTCAGCTTCAAATTCCCGGGTCCGTGAAAGGGCTAGATTCAAAAGCATGTTTCCGGTAGGGGCGAATAGCATCAAAAGAATCCATAAGGGAGAAATCTGAACATCAAACAGTACCCAGATAGGAAAAAAGAGAAGCATCAAGGCTTGCCCGATTGTCCCAAAACCTGAGGTGAGTCTGGTAATTGCATTAGAAATACTCATGATTGTGAGATCCCCATTTTTTAAATGGGCCAGTTCATGAGCTAATACCCCGCGAATTTCTCTCTCAGTTAACATTTGCAACATACCGTCTGTAATGGCAATGGATGGATGGGAATTTCCTCCTACGGCAAAAGCATTGATTTGTCGGGACGGAATCCAGTACAAGGCGGGAATGGAGTTCATATCTGCTCTCTCACAGAGACGATAGAGCAATTGATACAGGCCGGGGGCTTGGTATCTATTGACTAAAACTGCATTGTAGGCGCGCATAATCCAACCGGGATGAGATTGTGAAGACCATGTGTAAAAGAGGACAAATCCTATCACGGTAAGTGCCAATCCGCCTGAGCCTAAAATGCCTGTGGCCAGAAGATATAACACTCCTCCCATCAAGGAAATTAACCCAATAGTCTGAATGCGGTTTTCGTTCATGACATCCTCCTTTCAAATCTATGACATGCAAGCTCTGTGCCCAATGCGATATGATTCTTTGCATGCGATTAGGAATAATATTGTGTGTACTGGCTCTGTTAGTGCTTGGTGTCAGCTCGTATCTGCAAGAGAGACATTGGCAGCGGGTGGCCCTTAGTCCGACAACTCCAGATGAACTAAAACAGGTTCGGCGAAACTTTCAATCCGCGAACACCCCATTAGTGAGATTTTCCTTAGCCAACCTGCCTCAGATTTATCTGGATCCGATTTTGGCAAACCCTCAAGGAATAGAGACGAAGTTTCAATCCTTCGAGCCGTGGATGATAAAAATGCTTAGGGATACTCGTGAAAATTGTCAAATGCCAGCATTGTCACCTTTCGCTGATGTAACCCTTATTAAGGCCTTTTACTGGGAGATGTTTCTCTGCGACGATAAATTTATCCTTCCGGCCAGCTTTTTTCAGACTAGCCCCTATATTCATCCATCAGGACAATCCTATGCCTATCTGGCCTGGGAAACAGGAAGGCCAAGGTTTCATAACCGGGCATGGCTCACAGAGCATAGAAACCATTTGCATATCTTAGAATTGCCAGCATTGCGACATCAGGCAGACTGGCATCCAATCCAGGGAATTTTGGCCAATCTGGAAAAGTCCGATATCCTATTACTCATTGATGGGGTGAGTGCAGTTTGGAATCCGTTTGTAGTCTTGTTTCAGGAAGAACAGGAATTTCCCTTAAGTTCCAGAGGTTTTTTAAGGTATGAAGCCTATGCGCGGGAACAGTGGGATTGGTTTCTAAAAAAGTCTGTTTTTAAAACAGGTCCGATTACTGATGAGTTTGAGGCATTGCTGGTTGAGGGAAATATGGCCTGGTATCTGGACAAAAGTCGGGTGCATAAATTTTCAGGTAATTACCGTTTGGGAGCAATGCTGGGGATTTTGCTGTTAGGCTTGGGTCTTGCAGCTATGGGATTGGAAGCCATTCGCCATCGTCTCAAGGAACAGGAAGAAAGACTGTTTGTTTTGCAGACCCTGACTCATGAGTTAAGAACACCGGCCACAGCTTTAAAACTGCATCTGGAAAGCATGCGTACAAAGTATGACTTTTTGCCAGAAGATGCTCAGGCTGATCTTTTACATCTACTGGAGGCAAATTCAAGGCTGGCCAGAGTATTGGAGGCCAGTACCCAGTATTTAACCGCCGATAAAGGTGAGGGGCCGCTTAGACTAAATGCCCAAAAAATTGAGTCTATTCGCAGTTTTGTAGAGGAAGTAATAGCGGATATGGATTCGGGAATTCTCATAGCTTCGGATTGCAAAGATTTTGGGTTGGAAGCGGATATTTATTGGCTCGGAATCTGTATTGGCAATCTTTTGGAGAATGCACTGCGGCATGGAAAATGCCCGGTTACTGTGAAGGTTACACGACTTGAAAATGAAGGTGTGATCGAAATTTGTGATCAGGGTCAGGTTGACTTAAAAACATTACAAAATGGGGTCAAAGCTTTTTCTCGTCGTTCAGACAGTGAGGGTTTGGGCCTTGGTTTGGCATTGGTGGATAAAATTATGGTAGCAATGCGAGGGAAGCTTAAGGTTCAGGCCCACCCCACCAGATTTTCACTGCATCTTCCCTGTTAAGTAAGGAGCTAGGAATGGAAAGCATTTTGTTAGTTGAGGATGATAGAGACATTCGTGAAGCTTTAAAGTCTGGTCTTGAGAAAGAAGGGTTTTTACTGATTACGGCCTCTAATCTGGCTGAGGCTAATCAGGAATATAAAAAGAAACCTGATTTGGTTCTTTTAGATTGGATGCTACCGGATGGGCAGGGAATTGAATTTTTACGAGTGATTCGCGCCGACCGCCCCGTTTTGCCCGTGATTTTTCTCACAGCCAGAACCGAGTTGGTGGATAAGGTTTTAGGCTTGGAGCTTGGGGCTGATGACTATATAACCAAACCCTTTGAGCCCAGAGAACTGATCGCAAGAATCAGAGCCAGACTCAGACGAAGCCAACATACGGTAACGGAGCCAGTAAAAGACAAAATGGGATCAGAAGTAATCAGTCAGGACAGCATTAGTATGAACCTGTTGTCTTTGGAAGTGACTTATGAGGGTAAGCCGGTAGCTCTCACCAGAATGGAAATGAATCTGTTGCGGCTGTTTATGGAACATCCGGGACAGGTGTTCACCCGTGATGAGCTTTTGAGTCGTATCTGGGGAATTCGTTATCCTTCGACTCGTACTGTAGATAATCATATTCTTCAGTTAAGGCAAAAGTTCAGAGCCGACCTCTTTGAAACCATGCATGGAGTTGGATATCGCTTTCGTCCTCGAAAAGTATAAGCAAATGCGTGTATGATGGTTTTATGAAACGAACCATTCTTTGTATCGACGATGAGCTGTTTATAAGGCAGAGTGTGGGATTTTGGCTTGAGGATCAGGGTTACCGGGTTCTTACGGCTCCTAACGGGCGGATGGGATTTGATCTGTTTTTGACGGAAAAGCCGGACTTGGTTCTTTTAGATCTGTGCATGCCAGACATGGATGGATTTGAATTTCTGGGTAAAGTAAAAAAAGTAGAACCGGATACCCCTGTAATTGTCATCTCAGGTACTGGTCGTATTGCGGATGTTGTAGAGGCTCAAAACAAAGGCGCGTGGCAGTACATCATGAAACCCATGCAGGACCTTAGCATGCTGGCTCATGCTATGAAACAATGTTTTGACAAGGCTGACCTGATAGTTGAAAACCGCCGTTACAAAGAACACCTTGAGAGAACGGTCGAGGAGAGAACCGCCCAGCTCACTCTTTTGAATAGTTTGAGTGAAGATATTCTTGGTGAGGTTGATTTTGACCAGATCTGTCTAAAAATTTCTCATGCTACACGAGAGGTTTTGGCGGCTGAGTATGCCTTGATTCTGTATACAGAAAAGGTTGGGTTTGCTCACTTTCCCGGTGCGGATAAAATGGAGGTACCTCCTGAGGTTGTTGAATTGTTAGGTCGCCTTGGACTAAAGGAGCGGGAGGAAATTGTATTAAATGACCCTAATCTGGGAAGGGTATTGATTGCCCCGATTATGTTGGGGAACCATAAAATTGGGGTTCTAGTAGTTTCCAGGCAAGAACAGGATTTTACACAAGACGACTCGCAGGTTGTCAACAGGCTGGCATCCATTTATCGATTGGCGGTGCAACGAAGATCCCTGGAATCCAAGGTTCAAAGAGAGCAGCAGAATGCCTCAATGGCTTTAAAGGTAAAATCTACATTTTTATCTCAGATGAGTCATGAATTAAGGACTCCGTTAACGGGCACGATGGGCATGTTAGAACTGATTCAAGGTTCGACTTCCTTGGAGGATGCGCGTAAATATGCCGCTCAAGGCCGCAAATCTGCCAGAGTATTGCTGGATTTGATTAATAGAATATTACAGTTCTGTAATTTGGCTCAACAGGAGTTTCAACCGGAATTTTGTCCATTTATCCCTGCCGAACATATTATGCAAGTCTGTTTAGGGTTTGTGGAAGACGCACATAAGAAAAATCTCAATCTAAGCTGGACGATTGATGAATCTGTGCCGGAGTCGTTTGTAAACGATCCTTTGGCCTTTCGTCAGATTTTACATTCACTTTTGGATAATGCCGTAAAGTTTTCCGACACTGCCGGCGAGATTCACATCAAAGCCTGGTATATTCCCGACGATCATTTGCTGAAATTTGTTGTGGAAGATCAGGGGCCGGGCATAGATATGGCAAATCAGGAGGTGATTTTTGAGCATTTCACACAACTGGAAGAAGTCTATACCAGGGCTCATGGTGGCACAGGACTGGGTCTGGCATTAGTAAGAAGACTTGTGGACCATATTGGGGGCAAGGTCTGGGTGGAGTCTGAGCTGGGCAAGGGAGCCCGATTTTTTGTAGACTTGCCTCAGCATCATGAACTTGTCTGACTATCTTGAATCCAGAAGAATTCCTAAAGCCTTTGCACTGGTTTCGGTATTATCTTCTGGATTTTTGGGGTTTAGTCTTTTTGTCCTGCTTTATCTTCAGCGAGTGGGGGCAGTGGAAACGGAGCTTCTGGCTATGGCAACTTATGTTGCGGAAGAATGTCAAAATGCGGTTCGCATTCAAAGACCAGCGGAATGCCAGAAGCGTATGGATGGGCTATCTTTAAGGAAGTCACTGGCCATGGCAGTTGTGTATGATGCCACTCGCCAGCCTTTTGCCAGTTACATAAATCGTCAGACAGCCTTAAGACTGGAAGTTCCTCGCTTTCCGGCCGAGGGAAATTTTCTGAAAGGTAATGGCAAAATCCATGTCTTGTATCCTCTGATTTTTGGTGGGGATCATCTGGGGGTTGTGTATTTTCAGGAAAACAGCGCACTGATTCTGGATAGTCTGATGAAAAACCTTGGTTTTTTGTTAGCAGGGATATTGATTTGTGGACTCTTGGGCTATGGCATTGGATTGAGGCTGGCTCGAGTCTGGTTGTTTCCAGTGGCTAAAATTCTTGAGGATGCAGACGGCATGGTATCGGGAAAAATTGATGTCAGGGCCTGGAGTCTCCCGGAACCAACTACTGCAATTACCAAGCTGGAGTTATCGCTTGTGAAAATTATAAATTCGGCTAGACTTAGATTTGTGCGCCACTTGGACGAGCTGGAGAGGGCCGAAGCTGTAATTCAGGTTTTGGAATCGGAAAACCGGGAACGCAAGCGAACTGAGACGGAATTGTGGGCCACTCAACAGTATCTCTACAATTTGGTGAATAAAATTCCTTCCTTTATTGCAGCGGTTGATTCTGATTTGCGTATCAGACTTTGGAATCGTGGGGCAGAACATACCACTGGTATTACGGTTCACAATGCTATGGGCAAGCCTTTGCGAGATGTGCTTAAGCAGCTCCAGGTGTACTATAAGGATGTCAGGGAGGCCATGGACACCTCGCAGCCGGTCTTGCGGGATCGTTCTCTTTGTGTTGTTGATGGTGAGCGAATTTTTTTGGATGTGGCAGTATTTCCCTTAAAAGAAGCCTATGGAGATGGGGTGATTGGGGCTGTAATCAAAATTGATGATGTCACAGAGAGGGTACAGTTTTATGAGATGATGACCCGTTCCGAAAAAATGATATCAGTTGGAGCATTAGCGGCTGGCATGGCTCATGAAATTAATAACCCACTGGCTGGAATTCTACAGTCGTCTCAGGTTCTCAGAAACCGACTGTTAGAAGATTTAGAAGCTAACAAGGCCGCCGCTAATGAAGTAGGCATTGATTTTAAGGACATTGTGCAATATGCCGAAAAGCGGCAGATTTTTCAGTTGTTGGATTCTATTCAGGAGGCTGGCAAACGAGCCTCCCAGATCATTCGTCGTATGCTGGGCTTTAGCCGCACTAGCACTAGCATTTACTCGCGGGTGAATCTGGTTTTTCTGGTGGAGGAAACTTTAAAAATTGCTGAAAATGATATTAATCTTAAAAAGCGTTTTAGTTCTGAGAACCTGATCATTGAAAAAAACTTTTCCGAATCTTTGCCCCAGATAGATTGTGATTTCACCCAGATTCAGCAAGTGCTGTTAAACCTGATAAAAAATTCGGTGGAATCGATGTCTGAAACAAAAAACCCTAAACTGATTCTGGAGCTTAAGGCCCAAGGTTCATCTGTGCTGATGTCAGTTGAGGATAATGGGCATGGAATGACGGAAGATGTGGTCCGTAGAGTTTTTGAGCCCTTTTTTACCACCAAAAACCCTGGAGAAGGTACGGGACTGGGATTGCCAGTTTCCTATTTTATTATTAAAGAGGGCCATCAGGGGAATATTTCTGTATCGTCTGTTCCCAATCAATGGACTCGTTTTGAAATCTCATTGCCGATGGAACAAAACACCCCCCAGTTTCATTCAACCGGGGGGTAATTAGCATCAGCTATTGCGGATGCTAATGCGTTTTGTGGAGTTGTTTTGCTCCAGTCTAGGCAGTGAAATATGAAGGACTCCGTCTTTATACACGGCCTCTACTTTACTGGCATCTACCTCAGAGGATAAGGAAATTGCTCGCTTAAATGAGCCAAATGATCTCTCCACTCTATGCCAAGTACCCTCTTTTTCTTCGGTTTCTCTTTTCCTTTCTCCTTTAAGAATCAATGTTTTATTCTCAAGGTGAATTTCCAGATTTTCCTGGGATATGCCAGGAACCTCAGCAGTTACCAAAATTGCATTTTCGTTTTCGGTGACATGCAGTTGTGGAAGTTGAGGTGTTCTCGATGGCATTTCGCCCAGAAAGTTATCAAAGAGGCTATGTAGTTGTCTTTGTAGTTCTGCCATTGGATTATACACAATTTCATAGGATGAATTTTTGCGATTCATAACGACCTCCTTTATCCGTTACCCACTTAGTTTGCTTGCCGGATGGCGATTTTTTTACTTGTCTGAGTCTGCTTGGGTAGAGTGATTTTTAAAACCCCGTCTTTCAGAGATGCCTCAATAGCATCCGAGTTAATATTCTGATAAATTTCAAATACTCGTTTGAAATTTCTGGGCCTGAATTCAGCATGACTTCTGCGCACGCCTTCTGGCAATTCAAGACTGGATGTACCATGAATGCTGAGTGTGTCGCTCTCAAGCTGAATGTCTACATTTTCCAGTTTCACCCCGGGCATTTCCATCAAAATCATCAGTTCTTTTTCAGTTTCAAAGATATCTGTGGCAGGTAAAACCACGGGTAGTTTGCTGGTGTTGGTAATTTTTGTATCTTCCATGAGTGCCTCCTTTGTCTTCATCTACCTGTATATATCCAAAAAGTATGCCCAAGCTTATTTTTGGGTCAATATGATTTTATTTGACAATAAAATGCGCCTAATAACAAAAAATCCGCAGTCCAACTAACTACGGATTTTGTTTCAGAATGTGATTTCTGTTTCAGAGGATGTTACAAATCTTGATCCTCAGAGCTAAAAATACCAGCGTTTATACAGGCTTCATCCACAAAAGGATTGGAATTTCCCTGAATGGATTTGATGAGTTGATTGCGTTTGCACTCCCATTCATCAACCGGATCAGAATTGTCCCAGCTTCTCAGCATTTTTATCATCGAAGGGTCAATACTGACAAAGCTTGGATAGGCATTTTGTAGATAAAAGTAGGTTCGAGCCAATTCGCCTCGTACGGCTTCCGTGGGTTCAGCCACACCATTGGCGATCTCAAAATCACATTTGCCAAATTCACGGGGTTCTCCAGGTACAATGCCATAGGGGAGATTGGAGCGATACCCGTTTGCCTCTCCAACACTTGGGTATAGATTATGCAGGTCGGATTCCATCCTGCGAAACTGGGGGCTGACCTTGCTGGCACAAGAGCGACCTTTGTAGGCTTTGGGCTCATATACTTTTGTTGTACATTCAATTTTTCCAGAGCTTAGTCGCTCACAAACCCGCACTTCACGATAGGATGTGACACAGGAGTCGTGGCCTTCGTGCCATGCGGCAATCTCTTTCCCAAGATGTGAGGCTGGAAAGGCGTGCTCCCACTCAACACGACGAGCCCTTACCCCACTGCCCTTAGGCTCATATCCACAGGCTTTTAAATCAGGTTCAAGGGTGTAGCGCTTAGGCTGCTTGGACCATTCTTCATAAGTGGGGAAGGTAAACCCTTCCATAGAATCCCAATTGTACAGCAGGTGCTTTTCAATCGCGGCCTGCTTCTCTGATTCATAGTCCCGCTTAATTTCTATTTTATTGTAAGGGCAACCACAATACACAGTGGTCTGATTTTCAGGGTATACATCATCGCGAAGATACTTTTTGGCGGTTTCAAAACTGCTTACACCATCATTACCTTCGGAGTCTGTTTCTGAATCTGAGGCGAAGGACATACTGGGAGTAAGTCCCAAGGCCAATACACACAAAAGAATTTTAAAATATTTTGCCATAGTTAAATCACTACGCACAAGATACATAAAAGGTTGCATCAAATAGTACAGTAAAAGTTACTCTTGACTTAAGAGGTATCCGCATTTATCATTGCGGTCTTTTTCCATTTTGTTTTTCTTGAAAGGAACCGATATGAAACGGACATTTCAACCCCATAATCGCAGAAGAGCTCGCCGCCACGGTTTCCGCAAGCGGATGCAGACACCCGGTGGTCGCGCTGTTATTAAAAGCAGACGAGCAAAGGGTCGTCATAAGCTGACCCAGGTTTGATGAGAACATTGAGCCAATGCGAAGGACGCTGCGCACTAAAGAAGAATTCAAACGAGTTTTTGATGCAGGTCGTTATATTACCAAGCGAAATGCAGTGTTAAGCGTCCTCTTACTGAAACAACCAGATCTAAAATATGGAATCCTCGTACGCCGCAAGGTTGGTAACGCGGTACTCAGAAATAAGATCAGGAGGCAGTTGCGAGAGATATTTAAAGAGGGCCTGCAGCTTTTGGGTTGGCAAGGCCACTTTGTGCTATCTGTAACTCGTGATTTTGCTGAGCTCGCCTATGCAGAAAAAAGAAGTTACCTCTGTCAAGTCATTCAAAATGCCGCTGTTAAGTCGCTTTGAGGCATTTTTGATTCGCAGGATTTATCAGCCCCTGTTTTCTCCTGTAGTGGGCAGATCATGCCGTTTTTATCCATCATGTTCCAACTATGGCCTTGAATCCCTGGAAAAATACGGATTTTTTAAGGCCAATCTGAAAATTGTATTGCGCATACTGCGTTGTAATCCTTTTTGTAAGGGGGGATATGATCCTGCTTAGATACCTGATGATTTTGATGTGTTTACAGATCCAGGTCCACGAGGCCGGTCAGTGGCAAAAGCAGGAAGGATCCTGGCTCTATTCCGAGGATAGAATGGTGGTGGGCCTTAATCCTGAAGGCGATGTGACTCGTTTAGAACTGATTTCTCCAAGATATAAAAAAGAAGTTACCCCAGGGGATGTCAGTTACCGCGATCCAGCCGTGTCGGGATTACAGCTAGGCAAGCTTTTGGGCATTCGTTTTGGCTTTATGGACAAGGATCAGGATCGATTTGAGTTAAAGTCTTCCACCCTTATGCCGGAAGGGAATGGGGTAGTATTTGAACTTGAGGACACACAGTCTGAATCCATGACCAAGGGCCTTATTATTAAAAAGACCTGGAAGAATACAGGCGATTACCGCTTCAGCTTAAGCCTTGAGTTAAGCAATCCAACCAGTCAGACCATGCCCTTGCACCCTTCGTCCAATCCAGCCAGAAATCTGGGAGTGATTTTAGGGATGATAGTTCCCGAAGACTATTGGGCCTATCATGAGGTTGGAAAAATCGCAGATATGCATACTATTGAAGCCAAAGCTGTTCCCACGGCTGTTCCGGTACATGGTTTTGACTATCTATCCTGGCGCAATCAGCATTTTGTTTTGGCCGCAAAACATAGTGGTGAAACAGTGTTTGCTTCAAAAATTCCTGTTAAGCGCAGTGAAGTCACCGCCATTCCCCAGGATTTGATTTCCCATCTTTTCCCTGTGGGTCAAGAGCAGTTGGCGGCTGGTAGCAGTGTTACCAAGAATTTTTTGTTTTTCTTTGGTGAGAAACGCGAAGAAGTAATGGTGGAGACGGAATTTTCATCCCTCTTTGACAGGTATGGAAAATACTTGGGTGGAATCCAGAACCTGATGTTTGTGACACTGGACTTTTTTTATGGGCTGACCAAAGACTGGGGTTGGGCCATCATTCTTTTGACATTTTTGGTGAAGCTTATTCTTTTGCCATTGAATATCAAACAGACTGTTTCCATGAGTAAAATGCAACAGGTTCAGCCCGAGCTAAAGAAGATTCAGGAGAAATATGCCGATGACAGGCAGAGATTGTCTCAGGAGATGATGAATCTTTATCGCACCCACAAAATTAATCCTTTGGCAGGATGTCTGCCCATGTTGGCCCAGATGCCTATTTTTCTGGCCTTGTTTTATACTGTGGGCGGAAGTGTGGAGATTCTGGGTTCACCTTTCTTTTGGATACCTGATCTGGCTGCTGCCGACCCATATTTAATTCTACCCATGGTTTTTACCCTGAGTTTTGTGGTTACTCAGAGCAAAATGACTATGGATCCTAGTCAGAAGGCCTTAATTTACATCATGCCTGTAATGCTTTTTGTCATGATGATGCATTTACCTTCTGGTGTAATGTTGTATATTGTGGGTCAGTCCCTATTCACAAATGTGGAACAGGCCATGATTAAAGCAAGAATTCAAACCCCAAACGGTTCTGTGGCTCAGGTTAAAACAGACATGGAAATTGAAAAACCGGTAAAAAATAAGAAAAAGAAAAGTAAGGAATGATGATGAGAGAAAGAATTCATTCTGCGGAAACCGTGGAAATTGCCAAGCAACAGTTAATGGAACAAATTCAACTCAGGGACTATGAAACTTGTGAGTTTGAGGTGTTGCAAGAGGAACGCAAGGGCATTTTAGGGATTGGTTCCCGTGAAGCTCAGGTTAAGGTCAAAATTGACGCAGACAAGCATAAAAAAGCCCTTATTCTTATGCAAGAGGCCTTGGATATCATGGATGTTAAGGTTGAGATCAAGGACAAGTTCAACAAAAAGAACAATTCCTTGGATATTGAGTTAGAAGGTGAAGAAGCTGATGAGCTTTTTGCTACCTTAGGTCAGGATCGTGAAGATCTGGAACAGTTAATGAACCTCATGGTTAATGCCAGAACCGAGTCCAGATTCCTTAAGATTCATTTGCAACAGCCTCTGAAACGCAATCCGGCCCGAGAGCAGTTTTTGAAAAATCAGGCCATTACACTGGCAAAACAAGTAGTGCAGTCAGGACAGTCCATATCTTTGCCTTCCATGAACTCCTATGAACGCAGTCTGGTTCACAATGCAGTCAAAGAAGTTGAAGGTGTTATGACTCAGTCCGAGGGAACAGGCCCCGACCGGCATGTTGTAATTCATCTTTCAGGAAACTAAAAAATTGTGGCCTTGCGCCAAGATGATCTTATATATGCATTAGCCACTGGGACGGGTGGGGCAGTAGCCATCATCCGTCTTAGTGGCAATTTGTGCTGGGATGTTGTGTTGCCTTTGCTGCGGACCAAAAGAAATCGCAGCTTGCGTCCGACTCCCCGATACTTGCACTATGCAGGCCTATATGATGATACCCGGCTTTTAGACGATGTTTGTGTCGTATTTTTTCCGTTGGAAAAAAGTTATACGGGTGAGGAAATGGCTGAGATTCATTGCCACGGCTCCAAAGCCATAATCCAGAGAATCTCTGAGATTCTGCAAGCTAAGGGTGCTCGACCTGCTTTGCCGGGAGAGTTTACTAGGCGAGCCTTTATTAATGGACGAATGGGGTTAAGTCAGGCCGAGGCGGTTCGCGAACTCATCGAATCAGACACCATTGAGGAGGCTTCTGTTGCTATCCGCAAGCTCCAGGGGGAGCTAAAAAACCGTGTGGAAGAACTTCGTATGGATTTGATTGACTGTGCTGCAAGTCTTGAGGCAACTCTGGATTACCCCGAGGAAGATATTGAGCACATGGATCAGGGGCTTCTCACGCAAAGAATCGATAGTTTGAGATCTAAGGTGCAAGACATGCGTAACACCTACGATCGTTACAAGCTATCCCGTGACGGAATTGCGGTAGCTATTTTGGGCAAACCCAATGCAGGCAAATCCTCGCTTTTAAATTCTCTGCTTAAGGAAGAGCGAGCCATTGTCACCGACATTGCTGGTACAACCAGAGATCATATTGAAGAGTCCTTTCAATACAAAGGCATCAAGTTTCGTTTGATTGATACTGCCGGTATTCGAGAATCACAAGACAGGGTGGAAAAACTGGGCATCGAACGGTCTTTGAGATTTGAAACTGAGGCAGATTTGATTCTATATCTTTACGACGGGCTCGAAGCGGTAGAGTTAAGAAATAATAACCCACAAGCCTTTCATCTTTTAAATAAGGCCGATCTGGGTCTGCATCAGGATAACCAGCCTCTTTTGCAACAAAAGAGGGTTTTTCAGATTTCGGCCATGCGCCATCTGGGGCTAGAAGATCTTTTGAACGCCTTGCAGGATTTTGCAAAGCATCTGATTTCCCAACCAGATTCAGAAGTCCCCGTCATTACTTCCGCGAGGCATGCCCATTGCTTGGACAGTGCTTACCAGTGTCTGACCCATTTTAAAGAAAGTCTGTCACGGGGAATTCCTATGGATATTGCTCTTGTAGAATTATATGAGGCCCGCGATTATCTGGGACAGATTACGGGAATGGTCGCCACCTCCGACATTATTGATCGAATTTTTGAGAAGTTTTGTATTGGAAAATAGAGACAAAAATCTAATAATTTGGCCTATTTTTGTCGATCACGATGCTATGAAAAAGTTAGTTTTAACCGTATCCGTGATGGCTTTATTGCTAAGTGGTTGTGATTTTAAGGGTGAAAATAAAGATTTGGTGGTTGGGAATGGCTTGCGACTCACCACTACTAGGCCCTACTCATCAGGATTTGACAAACTTGTTTTAAAAAACTCCTACGATGGCACTGTAGAACTTCAAAAAAGCTCTGAATTCACAGTGAAGGCCGATGCCAATATTCTGGAGCATGTGAAGTCAAGCGTTTCCAATGGGGTTCTGACGGTCAATAATGCCAAAGAGTTGTTGCCCACCAATGATATTGAGGTTTCGATTCGCACCGGACAGCTCAAAGAAATTTCCTTGAATTTTGCCTCCGAGATTCGCGTTCTATCGATCTCAGCAGATGCATTGACGGTCAATCTGTCTGATGCTGCCAAGTTGACCTTGAGCGGGCAGGTGAATCAATTGACAGTTGTTGCCAGCGGTACTACTAATCTTGATGCTACGGGCTTAACGGCTCAAAAGGTGAGCCTGACCCAAACGGGAAAAAGTGTTGCCAAGGTCTATGCCATGACCGAGGTTCTAGCCAATTTGCAGGCAGAATCCCTAGCTGAGATATTTGGAAATCCCCCAAAAGTGGAACAAAATGTAGCCTCAACGGCTAAGCTTATTCACGAGACTGCCATTTGATCAAATCACTTAAACGGGAACGGCCATTTGAAATATAGACTTTGCCTAAAAGATTACCGGCAGCAAATTCTCTCTCCAGTTGTTTAGCCTTTTCAAGCGGGCAATAAAAGGCTTCCAGCCCGTATTCAATATCCAGAGCTTCGGAGGGAAAATACCTGAGCTTACCCTTGAGAAACACGCCAGAATCAAACGGCTTAAGGCTCACTTTGTCAGCTATCCAAGGCTGACCGGGTCCAGAGGACACAAGTCGCACAAAAACCGGAGTACCTCTGTCAGAATAAGATATTTCCTTTTCCGAAGCGTCCATTAGTTCTTTGGGGATTTGACTGATATCGTATTGCAGGGCCACATAATTTCCCCGAAACAGATCGCGAGGATCTACGGGACGAGTCTTTAATAAAACCTCTGTACCAATCATGACAGGCAAGGCGGCCCAGGCAATCATGGCAATCAGGCAGACAATCTGAAAGGCACCTGCCAGAATGATTTTCTTTTGGAAGGCTGGATTCATGAGCGCTTCTCCTGCACCTTTTCCCAAAAAACTGCACTGTAGTACAAGGCTAGAGCCGCCAGAAAAAAGAGGATGGATGAGGTAATATAATCCCCAATAAGGCTAAGATATCGGCAAAAGCCCAGAGCCAGCAGGATGCCAATCCCACTTTGAAACCAATAAACTTCGCCTTGTTGTACCCCGGCTCGGATTAGTCGAATTCCCGTAATAAACAGTATCAGATTGATACAGATAATTAAAACCACGGATACTTCATCTTCAGAAAACAAATTAAAATGTACCATTAGGGTTGAGAGGGCGATTAAAAGATTTACCCCTAAGGATAGGCAGGAAAGACGAATGCAGGTAACACGGTTATCCGTAAAATAGTCACTCAGATCAGGAAGCTGCGGCAAAAGAATACATGCGAATTGAATGGAGAAGTGAACGCACCATAAAATCAGGTATGGCAGAAGATGCCTATCATCGTTGTGCAGGGTGGCAAACATCACATTGTAAAAGGATAAAATCAGCAATAGAAAAAACACCAGAGGCATGCTTTTTTTCAATAGGCTCTGTCCCTGCTCCAGTTCCCGCGATCTTGTGGCACTACTCAATAGCAGGGAAACGGAAAACAGGGAAAAGGCTCCACAAAACAGAGCCTGAAAGTACCAGCCAAAGCCCGGAAAATGCGGGTAAATTAGGGCTTGACTGAAATTGGAAACCCATAACATCAGCCCAATATACCAAGACAAAATCAGTTGATAGGGGAATGTCTTCCAAGAGCGGACCAGAAATATCAGCAATGCCTGAAATGGAAGATAAAACAGGCAGTAGTGCATTGGATGTTTGAGTTCCAAAAATAAAGTTCCATTCACTAGCCAAGTGAGAAGCAGTATGAAGGCCATTTTTGGGTAGATGTAAACCATGGGCGCAATGCCTAAAGCCCATAACAGGACACCGTTGGGAAAATGACTGCTTAGATGAAAAATCTGGGCCGTAAGCCAAATGCCAATCCCAAAAACAAAACAACTTAAAAAAGCCAATGACTCAGCGGTTTGCTTCTTTTCCTTGGTTTCAAACCAATACACTAGGCCCAGATTGACAGCTAGTGCTCCTAAAACGGTGCAGAACTGCACCATCTGTCCAAGACTCTGCCAGTTTGCAGACAATAACAGGAAGAGAGAAAATCCCATAAAGACAACTGCAATGGAGAATAGAATCTGCGAAGCTGAATAAGACTTTTCGGGATAAAGATCAAGGATACTCTGCCTAGTGGCGGAATCAATGAAACCCCTAGTGACCCAGTGTTGACTTTCATTTCTCAGTTGACGAGAAAAACGCATTTTAAGATCCAACCACACTTAGAGTGTTTAAGCAATACTTAAAAACCCATTCCCAAGCCGAACCGTACTCCATCAAAGTCCAATTTTTTGGTTCCGGTTGGGGTAATTGATGGGAATAAAAAATCTTCAGAAAAATGCCAACCGATTCTGGCGGTTAGTGCGGTTTTAGTAACTGGTATCTTATCCACTAGCTTCATACCAATACCAATGGAGCCAAACACATGGTCCTGTTCCCTCAGAATTTCTCCCCTGTTCTGGTAATAATTTTTCATTTGAGTATTGGCCTGAAAATCTCGAAATCCCAAGGAGGATGACAAAAATAGCTTGTTGTCAAAATAGTACTTCCACTCTATTTCCAGTTTATTTATGGTCAAAGATTGGCTGGAGTGAGGGTCTTTTAATTTGCTCTTTACCTGTGAGGCTTTTAGATGTAGGACCTGATTGTTAAACAATGGTTTGGTCCACACCAAACCGGGTCCAAAACCTATATCAAAGCCTGACAGTCTTTCAATTTCTGGGAAGATACCCACTTTTTCTCGATTGGGGTTGTGGGACTTTTTTGAAACATCTGACATTACCCGGATGGAGGAATCAGTTCCGGGAAGCAGGGGCCTTGCTGTCATTACTCCAGGTAACTCGTTTACCGCATAAAATTTTTGGTTTTGGTAACCTCTTGGCTGGGTTTCACCAAGCTCAGTAAATAACAGGATTAACAGAAGTACTATAGCTCGATTCACACTGTAGGTATCGTCACCCAGTGATTGCTGCATTACCCAATTGCAATGGGTGGAGGCAGAACTTCTTCCTTTTCAGAAGCCTCCAGAGCATTCCATACTGAATTCCAAAGCGGAAGTCCAGTATATTCAATCTTACATTCCAGTAATCTGGTGCGAGCCAATGTATGTAGTCTTCGGGCAGGGTTACTACGGTTCTTTTGCCGGTGTACCCCAACCCCAGCCAGTAAAATCATAGCTTGCAGAAGCAATTTTTCTGGGGCAGATCTTACCAGCCAAAGGACTTCCCAATCTTCGTGGGCTGCAAAATAGTTTTGTCTGGCAAAATGTCTCAGACCCTGATCAAGATAGTCAATTTGGGACATGGTATCATTAGACCGGATTTTAATATGAATGTAAATCAAGATTCAGTAATGTATTCGCAGTATCGCATGCGTATGGGTATACGGGCGGCCTTGTTTGCGGCCATGATCTGTGTTAGTGCCTTTGTAGTGATTCCCATTGGTCCTGTTCCCTTAACCATGCAATCCCTGATGGTGCAGTTTGCTGCCCTTTTGTTGCCTGCCCCCTATGGGATTATGTCCATACTGCTCTATTTGGGTTTAGGGGCCTTGGGGTTTCCCGTCTTTAGTCAGGGCAGAGGGGGATTGGCCCATTTTGCTGGACCAACAGGAGGATATCTTTTGGGTTTTTTGATAGCCAATATCCTATTACAGTTAAGAAGATCAATCTGGGTTCGTTCCAGAATTACCTTAATGATGGCCTTAGGGTTGCACACGGCTATACTTCTGGGACTTGGGCATGTTTTTATGGTTTTGGTCGCTGGAGTCGGATCACAAAAGGCAATTGTGATTAGCACCGGTTTGATTGTGCCCTCTCTTATCAAGATTGGGATTGGCACGGCAGTGCTTGATTGGCTGATATTAAAAAGGAGATTTCGGTCTTGAAAAAACGACTCTTACTTCTTACTCCTTTGTGGGTTCTGTTTTTTGTCCTGTGGCTCAGCCCATTTTGGAGGCTGTATTTAATCGGCTATTTTTATGAAACTACCGGAAATGTTTCAGGGGCCAGCCTCTTTTACATGGACGCAACAGCAGTTAAGCCGGTTATTCTGTTTCCCCATCAGGCTTATCTTCCCCATGAGCGAATTTTAAAGCTGGCTTCAGAGGAAAAACTACGGGATAACCCGGATGTGATAAATGCTCTGATTGTGCTGGCTGAAGTGCAGGATAAAGATGGGTCTGTGTATCAGGATGCGGCACTAAAACTGTTAGTAAGTCACTCACAGAGGCGAATTGAAAGGGATGGGGAAAGAGCGTTTTTTGCTTTTATCAAATCACTTCAGGATAAGGGCCCTAATTCATCAATACCCTATTATTTAATGGGCAAGTATTTTTCTGGCATGGAACGCAGAATGCAAGCGCAGGAACAGTTCCGGGAAGCATTAAACCGCATGCCATTTCTGGCGGAAGCAGCGTTGCTTTTGAGTAGGGCAGCGTTTGAGGATAAAAACTATCCTCGCGTTATTCAGGTTTTAGAGTCTTACAAAATGTCGCTTACAGGCTCATTTGAATATTTTTCCATGATGGGATTGGCGAATTATCACCTCGGCAGGCTAGCGGAGGCGGCAAAACCTTTAGAAGAGGCATTAACGATAAAACCAGAGTCACTTGAGGAGGCGCGAGCCCTCGGATTATTGGGAGCAAAATTAGGATTTGACGAGTATGCCGGCCATTTAAGATATGTGATTCGTATGAGCCCACAAGACAGTTCGCTAATCGTTGAGTACAGTCGATATCTGGTGCGTTCAAAACAATATGGAGCCATGGTTCAGTTTTTTGAGCAGGAAAAACTCTCTGACCCTGAGAATGTGTTTGCCTATGCCCAGTCCTTGTTTTATTTATCTCGATTGGAAGATCTTGAAAATCTTGCCGACAAATATGAGGAATTGGCCCTCAACCCTTACATGCTATATTTTCGGGGGATGTTAAGCTACGCCTCTGGTAAACAGGATGAAGGTATCGTGCTTTTGGAGGAATGGCTGGACGGTTCGCCAGTGGATCAGGAGCTGAGGAAAAACGCCTATGAGATTTTAGCCAAGTATTCCAGATCCAGGGGCGATTTTGAGGGGGAGCGACGGTGGTTGACCCAGCATTTTAGATTGGACCCGTCACGGACCGATTTGATGGTAGATGTTTCTAAAACCTACGATGCTCAGGGAGACCGAATCAGCAGAATGCGCTCCCTTCTGGA
>DITF01000359.1 GCA_002422125.1 bacterium UBP17_UBA6191
CTGCATCACAGGGAGGAGATTGAAAGATCCTTGGCTTTATTAGAGCAGTTTAGGTTGAAGCTGGGAATCTTGGGCTGAAGTTCTAAAGCTCTTCTGATAAGCTTTTTTTAAATCGCTAAACAATCCAATTGGCCACTAAATGGGAAAATTCACATGGGTGGTTCAGCCCTGTTTTTTTAAAACAGACCAACTGGGACTCTCAGATTTGTAAATCCCTCACATGGTTTTTATTGACAGAAAATTTCATAGAAATTACCTTGCATTAGATAATCTTAAATGGCCTTTAGGCAACAGATTTGGTGGATAGTATATGACTCACAAAAAATTATGGATGGCTTTTACTGCCAGTTTGGTACTAGTTTCTGTGATTTCAGCCGACGACTCGTTTGACCTTCAGAATCTGTTGACTAATATTTCCACTAATTTGAATGCCGGTTCTACTAGTGGGGCCACAAAAAAACTGGAGAGCTCACTGTCGGCCCCTTCCATAGTTAAGGTTTACACACAAAGGGACATTGAAAAATTTGATAGCATTTATGATCTCTTAAAGACGGCTCCAGGGGTGCACATTGAAGAAGGCCACTTTGGCAGGCAGTATATAAATGTCAGAAATATCATGAATTACTACTACAATAATAAGGTACTTCTGATAATCAATGGTTTTAAGGTCAACGATCCGACCGGGCCCCACATTAATCTTGATACTGTTCCCAAGGAAAGCATTAAGAGGCTGGAAGTTATTCGTGGAGCGGGCTCTGTTTTGTATGGTTCCAATGCCTATGCCGGGGTAATCAATATTGAAACCTTTGATGGTCAGGGCTATGACAATAATTTTGCCAATTTTACCCTTGGGAGTTCTGGGGTAGCCGGGGCCAGTATTGGGCTGTTTGAAAAGCGGGAGAACTCTAATCATTTTGTTTCGGTACGACTGTTTGAGGAAAATGGCAAGGATCGAGCCAAACCTGGTGATTATGAGCAGCATCGCAATCTTCCTAACGGCTTTATGGAGCTTCTGACGGGTGGGGACTTTTTAAGGACCTTTCCTGGGGATGCCAGTGATTATAAACTTGACTACAAGAACTATTCCGTCATGGGAGTTTCAAGCATCAATCGTTTGAAGATAAATTACGGAACCAGTAAAGTGACTAGAAATAGCTCCTATCAGGAAAATGCCCCTGTCCCCTTCTGGGGTGGTGCCTTTGATGAGGCTAGAAGGCTGGGAGATCCCACCAATGAGTACTTTCGCGACCCCACCGTATTTGTGCCCGGTTCTTATCATGAACCTGGCCGGGTTCGTTCCTACAATACCATTACTCAGGACTGGTTAGGCCTTGAATACAACCAGAAACTGTCGGCAAAAACTTCCTTAAAAGTGCAGGGTAAATATGCTTTTACCAAAGAAAGGGATCAGGAATATGATTTGAGTCTGTTTAACTACGATTCTGATGCCCAAGCCGTTGAGTTTGAGGTACAAGCACAGCATCAAGTGAATCAGGACTGGAACCTGATTTTAGGCTACAATCAGGAACGCATGAGTTTTGAGCAGACTTTGCACAGTCCTAATCTCAACGCTGCCGCAATCGCCTTGATTGGGACTCCGGTTCCTGCCAACCAATACTATATTCTGCCCCCTGGAAAACTACAGATGGATGGAATTTATCTTCAATCCATCTATAAGCTCACCGACAAGCTGACCTTTCTGGCGGCTAATCGTAGAAATTCTCACGATCATATTAAAAGTGGCTATACACCCAAATACGCTTTTACCTATGAGCTGGGGCAGGATGAATTTGTGAAGGTCATTTGGGGCAAAGCATTTCGATATCCTGGGCCGTTTGAACTGTTTTATAACGAGCCCACGCTTAATTTTTCCGGTTCTACCGCTCTGATTGAGGAAAAAGTCGAGTCCATGGAATACAACTGGTCTAAATCCTTTGATGGTGGCAAAAAAAACGCTTCTATCAGCTACTATGATATGAAGCTGACTAATCTTGTGTATGCTGATGTTCTTACCTATCTAAACCAACCTGACCAAATTAAGGCTAAGGGCTGGGAAATCGAATGGGATCAAAAAATCAATGACTGGCTCGGATGGTTCACCAATCTGAGTTTTATGAAGTACCACGATCCCTCATCCGGTAATCAAGGAAAAATTCCGGGCCAGATTGAATTTAAGGCCAATCTGGGTCTGGATATAAAGATCCATGACAATGTCAGCATGTACACAATTTCCCGCTATTTAGGAACCAGACAAGAATATGGTACAGTATTTCCGACTCAACCTTCTTCGTATATTCATGATTTGGGATTTGTGTATAAACACTCTTCAAATCACAGGCTGCGCCTTGATATGTTAAATGTGTTTGACAAAGATTATCGTACCATTGACTATGCTAGGGATCATCACAAAATTGTGCCTCCCCCTAGAGGACGAAGAATACAACTGAGTTACCAGATTCAGTTTTGAACATTTTAAAGGCAGGTTCCTTATGCTAGTAGTGCCTCAGTTTTATACGCAAAGACTTATTTTGAAGGCAATTAGCATTCAAGACTCTGAAGCATATACCAGACATTTTGTGGATTATGAGGTAATTCGTCATCTGTCGGCGGCTGTACCCTGGCCTTACCCAGAGGCGGGCGTTTTGGAGTACCTGGACAAGGATGTACTGCCTAATCAGGGAAATGGTCGCTGGGACTGGGGGATTTTTCTAAAAAGTAATCCCGATGAGTTAATTGGATCGATTGGATTATGGCATCCTGGGGTTCCCGAAAATCGCGGATTCTGGTTGGGTCAGAAATTCTGGGGACAGGGTTTGATGACTGAAGCCGTGGAACCAGTATCTCGTTATGCTTTTTTTGATCTGGGCTTTAGAAATCTGATGTTTGCAAATGCTTTGGGGAATCTAGCATCTCGAAAGGTCAAAGAAAAGTCAGGTGCCAGAGTGCTTGAGATCATCCCCGGTGCTTTTGTGGACAAAAAATATACTAAAAAGGAAGTTTGGGAGCTTTCGAAGGCTGAATTTCTAAAGCATCATGGAGAAGATGGGATCTGTCGTCGTTATGCTGAATCGGATAGTACGGTTCGTCATGTATGGAATATTTCCCGTATCTGGAAACTGGCAGAATCCTTAAAAACAATTGAGATTCCAATTGAAGAGATCGTTGGTCTTGATTCTGTAACCTGGTTTAGTCCCGATGGAGACAAACCTACCATCCGAAACATTGCAGCCCACGCCAAACGCATTATGGAGGCAGACACTAGCTATCCGCCCATTCTGACTGAGGATAACCGAGTGTTTGATGGAATGCATCGGATTGCCCGGCATCTTATGCAGGGTCAGGACAAAATCAAAGTCAAAAAATTTGAAAAAAACCCAGAACCTGACATGATCGAGTATCTCAGAGCCCTTTCATAAAAATGCTCTGATTCATGCCAAATATTTTTCCAGTTCCTCCAAAGAGATTTTTCCTAGCCGGTACTGCTCTTTTAAAAATCGTAATCGGGGAGAATCCTTTTTTGGGACAGTCTCGGAGGCAGGCTTTGGTGAGGGTTGAGGCTTTGGGTCTGGCTCTGTTTCCAAGATGTTTTCATAGTGGTTGAGTAAATCAATCAAGGAATCACTTTCTTCGATAATTTCTTCCGACTCTGCGAGATTTTTTTGCGATTCTGGCAAAACATTGGCAGCCGGAGAATCCAGAATTAGATCAACTTTACACTCTCCATCCACTAGAACAAAAAATGCTCCCAAATCACCCTGATGCATTAAATCAGGGGCGTGTAGCATGAGTCGTGACAGATCCCCAGAAATTTTAAGGGTCGAGGCAGAATCAAGCGTAATCCGACATTCCCCTGCGGAGAATTTGTTTAAGTCCAAATGAAGGATGGAATTATTTCCAAAAACCGTAGTAATTCCTGACACGGAAACAAAATCAAGCTCTGAATTCTGAAGTTTAAGTGTGGCCTTGGCCGAGCCGCGACAAATCAGAAAAGAGGAATCCAAATCCAGCTCATAGTTTTTTTGACTATCAAGAGTCAGATTCTGGGGTATGGGATTTGGAATGCCAAAATCATGATCCTTCGTTTGGGAATCAGTGAACTCAATTTGACAATTCTGATCTTTAAACTCAAGTTTCATGGTGTAATATTCCTTCGTTGTTCTCGTACTAAAGCCCACAACCCACCGTTAAGATTTTTTACCCTCAAAAATCCCCGGGATTTCAGAATTTCACAGGCTGTTCGGCTGCGTTCCCCTATTTTACAGACAACCAGCCAGCTTTGTTTAGGATCAATCTCAGACAATCTATCCAAGAGCTCTTCTAATGGAATATGGATTCCAGGATAATTGTGTGGCATTCCTTTAAGTTCAGAAGATTCTCTCACATCCAACCACAAAAATTCAGTTTGGTTTTTATGCAAAACCGCAGATGCTTCCACTTCCTCCACATCATTGTCAAATTCAAAACTTACTCTGGGCTGTCCTGAACAAATACAGGACAACCTTTGTTTGCGCTTAAGGTAGGTGACATTGGCCGTCAGAGCATCATATAACATCATTTTTCCCCGTAGGATATTACCAGCTCCCAATATTATTTTACAGGCTTCCTGAACCTGCCATAACCCAAACAGTCCTGGCACAAATCCCATAACACCAGCCATAGAACAATCTGGGATTAAATCTGGGGGGGGAGGTGTGGGATAAAAACAGCGGTAGCAGGGCCCATCCTCGGAGTTAAAGACACTGATTTGACCGGAAAACCGGTGAATTGCGGCTGAAACCATGGGTATACCGAGAGCAACACAGGCATCGTTGATGGCATAGCGGGCCGCAAATGAATCGGTGCAATCCAATACAAGATCATGGCCTGCCAGTAATTCCAAAGCATTTTTTGGTGTAAGCGAAACATCAATGATTTTGAAGTCTGTATCTTGGGAGGAAACATTTTGGACAGCCTCGGAAACCTTAAATTGTCCTACTGATGTTTCATTAAAAAGGATCTGGCGATGCAGATTGCTCTTCTCCACCCGATCCCCATCACAAAGAGTAATCTGCCCAACTCCAGCCGCAACCAGATACATCAGAGCTGGATTTCCCAAAGCCCCCATGCCACAAATAAAGACTCTGGCTTGCTGAAGGCGAGTCTGACCCGATAGCCCAACTTCTGGCAAAATCATCTGTCTTTGAAATCGCGACCAGTCCAAATCTTCACCTCCCTGAAGCATTAGTGTATATTGTGATGCAAGACGAATGCAATTTTTCAGGGAGAAACACAATCATGTCAGAATTAGGAAAACGCTATGAGGTACTTGTGCCTGACTGGAAACGCAAGTTGTCCGGGCCAGCTATAGGAGCTGGGGTTTCACTGTTTTTTTTCTTATTGACTCCTTCCATCATTAAATTGGCTCCACTTGTATTCCTTCTGTATTTTGGGTTTCGGGTCTTTAAGTTGATTCAGCTCTCCAAGGCCAGTATATCCTTTTATGATAAAGGCATTGTGATTGACTATCCAGGGGTAGGAAAACATGAGGTGCTTCGAGACCAAGTAGAAATATTTGAGTGGGACGCAGATGATATCCGTGAGGATGGAGAGGACTCCCAACACTATCAGGTAGTACGATTGCAACTGGCCTATAACGACAAAAATGATCAGTATCATGACATATCGATAGCCGAGGAATTCCCTCAGGGAACCATCCAGAAATTGCAGAGGGCCACACAAAGAAAACCAACCGATAAACCTTCCGGCGATTCTGAAATGTGGGATGAATGAGCATGGTTTTAAACCGGGAACTGCATGAGGTGGAATTGGAGTTAGCCCCTCTTTTTTTGTCCTCAAAGCGTAGCAACTCGGCTTTTATTCATGTACTCGCCGATCTGATTCGCAACAAACCCTTGATTCTTGATTTTGCCTTGCAAGTTGATCCGCAGGACGGTGCGCATTCATTTGTGATTATTCTGTTTCAAAAGGTATTTCATTATTGCCTCTTGTATCAGCACAAAGCCTATAATCCCTACTACCCAAAGAGTGAAGAGGAACTGGAAAAAGTTGCCAAAATCTTAAAAATACACTTTCCTGATATAGCTGCAAGACTGGTGCGGGCTTTTCATAAACTCAGTGGATTACACAGTAGTGTTTCCGATGAGATTTTAAATTCAACGGGAGGTTTGTCCAGCACATCGGATGAAGATAAGCCAGCACAAAAGCCGGATACCAAACCCAAAAAGCCGGTCATGAGTATGGAAATGGATGATATGCCCGTGCATGAAGAGATTCTGATCAATCTCTGGCATAAAAATCATGGATCCTCAAGATATGTATCCTGGCCGGATTCTTTTCGCCATCAGTTTCCTACCTGGGCCACCGGTATCATCGATTCAATGGTGGTTTCCAACTTTTTGTATACGGGGTTTTTAAAACAGGAATCTCGTTATTTTGTCGTACATACAGGGGATAAAATCAGGCCCTGGCATAGAACCGTTCGTATGATTATTGCGGCCGAATACTATTGGAATTTTAATCGCCGTTGTGTTGATATTGGGGCAGGAATGAATATGCTTGATGCCAATCGCATGCAGCAGGAACACATTTACAGAGTTTATGAAGAGTTCATGCGTCTTCTGCCCGAAGAACATGAGGCAGTTCAGGAAATCAACCGCAGAAACTGGAAAGCCGATCGTATCAAGGGAACCATGCAGTCTCCTCGAGTTCAACTCAGGTATCTGGATCCGATAAAGAACTATAATATTGAAGTTTCCAATACCACCCTAACCGCCAAAGAAATCCGATTGGCAAAACAGGTGTCCACCCAAACTTTGGACGAACTCAAAAAAGCCGAAACCGATAAGGACAAAGAAAAAGCCCCATTGGTTAAACAGGTTAAGGTCGTGGAGCATAAAGATCCTGGAATTAAAGAAGATATTTTGTGGACCCTTTACATGGCTCAAAAGGTTGTACCTGAATGGAACAAGGATTTTACCCATCAGGAGGAGTTTTCAGTTTGGGCTCGGGGTCTTTTATCGGCCATGAAAGCCACCTATACCCTGTACGATTATTTCCAGAAAACGGCTACCCGCAGTAAAGCCATGAATGCCGGAGTAAATTTACAACCACATCACAGAATTGTGAGAGTCCTGATTGCTGCTGAGTATTTCTGGCTTTTTAATGCGAGGGATACAACCCTTCCCGAAGAACTTGGGATTGCGGATGCCAAAGAAATGTTCCAAAAACATGTAACTAAAATATATGAGCATTTTGTAGAACTTTTACCTGATAGCCATCCAGCCCGAATTTCTGAGGATGCCATGATTTTACAGACATCCTGGAAAGTGGAGCGACTCAGGGGCACAAAACGGGCCAATAAGGTAAGTATAAAATACACAGATGAGGAAGGCACCTGGATGGTGGAATTTGGTTCCACTTCCATTTCTGCCAAACGATGGGACGAGGAGGACGAATGAACTTTGATCCATTTTCCATGCACAAAAACATGACTCAGCAATGGGAAAAAATGATGGGTGAGTATTTGAGCCAGCAGGTCAGAGATCCAGCATTTATGCAGATTCTGTCCCAAAATATGCAGCAGATGCTGGATATGGAGCAACTGATTCAAAAGCAGATACAACCGATCTTAAATAAACTGAATCTTCCTACTAAAGAATGTATGCAAAAATTGTATGAGTCCTTACATACCCTTGAAACTCGCAATCTCGATTTAGAGGAAGAGGTTATGGGTCTTAGGGGTGAGCTATCTGATTTAAAAGCTCAGTTCAGTGCTCCAAAAAAAGTCTCCAAGCCCAAAACCAGCACCACAAAAAAGATTAAAAAGGACTAGGCTCATGCAAAATCAGGCTGAAACCTCTGTTGATATCCAAAAAATCGCCGAAGAGATTCAGAAATTTAATGGCTTTCTAAAGAATAGCGATCATTTAAAAGAGTTAAGGGAATCTGCTCGCAAAAAAATGTCTCCTACTCCTAGAGAAGTGGTCTATAAAGAGCATTCCACCACACTTTATTATTACCCACCCTTGCCCGGATATGACACCAAATTGGCGCACCCCCTTCTGATTATCCCATCCTTAGTCAATAAACCCTGCATTATGGATTTGATGAAAGGCGAGAGTTTTATTGAGGCCATGTTGCAAGGAGGAAGCAGTGTTTACATGCTGGAATGGGGAGAACCAACCCCGGCCCAGTCCAAATACAGTCTTC
>DITF01000056.1 GCA_002422125.1 bacterium UBP17_UBA6191
ATAATAATAGCGAGCATAAAATGGAAAAGGTGAGTTCTGATTCCATGTCTGATGGAGGAGCCATACCTATGCTGTGGACGGGAGAGGCCAATGGTAGCGCTCTTCAGAATTGGTTGAATAAATTGACTCCAGAGATACCGCCTATGGAGGTTTTTTATACCAGAAAGCTTGAGGTTCACTGCTATACTGCCGCTTCATACTGTGAGATCGCTGTGATCATGGAATGGGAAAGTGAATTTGGCAGTGGTAAAGGTACTGTGGATTTAAAATCGGTAGTGGTTAGGAAATGAAGCTAAATCCGAGATCATCAAAAGCCTTTACACTGGTTGAGATCATGATTGCCGTGGTGATTGCCTCGGTTATTAGTATTTTTCTGATGAATATGCTGACTCGGTTTACCGTGGACACCTCAAGAATTGGCAATCAGGGAAATGCTTCCCGTGAAATTAGTCGGATTCTGTCCACCATCAAAAACTTTATCCGTGAATCCGCATCTATTAACGCCGGGGATGTTTCTTTGACCATTGGATTACATACAGGTAAAAATGTAATAGTGAATCACGAGCCGGGCCGTAAGGCCATAAGCATTGTCGAAGACGGTAAACAAAGGTATATGGGTCTAGGTTCCGTCTATGATTTAAAAATTACCGAGTTTCCCGGGATTCGCGGCATGTTCAAAATCACTATCAAGTATGAAAACCCCAGAAATCCGGCTGAGGCAGAAGCAGCCAATGCCTTGGAGTACGGGGCTTTAGTTGCTCAAAGGGCTCCGGTACAAGGAGATACCGTGCGCTGGGTTCCTAACAAAGAAAGCATTCCGGCTGACAATTAAAATGTCAGACCGGATTAATACTCTTTACGCTTTAGAATTTCCGACCAGATAAACCCATCTAGTACCTTGCGGCTGTGGCTTCTCTTTTTGGGAGGCAGTGGGGCGGCAACGGGGTTTAGATCCTTGTAGGACTGAGACTGATCTGCCAGAGACAATGAGGCCTGTTCTAAATTCCAGGCCTCATCAATCAACTCAACCGCCTTGGCAATTGTTTTTGAGTTAATGCTCATAATCAATTGTTGTTGCTACTAAGATCTAATTCAGGTCCGAGGTGTGCAATACTTTGTCGCATCTGGGTATCGGCCTCAATATTTTTTAAGCGGTGATAATCCATCACGGCCAGTTTTCCTGACATCAAAGCCTCGGCCAGAGCCATAGGAATTTTGGCCTGAGCATCAATTAACTTAGCCTTGGATTCCTGTTCTTTGGCTATCATTTCCTCGCGCTCAGCACGGGCGTTGGCAACCCTTTGGGCAGCTTTGGCTTCGGCAATTCGCTTATCTGCATCGGCTTGATCGATCTGAAGTTTTGCTCCGATGTTTTCTCCCACATCCACATCCGCAATATCAATCGAGAGAATTTCAAAGGCTGTGTTTTTGTCCAGCCCTTTGGACAAAACATATTCAGAGATTGAGTCTGGGTTTTCCAGAACTTCCTTATGGGAATTGCAGGAGCCAATACGGGTACAAATACCTTCTCCGACTCGAGCCAAAATAGTCTCTTCTCCGGCTCCACCGACTAGTCTATGAATATTGGCTTTCACGGTAATCTGGGCTTTGGCCTTGACTTGAATCCCGTCTTTGGCCATATTTTCCACCATGCCAGTCATGATGACTTTTGGAGTAACACACATGCGAACGGCCTGAAGTACATCTCTGCCAGCCCGATCAATGGCTGCGGCTGTATTAAAATCCAGAGGCAGTTTGGCACTACTAGCACTGATTAAGGCATCCACCACTCTTTGCACATCGCCACCGGCCAAGTGATGGGTTTCCAATCTCTTTAGGTCGACACCTAAATCAGCTTTTGTGCCCATAATTAGTGGCTTTACCAAGGTTGTAGGATTGATGCCCCGGAAGCGAAAGAATAAAAAGTCAACCAGCCCGACATCGGCACCACAGGTACGAGCCTCAAGCCAAAGCGGAATGGGAATAAAGGTAGTGAACATTACCAGAATAAATAAAAATCCACCACCGCCTAAAATAATAAACGGTATCAGAGCTTCCATCGTTTGTCCTTTCTATTTCAATTCTTCAAATCCTTAAGTGCTTTGTGGCAGGCTAGCCCATCTGCATGGAAGGGATCGGCAGAATACCCCTCAGTAAAATACTCTAAAGCATTCTTAGTCAAACCCTCACTCAAAAATACTGAACCAAGAGCATACCACGCCTTTTGCATCAGGCAATCGATTTGCACACAATGTTTGAGATTTATTATGGCTTTTGCTAGATCGCCGGATTCCAGATATGAGATTCCTAAATGATATCTATGTTTTGCATCCTGTGGATATTTCTGGCACAGGCTATTAAAGGTACTTTGGGCGGCTTGCCATTTTTTTTCCCTCAGATACTGCAATCCCAGTTTCTCCATGCCAGATGAACTTGTTACATCTTCAGTCAATGAGCTTTCCAGTCTGCCCTGCCAGTAAATTAGTGCTTCAAGCTCTCGTCCCTCAGGATTTAATGCCAAGGCTTCTGTAAGGGCGATGTGGGCCTTGGTAAATTGATTAAGATGAAAATGACATTCTAAAAGGAGTCTTCTGTGGTAGCGTTTTGCGGCAGCATGTTCTGGATTAAGATTCTCTATCAGAGTGAGGCAATCCTGCCAAAGTTTCTGATTTCTCAGATTTAATGCATTTTTTAGGGTTTCTGGAATGTTCACCAAAGCATTGTACTATGGCTAGCGTCCCAGTACAAATTCGTACAAGCACAAACAATACACGAACAGCACTCAATTCTTGATCCCCAGCTCCCGCCTAAACTGCCTAAGGAGAGCCAAGGAACTATCAATCTCCTCCCTGTGATGCAGGTAGGTATGATGAAGCGAGCAAAGGGTGGTTAAATTNNTTTATATGGTGAATATGTAAATACCGTCTGTGGTTACATCGCTTGCCGTTCTTCTGTGTCCTTCCAGCGAAGCGGCATGATTTAAGTTTGGTCCTAGTTTAAGCTAATTCCCATATTTAGGAAATGACTATGGGAGGTTTTATGGACTTGAACGATTTTGCAATAGCAGTGGCAAAGTGCCGTGAAAGATGGAAAGGTGAGTCTGGTCGCTATCCCGACAGGATTTGGGACATGGCGAAGGCTCTTTTGACTACACCGGGTGTGAGAGCTGAATCCATTTCTGAGGTAATGAAAGTTAAGCTGAATATTGTGAAAAGGAGGCTAACTTCAGAGGCCAAGAACGGTAGAGTAGCTAAGCCCAGGCCCCAGTTTATAGAACTTCATAATCGTGGTGTAGAAAACAGAATTTTGAACACCCTCGGCCCGGTGCTTAAGCCAGAACCTTCTGTCACCCCGCACCTTGTGATGCATTGTAAAAATGGCTCTGAGCTAAGAGTCCATCTTCCGTCTGAGCCATCAGCGGTGTTTCAATCCCTTATGCAAAGGCTTGTATCATGCTGGGTTTCTGCTCACCACTAAGGATCTGGTTAGCGGTAGAATCTGTGGATTTTCGTAAGGGAATTGATGGCTTATGTGCCATCGTTAGGGAAAGGTTTGGCAAAAACCCACTAGATGGTGGGGTCTTTGTTTTTCTGAACAAAAACAAAGAGTCCATCCGTCTTCTCTTTTATGATTCTCAGGGTTTCTGGCTTTGCCAGAAGAGGCTATCTTCGGGGAAGTTTAGAAACTGGCCTTCTTTTGGCATAGATAATCACCAGGTTTTATCTGTTATGGAAGCTGAATTATCTGTCTTATTAAGAGGTGGAGCGATAAGGAATTTAAAATTACATCCTGTTTTTAGACAAATAAATGGGGTTTGAATGTAAATTTGTTGAGACTTGCGCCCTTGTTATGATCTACTGCTTTACAGCATGTGCAGAGATAATCTTCTGACAGAAATTAATCATGAAGAGCTGGAAGGCTTTTTAGCCCGACTAAAACCCCAGGTCGAAGAAGCAGAATACAGGGTAGCCGAGTCCCTGGTGCATACACTACAAGAACTTGGTACTGCCCATCAGGAATCCAGAGCCAAAGTTTCTGCCCTTTTGCGACAGATTTATGGTGCCTTTGTTTCTGAGAAAAGGCAAAAGCAGAAAGAGGAACCCAAAACCGATGTTCTGGATTCAGACAACTCAGATTCCTCAAGCTCACCAAAGCAGAAGAAGAAGCGAAAAGGTGGCCTGCGCAGTGCGAGCAGTTTTCATGGAGCCGAAAAGAAGGATATTGTTTTCGGCCCAGAAAACCTGCCATCTCAATGCCCAAGCTGCCAGCAGAAGATCCATAAGACAGAACCAAGGCAACTAATTCGCTACTACGCAGCTCCTCCCATCAATGCCACGGTCTACTCCGTAGAAAGATTTCGCTGCCGCCATTGTGAAACCATAGTGGAGGCAGAAATCCCTAAAGAAGTCGGCCCTGAGAAATATGACCCCAGTGTGATTCCTTGGCTGGCACACTCAAGATACCGTATGGGTGTTCCCATGCACCGCCTGGCCATGTGTCAGGAAATATATGGTATTCCTATGCCGATTCAGACCCAGTATATGCATTTAGCTAATGGAGCTGAATTGCTAAGAGGAGTCTTTGATTTAATAGAACTTGAGGCATCCCGTTCCTCGGTTTTTATCTCGGATGACACTCCTAACAAGATTCTTAAACTTCAGCTCAGAGAAGATGCAAATGGCAAGGAGCGCAAGGGGGTATACACCAGTGCGATCCACGCCATTTTAGAAGATCAGACTCAGATTCATCTGTATTACACAGGCAATCGCCATCATGGTGAAAACATGGGAGAGTTATTAAAACTCAGGCCCTCATCTCCGGGATTAAAAAAGCCTGTACACATGACAGATGGCAGTTCACATGGAAAACCAAAGTCAATGAGTCCTCCAAAAAAAGGCGAGAACCCACCGGATTATCTGGAGGTCAGGGTGGCCCGTTGTCTGGTTCATGCCCGAAGAAGAATTTGGGAAATTCGTGAGGACTACAAAAAACCCTGTGAATATCTTTTGGGCCTGTTTTCCCAGATATTTGGCATAGAGGAAGAATTGGTTCGCAATAAGGCCAGTCCAGCAGACAGACTTTATCGTCATCACAACGAATCCGGGCCCTTGATGGATGAGATTCTTAAATACTGTGAGGACTCCCTGTCCCAAAAAGCAGTGGAACCAAACAGTTCTTTGGGCAAGGCCATGCAATACATTATTGATGATTATTCAGCCCTGAGCTTATTTCTGCGAGACCCGGACAGTCCGTTGCATACCAATTCAGCGGAGCGGATGGTCAAAGATGTTGCCAGACACAGAAAAAACAGCCTATTTTTCCGTACCCTAAAGGGTGCGGAGGTTGGGGATATCTGGTTAAGCATCATCAAAACCTGTGAGACAAACCGCATCAACCCCTGGGAATATCTTAATGATTTGTTTCAAAAAAACACGCTTGAAACCATCATCCCAGAGCACTGGTTACCCTGGGTTTGGCAAAAACGGCAGAAAAAACACTTAACCAGTAAAAGTTAAGCCGCTTCGCTGGAAG
>DITF01000374.1:0-7534 GCA_002422125.1 bacterium UBP17_UBA6191
AGAGCAGGATTCGAACCTGCGAAGGGATGACCCGACAGATTTACAGTCTGTTGCCGTTAACCACTAGGCAATCTCCCCGACAACGGGCTGTATAGTACATGCTGACTAAACCAGTGTCAACCAAATTTTTGTATATTTTGTCCGTCTTTAAGGCCAAGTTCAACCCAAAAAAATGTGCTTCAATAAGTATTAATTTAATTACAAATTAATCTCATACCTGATGACAAATAAACACTACTTTCTCCAAAGGAAAGTCACTAACATATGCTAATGCTTATGGCCGCAAGCACCGGAACCACAACCGGAGGGGGCAGTACTCGCTTGGGGTGCTTCTTCTTTGGATCCCGAATCCTTGGACATGGCTTCTTTGTAAGTGGAATCACGGTATTGAGTTGAATAAAAACCGTCTCCCTTATAAATGGAGGAAACCGCAAATATTTTGCGTCTCAGATTTGGAACGGTACAACTCTCACACTCACTTGGTCCCGCGGCACTGATGGCATGAAAAACTTCCATTACATTACCACAACTTAGACATTCATATTCATAGGTAGGCATATTGATTTCTCCTTATGTTTCCTTAAGACTTGGTAAGTTTTTTAGAAGCTCGACCCAATCTCTGTAATCGGAACATTCATCACCGGAAGCATATTTCCCATACTGCTCCCTCTCACAAAGCTTTTGTAGAGACTGTAACCAAGACTGGCTCAGACCTAACATCCTGAGCTTCTCATTGAACTCCTCATAGCTATAAGCCAGATATTCCAAGCCATATTGCTCACAAATCACTTTTAAAAAAGATTCCCATGTGTTCTGACTGCCTCGATAATAAACCAAAAACCTCTGCGATGGGTTTCTGAGTTTCATTTTTGTATATCCAAGATAAAAAAGTCTGGCAAGTATGAACAATAACAATACAAAAACCATTGGACCCGTGACCTTTCTCACTGCCATCGGATCAACAGCCATCTGAAAAAAGTTATTCTCAGCCGGAAGAGATTTTAAGGAATCTGTAGTCGCTTGGGTACCAACCACACTCGGAAGTGGTGCATTCAGTACCTCGGAAATACTTCCGGTTACACGCACTATCTGAGCCGGGATGGTAGATTGAATATACTTGGCCACCGAAGGATCAAAATAGCTGAATTCGATGGGCCCAAGGCTTCTTTCTCCCGCTGCAATGGGTATCAGGGCGTATTGTACAGTCTTAATACCACCCATCAGCCCTGCAGTAGTTCTTAGCCTTTCCAGTTGTCCATCTCCATCGCGATAGACCCTGAATCCATCCAATTGAATTTCAGGGGCATTCCAGTCCTGAAGCGCACCAGTACCTTCCAGTTTCAAAGTCATGGTTAGGCTTTCCCCGACCTTCAGTTCATTTTGACTTAAACTCATTTTCACCGAATACTGACCTACCAGATTTTGAAACGAGGTTGGTGCACTAGGCGGCAGTGGTATAACCTCAAGAGTCAATGGTTCCGAGAATACTTGCTGTTGGCTACCCCCAGTTATGCCCCCAAAAAAATCATCCTGAAAAAAATCATCAAATATTCCTCTTCGGGAACTTTCACGAACCACATAGGTCAAGGAGGCTTCGGGAATCTGAACTGTACCTGTCTTCACGGCAAAAATTGGGATTGTGATGGTTGTGACCTGATATACCTGTCCATCCACAACTTCAGAGGTCTCCTGTTGAGTAGAAGCATCTGTTTCTACAATCACATCCTTAAACTGTGGCTGATTATAACCTAGTCTACCAATGTTTCTACTGCTCCTGAGTCGGTAAATCTTTAACTCATAACTAAGCTGCTCTCCTGTAAAAACCTTAGATTTACTCAGCCTTGACCGTACAAAAATCTCAGATTTTGTATCGGGAGTGGTTTCTTTGCCATCTACAGAAATTACCACCTGATTAGATTCCAGTATCTGGGTTCCAATCTGTACCCTGTATGGGCCTATCTGCAACTGACCCTGTCTGCGCGGACGCAAAGAATATCGGATGGTATAAGACTCACTCCTATCCCCGTTTATAATACGAATGGAACTGGAATTTGATGTGCTTAAGACCTCAAAATCAGGAAAATCCAGACCAGATAAAGTCGGTCTTTGTGACAATCCATCAAATTGAAAATCCACCGTCACGGTTTGAGACTGACTCATTTGCACCCGATCAGAGATAATCGTAAGCGACACGGCAGCGACCGATGTAAATACCTGCAAGAAAATCAGTATTCCTAAACGAATTACCATGCCTTACCCCCCAAATCTCTAGCCGGTTTTCCAGCTTCTTCTCTTTCCTTTTCCTTCTGTCTAAGTTTGAATCTGATAAAGCGTTTCATCTGCTCTAAGTTTTCTTTCGGTAAACGATTCAAAAATCTCTGTGCTTCCTGCTCGCTCATTTTCTGGGCCTGAGCCTTTTGTGAAGAACCATCAGAATCGGAAGACTTTTCTTTTTGCGACTGCTCCTGACTCTTTTCTTCTGATTTTGACTCAGATTGCTCCTGTTTTTCTTGCTGATCCCCGTTTTGCTCCTTTTGATCCTTTTCACCTTTTTGATCACTTTGATCTTTTTGATCACTTTGATCTTTTTGATCACCTTGGTCCTGTTGATCACTTTGATTTTTTTGATCCTGTTGGCCAGACTGATCTTTTTGATCGCTTTGATCTTTTTGGTCACCTTGATCCTGTTGATCTTTTTGATCCTCTGATTCTTTATTCTGCTTATCCTGATTGTCGTCTTGCTTTTTTTGCAAAAGTTTCATCAAAAGCTCCAGGTTTGATTTACCTTCTGCATGTTCAGGATTGATTTCCAATAGTTTCTGCCAATAACCCAAAGCACTTAAAAAATCTCCCTGATAAAAACTGGCATTGCCTAAACTATATAGAAGTTTTTCCTCCAGCACCTTGGCTGGATTTAACCTGAGTCCCTGCTCCCACATTTGCCGGGCCTGTAAAAAATCCTGATTGCGGTATAGGGCATGACCTAAATTATAGGCCATCTCGGAGTTTTTATTCTGGGCATACTTCTGACCAAGGTTAAGAACCTCTCGCTCAGAACCCAAAGATTCTGACCAATAGTTTCCTGGACAAAGCAATAGTGCTAAACATAAAACCCCATGCCGACTCAGCCGTACGATTTTTTGAGAAAATAGAAATGATGCAAACAATTCGAAGCAAAGCATCAGAAAAGCTGGAAGGGCCAGCCACAAGTATCGCTCCTGATAGATTTTTTTCTGCGTACTCATAAATTCCTGTTCTTCCAGCTTAAGGCGAATCTCCTGCAAATAAATGGATTCCAGATCACGATTATCAACACTGATTCTTTGGTAAATTCCTCCAGAAACTTCCGCAATTTCTTGCAATGCGTTCTCATTGAGACGACTCACCACCAGATTACCGGATGAATCGCGCAGATTATAGGTAGAATTTCTGGCCTGTGGCACTGGCACCCCTTCTACGGAACCAACTCCAATGGTAAAAATTTTGATCCCAGTTTTACCAACTTCTCGGGCCAGCTCTACCCCTTCCGGGTCATGTTCTTCCCCATCCGTAAAAAAAATAATGGCCCGTGAATTTACAGAGGACTGGCCTAAAACATCACGAGAAACTTCTATGGCATCAGCCAGCGAGGTTCCCGCAACAGGGATCAATTCCGTATCCAAAAGTTCCAAAAAATTGCGAAATGCCTGATAATCCTCTGTCAATGGGCATTGAGGATAGGCCGCACCAGCAAAAGCCACTAGGGCTACTCTATCCCCTTTTAAAAGAGTCAGAAAGTCCAGAATCTTACGACGGGCTGCCTCTAACCTGTCTGGGGCCAGATCTCTTGCCAGCATGGATTGTGATACATCCACAGCTACCACAATATCGACACCCTTTTTTTTCACATCCTGCAACTCATAACCCCATTTAGGTCTAAGTACAGCCATAGCCAAGAAAAGCAATGCTCCTAGCCGAAGTATATTAAGCAGATTCTTCTGGGTTTTGGAATAACCAAGAACTAGGACAGACTGATTGTTGGGATGAACCAGTTTTTTTAAGGATTGGCCCGAAGCAAAAAGAATCAGAACTACAAAGGTCAGTACCAGCATTAAAGAAATGTATATCTGCTCAGGGGCCCCAAGGGCAAAACCATCAAAGAGTTCCCTTTCCATCATAAGGGTTGCCTCCTCAAAACTACTCTCATAAAAAATAAATCCAAAGCATATAGGTAAAGACAGAGCCACAAAAATATGGGGAAATACTCCTGGTATTCCGTATGCTCTTTGATTTTTGCCTCGGATCTTTCCATCTTGTCAATCACTTCATAAATCTGGGCCAGTTCCTCAGTGTTTTGAGCCCGAAAATATCGTCCAGAAGTCTTTTCGGCCAGAGCCATTAATAAATCCTCATCCAGATCAGACTGAACCTGACGATACATTGGTCCCATGGGAGTCTGAATCAACATCGGAGCAGAGCCCTTACTCCCAATCCCGATAGGATAAATTTTTATGCCGTAACTTTTAGCGATTTCAGCCGCCTGATGCGGATCCATTTCTCCGGCTGTATTGGCCCCATCGGTCAATAAAATTAAAATTTTTGATTCGGATTTTAAATCCTTTAAACGATGCACAGCCGTACCAATGGAAGCCCCAATGGCCGTTTGTTCCCCTGCCATTCCAATTTCCAAATCGCTTAAAAACTTCCTTAAAAGCTCATGATCCAGTGTCAAGGGGCACTGGGTAAATGCCATGCTTCCAAAAACAACCATACCAATACGATCATGGGATCTTCTGGCAATAAAATCACTGGCCACTGATTTGAGAGCCACAAGACGATCCACCCTTTGGCCCTGAATCTGAAAATCCTCAGCCTTCATGGAACCAGAAGTATCGATAGCTAAAACAATATCCACACCATAAGAAATAACCTCAAGCGACTTTTCACCAAAGCGGGGACGGGCCAGAGCCAGAATCAAAAAAGCCAAAGCCAGAGTTCTGATATATGGCAATATTTTGTGTAAAAATACCCTAAGCTGCCATGGGGCTTTAGCAAAACCCTTGGTTGTGGAAAGTATGATACTCTGTGGTTTTTTTTTGACATCTAGCCAGCATAAGACAGGCAATATCAGAAGTAGTCCCAAATACTGAATATTGGCCCATTCCAGATGGGAGAAATTTTGCAAAAACTCTCTCATTGGCTAGCCTCACTACGATACAAAACCAACTCTCTTAAACAGTAAATCGCTTCTGAGCCTTCCGCTACTGAGGTATACTCGCCTCCAAATTTAACTAACTCTGCCTGAATCAATTGCTGGGAAAGTTTTTCTCTAAGACCGATCTGGCCACCATCAAAGCTTAGTATAGCCAAAGACAACTCCTCACTGCTCAGAGACTGGGCATTATGCAATGAGCAGGCATCAAGCCAAAGTCGCAAAGCTTGAGTCCAAATCAGCCAAAATTCCTTATCAGAGGCATTACGAGAAGCTAAATCAGTTTCCAATGTCCTTAACATATCTAAAACAGTCTGTTTGGGATCGGCTTTGGTTTGTTGGATAGACCTTTTTTTGTAATACCAAATCAGACCCAGCGTACATATTAAGGAAACAAGCACTAGGGTAAAATCAACACGGCTCTGAGCAGACTCGGGAATCTCTTCCATAGGTAATAAAGAGCTGATTTCACTCAAATGCCTCTCTTTGGCACTTAAGGCTGCGATCATAATTGGCTGAGCCGTAACCGTAATTTCACCAGAAGCTGATTCAAGCCTAATCTCAGGTGGGGGCAATAAATGTACTCCCTCCTGATTGGATTTTAATACAAAATCCTGGCGTAGAACCTTGATACCCAAAAGCTCAGACTGCATCACCTGACTACGGCTGACTTCGACTACTTCAGCGGGTAACTGGGGCAGGCTCAATTCATGCTTCAATATGTATTGATTGGGAATCCAAGCCTGAAGAGAATACACCGTTTCCCCGTTTGTGGTAATACCAACACGGCTGACAGATGATTCAAACCTTACTGGATTCATGACCTTTTACCCCTTCGTCTGAAAAACCGTATTAGCTCGCCCAGATAATCGGCCTCAGGATAAATGGTAATCGCCGATGCCCCGTTACGATTCAGAATCTGATTCAGTTGGGCCAGTCTTTGCAAACCATCATTTTGATAAAACTTGCGAATTCTGGTATCGCTAGTATCCACGGTAACTAATTCTTGCGTTTCAGCATCCAGAAATGAAACCAGTCCTGAGGCCGGCATATCATAGTCAACTTTTTCGATAATGGGTAAACAGATCAAATCATGTTTTCTGGCGACCATTGCCAGTTCTTTGTCATAACCAATGTCCATAAAATCTGAAATCAAAAAAATCACAGCTTTGCGCCTCTGTACTTGAAGCAGGGTTTTTAGGGCTTGGGATATAGAGGTTTTGGAATGGGAACATTTAAATCCAAGAATCTCCCTTACCACTCTTAAAACATGGCTTTTGCACTTCTTAGGAGTTACCATCAGCTCAATTTGATCGGTAAACAGCATTAGACCAACTCTGTCTTTGTTGCGAATCGCGGCCAATGCCAAAAGGGCCGCCAACTCGGCACTGATTTCCGATTTTGTCATCTCTGAAGATCCGTATAGGGAAGATCCAGAAACATCCACCAAAAGAATTACCGTTAGCTCCCTTTCCTCCACAAACTGTTTTACAAATGGCCTTTCTAGGCGAGCCGTAACATTCCAGTCTATAAGGCGTACATCATCGCCAGGAACATATTCTCTGACCTCAGAAAACTCCATTCCCTGACCCTTAAAAGAAGAATGATACTCCCCGGCCAACACCTCATTTACAAGATGGGCCATACGAATTTCAATCCTGCGAACCTTGGACAGGAGTTCCTTAGGAATTACACTCATCAGGGCACCTTGATCGTGTCTAAAATCCTCTCAACAATATCGTCAGTGCTTACACCTTCTGCCTCGGCTTCAAAGCTAATGCCAATTCTATGCCGTAAAACATCACGGGCCACTAATTTAATGTCATTGGGAATGACAAAGGCCCGCCCCTGCAAAAAAGCCAGAATTCTGGATGCCTTAGCCAGAAATATTGAGGCTCTCGGTGATGCCCCAAACTGAATCAAGGGCTCTAAATCGGCTAATCCATGTTGTTTAGGTACTCGGGATGCAAAGACAATATCCACAATGTACTGGGAAATCTTTTCATCCAGATGCACGCCTGCCGCTAGCTCGCGCATGCGCAATAAATCTTCTGGGCCCAAAACCGGCAGAGGCTCAGATTTTTCCGAAAGGGCAGAGCGGCGCATAATTTCCAGCTCATCTGAGGGAGTAGGATAACCGACTACTATTTTCATCATAAATCGGTCAGTCTGAGCCTCAGGCAAAGGATATGTACCTTCCTGATCAATCGGATTCTGAGTGGCCAGAACTAAAAACGGGGACTGGAGACGAAAGGTCTCTTCCCCAATCGTCACCTGTCTCTCCTGCATGGCCTCAAGCAAAGCCGACTGCACCTTGGCCGGAGCACGATTGATTTCATCTGC
>DITF01000374.1:7624-7815 GCA_002422125.1 bacterium UBP17_UBA6191
AGCATTGACAGTTGTGGTTTTCGCCAATCCCGGCACACCTTCCAAAAGGATATGCCCGTCAGCCAAAAGACCCATCACCAGTCTCTCAACCATGTATCTTTGGCCTACAATGGTCTTACTGATTTCTGCAAAAACCTGATCCATGAGCCCCTTGGCCTCCTGGATTTTGAGAGTCTTCTCCTGAAGTTCTG
>DITF01000326.1 GCA_002422125.1 bacterium UBP17_UBA6191
TGAGCACTCTCGCCCCGAACAATTCCAGGCCAGAGTACTTTCATACCAACCAATTCCAAGCCCGTCAGACCACTCTTAACAAGCTCCCTTACAACTGTTTCAACCTCTGGCATTTCCGGCATAGGATATTCATTTACTTTAAATTACTAATTATTGCAAGTGTTTATATCGTATAGACAAGTGCAATACACTGTGNNGTGCAATACACTGTGATATGGTATAGACAAGTGCAATACACTGTGATATGGTATATCTACAACCGTTTGAGCTCGGTGAAAGAGGATTACCATGTCAGTTGCAACCAAAAAAAGGCCCTCAGTTTCCATGAAAAAGGAAAGTACTGTCATGATCCGTACAGCTTTGCAGGATAAAATTCTCATTGAGAAAGCCGCCGATCAGTTGGGTCTTACAGTGAGTGCCTTTATGTTACAAAATTCGCTTCGCGCCGCTCGTAAAGAGCTTTCGGAAGTAGCTCGTGCTAGCTTAACAGAGAGTGATGCTCATGTGTTCTTCTCGGCTTTGACAAATCCTCCGACTCCGAACGAAGCACTCAAAAAGGCTTTTCAGGACTACTCAAAGCAATCCAGAAAGTAATAGATTTGTGAAAAGTTTTGAATTTCACACCTTGGACAAATCCTTTGATCGCACCCCGTTTGACTGTGGTTCTCCTGAGCTAAACAATTTCCTCAAATCAAAGGCTCGGCAAAACCAAGTGGCGAATTTTAATAAAACCTTCGTAGCGATTCAATCCGGCGATAAAACCAAACGAGTTCTTGGCTTCTATAGCCTCAGCATGGGTGAGGTGGATTTATCTTCTCTGCCCGAAAATTTGCAGAAGAAACTTCCTAAACATCCCGTACCAGTCGCCCGCATGGGACGACTAGCGGTTGATAATTCAACCAAAGGTCAAGGCCTAGGAAAGTTCCTCTTAGTTGATGCTATGAAGCGGGTTCAATCCGCTTCAGTATCAGTAGGAGTTTACGCACTTCTGGTCGATGCAAAGAATGATAGCGCAAAAACCTTCTACAAGAAGTATGGGTTCATCGAACTTGTAGATGAGCTTATGACCTTGTTTTTACCTCTGGCCTCGTTTCCGCAAATGCCTGACATCTGCTATAATTCGTTAAAAAAATCGCTATGACTGTTTCAGATACTTCATTACCCCGTGACTTTTTCAAAAGACCACTACGAGATCTTAGAATTTCTGTCACAGATAACTGCAATTTTCGCTGTACCTATTGTATGCCTGCCAGTGAAAAATACTCCTTCTTAAACAAACAAGACTGGTTAAGTTTTACCGAAATTGTGACCCTAGCCAAAGTATTTGTTAAATCTGGAGTCAAAAAATTGAGGATAACCGGGGGAGAGCCACTGCTTAGGCCAAATATTCCCGATCTGATTCAGGAATTGGCCGCCCTTGAGGTGGAAGATCTTTCCATCACCACTAATGGTTATCTTTTAAAACCTCTCTTGACCCACCTCTATCAGGCTGGGTTAAAGCGATTGACCGTATCTCTTGACAGCATTCATGAAACGACCTTTTCCACAATGTCTGGGGGCCAGTACCAAGTGCGGCGAGTACTGGAAAACCTAGAAAAAGCCCGTCAGATTGGATTTGAATCCATTAAGGTGAACTGTGTGGTGCAAAAAGGAGTAAATGATCAGGAGATCGAAGAATTGCTATTGTGGTGTTGTAGCCGTGGTCTGATTCCGAGGTTTATTGAATACATGGATGTTGGCAATAAAAACCACTGGATGGCTGATGAGGTTGTGCCTAGTCGTGAAATTCTGGCGCGATTATCTCAAAAGTACTCGGTGGAATCGCTGGAAGAAAACTACTACGGAGAAGTTGCATCCCGCTACCTGTTAGACGGAAAGTGGGAAATTGGCTTCATATCCTCTGTTTCCCAGCCCTTTTGTGGCTCTTGCACCCGAGCAAGGCTCTCCACCGACGGGAAAATCTACACTTGTCTCTTTTCTGGACAAGGCACCGATGTGCGTACCCTGCTGCGCTCAGGAGCAAACGAAGAAGAAATTTTTGCCTTCATAAGACAGATTTGGACCAAACGAAATGATCGCTACAGTGAAGTCCGCTCTACGGAAGAGGCTCCAGAGCGAGAAAAAGTCGAAATGTATCAGATTGGGGGTTAAAAATGGCCAAAGTCTCTTTGTCCAATAAGCTCTCGAACCGCCGATAAAAATTCCTTAAACAAGGACGAATAACCTCTACTAGCCTCTCCAGGCCAAGAACCAGTGCCACCAGTACGAATTTCTTTATCGTTTACTTTTAGGTGCAAAATCCACCAAGTAGTATTCTCAGATCCATCGTCATAATGTTCTTTCCACTGCCACACTTCTAAACGATCCATTTCCATAAGAAATCGTCCCCATTCCTCCTCGGATATAGAAATCTTTTCCAAGGGCACATTTCCTTCCAAAGAGTCCCCAGGCTTGTCCCAGGTAAGGATCTCATTGTGCGAATACGGGACATTGAGGTAATGTACTCCAGTGGGGGCTAAACGAATTCCCCAAGCTGAACCACCGGCACTACCTACAGTAATTTCAAGAACATCTGGCATGATTTGTTTCATAGTCATATCATTCATTGTAAGGATCAAGTGACAAATCGGCAAGGAAAGGGAAAAACTCTTGAAGGATTCCAAAGGATTTATGTTTACTCAGGGTATGCTAAATGTTTGTCTGGCCGTGATTCGCGGGCCGGACAACCTATATTTGGCGGCCCGCCATGCCCGTGGTAGTCGGCACGAAGGATTCTGGGAATTTCCTGGTGGCAAGTTACAACCTGGAGAAAGTCCAGAGGAATGTATCATCCGGGAAATTCAGGAAGAACTAGCCGTCGAAATCCATGTAGTTGAGAAATTGGGGGTTTTTGAATATCCTGACAATACCCCATCCCTGCGGATACACGGCTTTTTATGTGAATTGGTAGAAGGAGAACCAAAAGCTTTGGAACATGATCTTCTGTTATGGCTTCCTGCCAAAAATCTATTAGAACTCAATTGGCTTGAGGTAGATAAAGACATTTTACAGATGCTGCAAACCCTTTGATACACTATGCAAACATTCTCGAAACAAACTCGCTTTGAACATTCTTTGGAAAAACTGTTCCAATGGCACGAGAAGCCCGAAGCCTTTGCCCTACTGACCCCTCCATGGACCCCCATTCGCCTGCAAAAAACGGAAGGCCCAGGTGGAATTGTTCCCGGAACAGTTCACGATTTAAAAATTGGACTGTTACGAATTCCCTGGAAGGCCAAACATACGGAATATCAAAAAAATTCCCTGTTTACGGATGAACAAATCAGTGGCCCCTTCCAGACTTTTATCCACAGGCATGAATTTGAATCCAGTGCTCCATCTGAATCTATCCTCAGGGACTCGATCAGCTACCAGACTCATTTAGGCATTCCCTTGCCCCTGATTCAAAGCGAGTTGAATCGAGTATTCACCTACCGCCATAAAAAAACTCAAATCTGCCTTGATCGTTTAGACACATTTAAGGGCCCTTCCGGCAAAATTCTGGTTTCGGGGGGAACTGGCTTCATTGGGGTTCAATTACGCTTGGCCTTGGCCCAATTGGGACATGAGGTATACAACCTGACCCGCAACCCCGTGCATGCCAACGATATCCACTGGAATTGGGAAAAAAAAGAGATTGGTCAACTGCCTCAGCCCTTAAAATGTGTGATCCACTTAGCAGGTGAGAATATCGCCTCTGATATCTGGAATGAAAAACTAAAAAATGCCATTTCCAGAAGCCGAGTAGAAGGTACCAAGTTTTTAGCCGATAGTCTACGGTTGCAAAATGCCGTTCCCCGAACTTTTTTATGTGCTTCTGCGATTGGAATTTATGGTGACCGGGATGAGGAAATTCTTGAGGAACCCAGTCTGCCAGGAACCTCATTTCTAGCCAACCTTGGCGTAAAATGGGAACAACAAACCGAAAAGCTTCAGGATCTGGAAACCAGAATTTGTAATCTGAGGTTTGGAATGGTTCTTGACTCTAGAGGCGGGGCCCTTTCCAAGATGTTCTGGCCCTTTGTAATGGGTTTAGGCGGACGCTTAGGACATGGCAAACAGTACATGAGTTTTATTGGGCTAGAAGATGTGATTAACTCCATTCTTTTCCTTATGACTCAGCCTGGAGCCAAAGGCCCATTTAATCTTGTATCTCCATCCCCTATCACCAATTCAGACTTCACTAAAGTGTTGGCCAAAGTTCTAAAACGGCCAACATTTTTGCATTTACCAGAAAAGGCTCTTAGGCTAACACTTGGTGAAATGGCTGACGAACTGTTTTTATGCTCGCAAAGAGTTGTTCCTAGTAGACTTCTTAATGCCGGATATCAATTTTTACACCCAGATTTGGAATCCATACTTCGCTATTCCCTCGGTAGAGAGCAATGAAAAAAAAAGCTCTGGTCTGGTTTCGAAGAGATCTGAGACTTGAGGATAATGAAGCCCTTTTTGCCTGTATCGCAGACGGATTGGAACCCATACCAGTCTGGTTAGGCTTGCAGGATGGCTCAAAGACTGGCTCTGCATTCAAGGTGGGATTGCATTACAGTTTAATGGATCTTGATGCTCAACTAAAAGAGTTTGGTCTATCGCTGATTTTTTGTCAGGGAAACTGCCTAAAAAGCCTAATATCCCTAATACAGGAATCCAATGCTTGTGCAGTCTACTGGAACCGCAGGTATTCAGCCTCCGAAATTGATTGTGATAAAAACATCATGGAGAGCCTAAGGTTACAAGGTATTGAGGTTAAATCCTTCGCTTCCCAACTACTGGTTGAGCCCATGTTCTTAAGAAACCAGAGTCATCAACCCTACAAAGTTTTTACTCCCTTTTATAAAGCCATTTTGGGCAAAAACATTCCTACCCCCAAACCTAATCCACTGCATGGCAAAACATTTCAGCCTACAGCTATAAACTCCATTGCTTTGGATGATTTTAATCTCTTGCCATCAATCCCATGGCATAAAGAGTTTTTCTCAGTGACTAATTTCACCAGGACCGATGCCCTCAACAAAATTGCCAGTCTCAAGCAGCATAAATTGGAAGACTACAGTGGTATGCGAGACATTCCTGGGCATGATGGCACATCCTTATTGTCTTGGGCATTGCGCTTAGGGGTTATTGGGGTAAAAGAGCTCTGGCACGCCTTAGAGCCAGATAGCCACAGCTCGGTATACCTAAGGCAATTGGTATGGAGAGAGTTTAGCTGGCATTTGTTGTTTCATTTTCCCAAAACCGCCACAGAACCACTAAATGAGCGATTCAAAGCCTGGCCCTATCTAAAGGACAAACACCTGCTTAAATCCTGGCAACAGGGTAAAACTGGGGTTCCCATTGTAGATGCCGGTATGAGACAGCTTTGGAAAACCGGATATATGCACAACCGGGTTCGTATGATCTGTGCCTCATATCTGACCAAAAACCTAAATATCTCCTGGGTAGATGGGGAAAAATGGTTTTACGATACCCTAATTGATGCTGATGAGGCCAATAATGTCATGGGATGGCAATGGGTGGCTGGATGTGGGGCCGATGCTGCTCCATATTTTCGCATCTTTAATCCTGTACTACAGTCCATGAAGTTTGATCCTGAGGGGGCCTACCTTTTAAAATGGTTGCCGGAACTAGCTGGTCTTAAGGGAAAAGCTCTACATCAACCTTGGCTGCAACCGGATTTTAACTACCCCAAACCGCTGGTTTGCCTTGATACCTCTCGAAAAATGGCCTTACAACTATACCAGAATGGTTAGGGTCGTATTGAATTTTTACTGGCCCAACTGCCCTGCACCTTTAAGAAATACATCTTTGCCAATGCGATCGGCAAATCCAGGATAGTCAATATAGGGATTGCGATTGCCTTGGTATTGTTCAATCCTGTCGTTTCTCTCTTTTTCAGCCCCATCTACACGATCCAGTTTATTCCACTCCAAAAAGGTGGAAACACGGCTCTGAAAAAAGCGTTGTTTATCGGTTTTTAGAAAAATGTCCCGATCCAGATACCTAGTGTAAAAATACAACATAGCACGAGCCACATTGCCTTTGTCCTGATTGGCTGGCTCAAATTCTCCGTTAGCCAAGCGACTTCCAGCACGGGTTGAGTATTCAGGTTCAGATTTCACCACTCCAAATGGCAAATCACTGCGCATTCGGTTGGGAACACTTAAAGCTGGATACAAATGATGTAAATCACTGACCATGGGAACAAGTTTGGCAAACTTGGACTGAGGCCAGATATGCTCACAGTTTACAAAATCATCGCTGGTTCCGTCCCCATCCTGATCGCCCATCTCAAGATATCTGTAACCGTCTTTGGCAAAGCTCAGACCAGAATAAACCGTTTTAACCTTACCATTAAAGTTATCGATTACATCATACAAATGGGACTTTGCTTCGGGATATTCTTTGTCTTTATAACCTTGGCCACTCATTTTATGCAAAGCCAGCAGAAGCTCTTTGCCTCTTAGGCCCTCAAGGTGCTGGTACAACATGGGTAGAGTTTCCTGATCCTCGGAGTACAGCTCCAAAAAGCGATCCTGCCTAGAATCCTGAGACCAGACTGCCGCCACTAAAAATACCGCAGAAAACAACAAATGTTTCAACATATACTCTCCCATTAACTGAGTATACGGGTGTGAGTCAGGAAAGGTTGCTCTGCGTCAAAAATCTTTTCAGAACTATCATTTTTGCTGCCTTGCGAACCACAAATCTAGGCAAAAAACGATTCAATTGCACCGTCAGAAAGTTGTGCCACCCAGGAACAACCACGGCCTGATTGCCCCACATTCCATTCAGACCAGCCCGAACTACAGGTAACGATTCCATAGTACCAGGAGCACTAGGAACATGGTCGGCACCTGCCACTTCAAAAAATTCGGTTCGAGTTGTTCCAGGACACAAACATGACACATGTACCCCATGTTCTAAAACTTCTTCATGCAAGGCTTCGGAAAAACTAAGCACAAAGGCCTTGGTCGCAAAATAAGTCGCCATCCCAGGACCAGGCTGAAAAGCCGCCACCGAAGCTACATTTAAAATGTAGCCCTGTTTTCGTTTCAACATATCCGGCAACAACTGTCTAGTAAGCCAGCACAAGGCCAGAACATTAAGACTGATCATACCCATCTGATTTTCAGAAGGTAGTTGATCAAAGGCCCCACAGGCCCCATATCCTGCATTATTTATCAGAATATCGGGGCTTAGACCCTTGTCTCTTAGGACATCCAAAAGCTTCTGACAGCCTTCTTCAGAGGACAGATCACTGCTAATACAATGGACAACAATCCCATGTTTTTTCTCGAGTTCCTGGCCCAACGCTTCCAGTCTGTCCAGACGACGAGCCGTCAGAATTAGATTATGCCCAAACGAGGCTAATTCACGAGCAAAATCTACACCCAAACCAGCAGATGCCCCAGTTATCAGAGCTAATTTTGGCATATTATGCCTCCAGAATTCGTGATACTACTGAGTCCACCGTAAACCCAAAATGCTCGGCTAAAGCCTTTTGTGGAGCAGATAATCCAAATCCGTCCTGAGATAAAATCAATCCGTCCAGGCCCACAAAACGATGCCACCCAAAAGACACTTGAGCCTCAATCGCCACTCTCCTTTTGGCACCTATGGCTAAAACCTCATGCTGGTACTCCTTTGTCTGCTTTTCAAACAAAGAAAAACAAGGCACCGATACCACTCGGACATTTTTGCCCATTGCCTGAAGCTTTTCACCGGCCTGTACAGCCAGATGCAGCTCACTGCCTGAACTAAAAAGCACTATATCAAGGGCTTTGCCTTTATCTTCCTGTACCAGAACATAAGCCCCCTTTTGCACACCTTCCGTATATGGCCTATCGGTTAGGGCTAGCTGTGGTAGATTCTGACGGCTCAATAAATAGGCTTTGGGACCTTTGTGATTGAGGCCACAAAGCCAGGCGGCTTTAGTCTCATTGCCGTCTGCGGGACGAAACACCAGCAAATTGGGAATGGTTCTAAGGGCCGCGGCATGTTCCACAGGCTGATGAGTTGGTCCATCTTCTCCCAAAAGAACACTATCATGAGTAAATTGATAACTGACATCAATTCCAGACAAGGCCGCCAGTCGAATTGCCGGTCTCACATAGTCAGAAAAACATAAAAAGGTACCCACAAATGGCTTAAAAAAGCCACTGAGTGACAGCCCAGAAGCAATCGCTCCCATGGCAAATTCTCTGACTCCGTATTTGATGTTTCTGGGACCAAAATTCTCTTTACTGATAAACCCTTCCCCAGAAATCTCGGTACTGTCCGAGCAGGATAGATCAGCGGAGCCTCCAATAAAACCTGGAAGAGCCTTGGCAAGAGCATTCAGACACTGATTGCTCACCTTACGACCCGCCACCATGGCCCCGGCTTCAAACTTGGGCATTATCGAAACAAGATCGGAAAAGTCAGGGTTTTGCATCTTTTGCAACAGGGCAAATTTTTCCGGATACTGTTTCTGATACAATTCATACTTATCCTGCCATAGTTTATGCTGGATTTTCAGGCTGGCAGCATGGGCCTTGAAATAATCATAGACTCCATCCACAACATAAAATTTCTGATCAATGGGCAGTCCTAGCCCCTGTTTGGTCAAAACGATCTCTGAATCTCCCAAAGGTGAACCATGACATTCAGATGTGCCCTGTTTATTTGGGGAACCTTTGCCAATTACAGTTTTACAAATAATCAATTTAGGCTTTTGATTTTTCTGACGACTCCAGGCCATCACCTTGGACAATTCCTCAAGATTGTGCCCATCCACTTGTCTTACTTCAAAACCATAAGATTCATAGCGCATAGCCACATTCTCAGAAAAACAATCTGACAAGTCTCCATCAAGGGAAATGTCATTGGAATCATAAAGGACAACCAGATTATCCAAACCCAGATGTCCCGCAAATGAAGATGCTTCGGAGCTTATGCCCTCCATAATGCATCCATCCCCAGCTAATGTCACCACCTGATAATCAAACAAAGCAATGTCTTTGGTATTAAAACGATTTTGTAAAAGTTTTGCAGCCAATGCCATACCAACTGCCGTCGCCAAGCCCTGACCCAGTGGACCAGTAGTCATCTCTACCCCAGGGGTTTCATGCACTTCAGGATGGCCTGGAGTAATCGAGTGAAACTGACGAAAACTTTGTAAGTCTTCCATAGTCAGGCCACAACCACTCAAATGCAGAAGGGAGTAAA
>DITF01000101.1 GCA_002422125.1 bacterium UBP17_UBA6191
AGATTCAGCGGTTTGACAAAGGTGACACTTTGATTGAGCTTGATGATGGGATTGAGGCCATTTTACCATTTCGGGAACAAATTCCAGCCCAGCGCTTTCGACAGGGAGATTACATAAAGTCTGTTCTGATTGATGTTAAAAAAGTTAGTAAAGGGCCACAGATTGTCTTATCCAGAACTCATCCTGATTTTTTGCGCCGATTGTTCGAACAGGAAATTCCTGAGATTCCTGATAAGCTTGTGGAAATCAGAAGTATTGCCAGAGAGCCTGGGGTTCGTTCTAAAATTGCAGTATGGTCAGCCGAAGAGCATATTGACCCGGTCGGCTCCTGTGTCGGTTTACGGGGTTCAAGAATTCAGGTGGTTGTGAATGAACTTAATGGTGAAAAAATTGATATTGTGAAGTGGAACCCTGATCTCACGGTTTATATTAACAATGCTCTTAGTCCGGCCAAACCAAGGACTATGCAGTATATTGAAGAAGATAAACGCATGATTGTAGTAGTCCCAGACTCCCAGTTGAGTCTCGCAATTGGACGGGAAGGACAAAATGTCAGACTTGCTGCTAAGCTGACCCACATAAAGATTGATATTGTTAAAGAGAGTGATTATATTAGGAGTCTTGATTTGGGGTAGAGGTTTTTAGAAGCCTTCTTCCCGCTATTTTTTACCCAAGGTTTTGGATTTTTATGAGAGTATTTGAACTTGCCAAGGAACTGGATTACGACAAAAATAAACTGATCTCCTTGTGCAAAGAAGCCGGTCTGAACATTAAGAGCCCTTTGAGTCCATTGGACGATTCTGCAGAAGCGGAAATTCGTCGTATTGTGCAGAAGGCATCCCGTAAGGAAGAAGCACCAAAAGACAATGTCATTCGGTCTATGAAGGATTTACCTTCTATCCGATCTGATGATTTGGAAAAAGGCAAGGTGCGCATTGCCACTACCCAGAAGCCGGCAACAGCCACTACGACTCAAACCCGTAGCCCACGGCCAGCCACTGGCACTCTGGCACCTGGTGGCAGAAGCCACGGGCACCGGGGGTCGTCTTCAGATGGTGCATCTGGAGGGGGCGCGGGAGGCAATCAGAGGCCGCCTTACAATCGAGGGGAGTATCAGGGACAGGGAGGTCAGTCCAGGTCCGGGGGAACTCATCCTCATTCTCGCTCAGGTGGCATGGGGCAGCCCCCAGTACCGCCAGCAGGAACTGTACCGCCAAGCACTTATACGCCTCATTCTGGTCAGTCTCATAGCGCTCCCATGACAGATGATGAACTCAAGTTTGGCCGTAAACGCACGGCCATGACTGAGTTTGAACGACAACAGGCTAAAATCCAGAAAAAGAAAAAGATTAAGGAAAAGCAGGTTTCTCGAGAATTAAAGCATGAGGAAGAACAGGCCAGGCAAGAAGCTCAAAGAAAGGTTCTGAAGCTTGGGGAATCTGTATCTGTAAATGAGCTTGCAACCAATATGGGCGTCTCAGTCACTGAGGTGATTGGCAAATTGTTCAAGATGGGAATCATGGCCGCCATGAACCAGAGGCTTGATGAAGATACAGTCGAGATTCTGGCCAATGAATATGGGTATTCCATTCAGCATGAGTCCTCAGAGGCCATTGATTATTTTGAGCTAGAGGAAGAAGACGCTCCAGAAAGTCTGAAGCCAAGAGATGCCATTGTTACCATTATGGGCCATGTGGATCACGGTAAGACAACCCTTTTGGACTATATTCGCAGTGCCACTGTGGCCAAAGGCGAGGCTGGGGGGATTACCCAGCATATTGGTGCTTACAAGGTCAATACTCGCTCTGGACATAGCATCTGTTTTTTAGATACCCCTGGTCACGAGGCGTTTACCGCCATGCGTGCTCATGGTTCTCAAATTACGGATATTGCCATTTTGGTGGTAGCGGCTGATGATTCCGTTAAGCCTCAGACTTTGGAAGCCATCAATCACGCCAAAAATGCTGGTGTGCCGATTATTGTCGCTGCGACAAAAATTGATAAGCCTGGTGCTAATCTTACCAAGGTATATGAGGATCTTGGAGCCAACGGTCTTTTGGTGGAACCTTGGGGTGGCAAAATTCCTATTCAGGGAGTCTCAGGCATCTCTGGTCAAGGAATCGATGATCTACTGGATACCATCGCTTTACAGGCAGAATTGCAGGAGCTGAAGGCCAATCCCGATAAAAAAGGGGTTGGGGTGGTAGTTGAGGCAGGATTGCATAAGGGCAAGGGGGCCGTGGCCACAGTTTTAGTACAACAAGGCAAAGTGTGCGTTGGTGATATCATGGTTGCCGGAATGGCCATGGGGCGAGTTCGTGCCATGCTCAACGAAAAAGGTGAGCAGGTTAAGGTAGCAGGTCCTTCTACTCCGGTGGAGGTAGCTGGTTTTTCTGAGGTACCACAGTTTGCCGACAAGTTTATGATTGTTTCAGAGGAAAAGATTGCCAGATCCTTGATTCAGAAGCGGCAGGAACGAGCCAAGCGCATGAAGGTCAGTGGCGCGGAAAAAGTAGTGAGCCTTGAGAGTCTTTTTGCGAAGGTTGAAGAAGGTAAGCTTGAGGAATTAAAGCTGATTGTGAAAGCCGATGTTCATGGCTCAGTAATCGCATTGACAGAATCACTCTCCAAATTGACGGCCAAGAATTTAAGGGTGAATGTAATTCATTCTGGGGTTGGGCCAGTGTCAGAGAGTGATGTGATGTTGGCGTCAACAGCTTCTGCCATTATCCTCTGTTTCCATGTTCGTAATGATCCAAGGGTTGAGTCTTTGGCCGGAGATCACAAGGTTGAGATTCGGAATTATAGGGTTATCTATGAAGCCATTGAAGATATTGAGAAGGCTTTGCAGGGTATGCTCAAACCTGAATTTGAAGAACATGTTTTGGGTCGTGCGGAAGTCAGAGATGTCTTTGCAATCTCCAAGGTAGGAAAAATTGCAGGTTGTTTTGTAGAAACTGGCAAAGTGATTCGTGGTCGGGAAGCGCGAGTGATTCGCGATGGAACCGAGATTTACAAAGGCAAGGTTGAAAACATCAACCGCTTCAAGGATCAGGTCACTGAAGTTTTGAGTGGTTATGAGTGTGGGATTTCCTTACGATTTAATGATATTAAAGTTAAGGATATCATTGAATGTTTTGAGATTCAGGAGATACGAAGATAGTCCATGAAAAAACAGTCAGGTTTTCGGAAACAAAGGCTGGCAAAAGACATTCAGAGGCTGATCGGTGAGCTTGTGATGCGGGAAGTTAAAGACCAGCGCATCCACCGCGCATCGGTGGTGGTGACACAGGTACAGCTTTCCCCGGATATTTCCCATGCACGGGTATATGTGACTTTTGCCAACCCAGGGACTTCGCCCAAAGACAGAGAAGTGGCACTTGGTATTCTTCAGGAGTCTGAAGGTTATTTTCGCTCTGTGGTAGGAAAGCAGTTTTCTCTTCGTAGTGCTCCCCAGATTCATATTCATTATGATGAAACTGGAGATGAAATTGAGAGAATCCGACGAGAGCTTTTGGAGGAGAAGGAAGAGCTAGAGGCCATTAAAGCCCGGTCTGTCCTTGAATAAATGTCGCTTACAGATACTCACGGAGTGATCAATCTGATCAAGCCGATCGGTGTTGGTTCTACTGATTTGGTGGCCTATGTCAAGCGACTATTAAAGGTCTCCAAGGTTGGCCATGGCGGGACCCTGGATCCGTTTGCTTGTGGTGTGTTGCCAATTGGTATCAATCGAGGCACCAAATCCTTACAATCTCTATTGGAAGGCGACAAATCTTACACAGGTACAGCCGTATTGGGGATGGAAACCGACTCACTGGACATAGAAGGCGATGCTACAGGCTGGCACCAGTCTTTTGGTAAAGAACATACGATACGGACTCAGGAAGTGCTCTCATCGCTCATGGGCACCAGATTGCAGACAACTCCTTTGTATTCAGCTCGCCGAGTAGAAGGAAAACGCCTGTATCACATCGCCAGAAATACGCCAGAGCTGCAACCAGCTCAATTGCCAAAGAGGCAGATCACAGTCCATGATTTACAAATCCAGTGGGACTCTGATTATCAAAAATTTCATCTACAGGTTCGTTGTTCCAAAGGCACATATATTCGGCAGATAGTTCAGGAAATTGCTGAACAGTTAGGGATTGTGGCTTATCTGGATTCATTGTGTCGTACTGAAGTGGCTGGACTAAGCCTTCAGAATGCAATCAGTGTTGCAAAGCTTTTTGAAATAGTTCATAAAGGAGCAGATTTTTCAGGCCAATGGTTTCACAGGGTGCAGGTATGAATTGGTTGCCGGACTTTAAAAGCGAATACCCACGAGTATTGATAATTGGAAATTTTGATGGGGTGCATTTAGGGCATCAGAAATTGGTGCAACTGGCATTGGAGAAAAGAACCGGTTTTGATACTTTGGTCAGTGTAATGACATTTGAACCTCACCCATCCATAGTGTTTGCAGTTAAGAATTTTTTATTGGTTCAGGATTATGAGAGCCGGTATGCATGCCTTAAACAATCAGGGGCTGACGAGGTTTTGGCCATGCCATTTACCAATGGTTTTTCTCAGATGGATAGTCGGGAGTTTATTCGATTCCTTAAGGATGTGATTCGGCCAGAGGCTATTTGTGTAGGTTTTGATTTTCGATTTGGGCACTTTGGGGCCGGCACAGGTGCTCAGCTTCAAGCGGAAATGAATTCAGCAAATGTCCCTGTATACATTCTGCCCAGGCACGAAATTTTAGGCCAAAAGGTTTCATCTAGTCGACTGAGGGAATGTTTAAAAATGGGTGATTTGCAAACCGTTGAATCTATGATGGGGCGCAAACATTTCCTGACGGGTTGTGTGAGCCCAGGGTATGGAATTGGCAAAGGTTTGGGATTCCCCACGATTAACCTTAATTTTCAAGACTTGCCTCTGGCACTGGCCTATGGAGTGTATTTAATCCGGGCTTCTGTTTTAGATGAGCCTGAGATCAAAGCCATAGCCAACTATGGAGTTAGCCCTAGTTTTCATGGCAATGAGAAACCGAGGTTAGAAATCCATTTTCCGCACCAGACTACGGGACCATGGGTGGATTGGAGTATTGGCGTCAAAGTGAAGGTGGAGTTTGAGAGATTTATTCGACCGGAACGACATTTTTCGGATCCTGAAGAATTAAAGACGCAAATTAGCTCTGATATTGGTTATTATGAGGAGTGGTTTTGAAAGAGAAACAAGAGGCTGTTCCCAAAATTCGTATCATGATCTTTGAATTGCAGAAAATGCTCGATTCAGCTAGTAGAGAGCAGTTAAAAATATGGGAAACCCAGCTTCGACAGTTTGGAGAGTACAATGAAGAATCATCAGGCCCCGTTCATTGAGAATTTTGAAGGGCTGAGGCTGATGGTTGAAGAATCACTGCAACGGGCCTGTGATTTCAATGTGTCTGTGGCTCCCAAAATCAAACAGGCCATGGAATACTCCCTGTTTGCAGGTGGGAAGCGTATTCGTCCTGTTCTGGCCGTAAAGGCCTCAGAAATTTTTGGTGCCAACACTCTAGCTGTCTGTGAATGTGCCGTAGTGCTGGAAATTCTGCACACCTATTCCCTGGTTCATGATGATTTGCCATGTATGGATGATTCCGATTTGCGAAGAGGTAAGCCTAGTTGTCACAAAATTTACGGAGAGGCTGTAGCAACTCTTGCCGGAGATGGAATGTTGACTTTTGCTTGGGAGGTGTTGATCCGAGTAGGTAAAAAATGGCAGTTTTCAGATGAATTGATCTTAAAAAGCATTCTGGATTTATCTCAGGCCATAGGTGCAAATGGCATGATAGCGGGTCAGATTCTGGATTTGGAAATGGAGAATCAACTCGTCGATGAACAGACATTAAGACAGATTCATTATTATAAGACAGGCTGTTTATTTGGTGCTTCCATGGCTTTGGGTGCAAGATTGGCTGGAGCTAAAGAGACAGATATTGAATCATTAAGGGAATTTGGATACAGGTTTGGTCAGATATTTCAGATCACGGATGATAGCTTGGATGTAACGGGAACCACTCAGGAATTAGGCAAACCATCTGGAATCGATCACAAGAACCACAAATCAACATATCCCAGTGTTATGGGGCTTAACCAAAGCAGAATACTGGCTCAAGCCGAGTGCGATCAGGCACTGGAACTGTTAAAACCCTATTCTGGCCCTGCCGCCTCTGATTTATCCGATTTGGTCCAGTGGCTTTTGATTCGTAGCACCTGACATGAAGTGTTTTTTGGTCCTTTTACTCGGGGGCAGTTCTAAGCGGTTTGGTGAGCCGACACCAAAACAATTCCTTAGTCTGATGGGTAAACCAGTTTGGACTTATTCGCTGAATTGTTTTTTATCAGCGTTATCTGATTTAAGGGTTGTGTTTGTGGTTTCACAGGATTACCAAAGACCTATAACTGAATGGTTAAATCAAAACCATTCAGGTTTAAAATTTGGGTTCGCCTTACCTGGTTTAGAAAGACAGGATTCCGTCCTTTCAGGATTAAGAAGCTGTGATAGTGATACCGAACTCGTGTTTATTCATGATGGGGCCAGGCCAAATCCATCACAATCTTTGATTATGCGTCTGTTTCATCGTTGTTTAGAAAGCGGGTATGGAGTCATTCCTGGACTGACAATCACGGATTCTGTTAAGGCAGTAGATAATTGCAATATGATTCAGGGCAATGTGAATCGGCAGATCTTAAGATTGGTACAGACTCCCCAGGTATTTTTATATCAGGATATACTTCAGGCCTATGTAAATCATATTGGCCATCCAGAGGGTACCGATGATTCCTGGTTTGCATTAAAGCAGGGCATTGCAGTTGAAATTGTAAGGGGAGAGGAAAGTAATTTTAAGTTGACGGTAAAAGAGGATTTTAAGCGAATGCAGGAATTGATGACTGAGGTTTGTGGGGAGGGGTCAAAGACATGATTCGTTTCATTTTTAGAACCATAAACTCTACTCTGTTTTGGGTAATGCACACCATTAAACGATTTGTGCAATCCATATTTTTTACATTTTTCCTCTTATTAATGCCTGTTGTCGCTTTGTTTAGCGGAGCATGGGCCGGAATTTTACAGGGGATTTGGGAGAGTTTACCTGAGGTGTATGCGGCTGATTTGTCTCCAGCCTTAACCACTCGTATTTATGATCGGAACTGGGAACTTCTGGATACGGTCGCTGATATGACTTCCCGCTTGAATCTGGTAAGAATCGAAGACTTGCCGGAGCATATCCCTAATGCATTTGTGGCCATCGAAGATGAACGCTTTTATTCGCATTTTGGAATCGATCCAATTCGGATTGTTGGAGTCATTCTTCAGAATCTGCAAAAGGGGAGCTTAACGGCTGGAGCCTCCACGATCACTCAGCAATTGATTCGCAACATCTACCTTTCCCCTGAGAAAAACTTTACCCGAAAGATTCGAGAGATGATTTTGGCTATGAGAATGGAGTATCGATTTACCAAACGCGAAATTCTGGAAATGTATCTGAATACTGTGTTTTTTGGTCAGTCGTATTTTGGAATTGAATCGGCGGCATACAATTATTTTTCTAAGACGACTAAGGATTTGACTGTGGCGGAAGTCTCGGTGTTAGCCAGCATGATGAAGGCACCAAATCGTTACAATCCCTTGACGAATCCTGACTTATCTAAAAAAAGACAGAGAGTAGTGTTAGCCAAAATGCTGGAGCTGGGCATGATTTCCCGCCGGGAATACGAAGACTCCATTCGGGAACAGATTGTGATTCGCCAACCGGTGGAAAAACGCCGAGCCATAGCCGGGAAGGCTCCCTATTTTGTGGAGCATGTTAAAAAAGAGCTAGTAGAAATTCTGGGCTATAGAAAAGTCTATGAGGGTGGTTTAAGGGTACTTACGAGCCTGGACTACAGTATTCAAAGCATTGCCAGAGAAGTTTTTCTCACAGCTCCTTTGTTTAAAACTTACCCGCTGGATAAATTTCCCGATTTATCAGGGGCATTTGTGGTGAGAGATGTAACCACTGGAGAAGTGCTATCCATGATTGGTGGACGATCTTTTGAGTCCTCCCAGTTTAACCGGGTCACTCAAGCCAGAAGACAAGTGGGTTCTTCCATCAAGCCAATCTTGTATGCGGCTGCTTTAGAAAATGGAATTCCCTCCAATCTGATTTTAAACGATGTCCCGGTTATATATAGAATGGAGCAACTGAACCAGGAGTGGAGCCCTCAGAATTATGGAGGCAGATACCACGGACCGTCGCTTTTAAGAACGGCTTTGGAGCATTCCTATAATGTTACGGCGGTACAGCTAATCGAAAAAATTGGTGTGAACTCTGTGATTGAAATGGCCAGAAAACTTGGAATTACAGTTCCGTTTCAGTCAAATCGAACCATAGCCTTAGGCAGTACTGAAATTTTACCCATGGAAATGGTCTCGGCCTTTAGCGTTTTTGCCAATCAGGGAATTTATGTCAAGCCAATTTCAATATTAAGGGTAGAAGACCCTAGTGGGATTGTACTCTTTGAATCCAGGCATCAGGAATTGGAAGCTATGGCTGAGGAATCGGCCTACCAGATGTATGATATGTTGCGCTCTGTTGTCAACCGTGGATCTGGTCGCAGGGCTAAAGTACCTGGTCTTGATGTCGCAGGTAAAACCGGAACAAATCAGGACTATATTGATGCTTGGTTTGTAGGTTTGACCCCAAGAATTGCCGTGGCTGTGACTTTTGGCTTTAACGATAGAATTACTTTGGGAAAAAACGCCTCTAGTTCAGCCGTAGCGGCCCCAGTTGTGGGGGATTTTCTTAAGGCGGTCCAAGAAAAAATACCTGGTTATTTTGAAGGATATGAAATTGTCAGGCCCAAGACGATTGAGAAACGCAGTATTTGCGCCAGCTCAGGCATGTTGGCCGGGCGGGCCTGCAAAACCAGTATTGATGAGTATTTTAAGAAGGGTAAGGAACCAAAAGTTCTTTGTCCTGTGCATCATCCGCTTGCTTTACTTGAGGGGAATTAGGTTTCTCGTGTATGATACGCGCCGACTGGTATATGCAATACAGGAGGTGCGCCAGATGGCTATTTTTACCCGCATGCAGGAATTTGATTACGAACAGTTGGTATTTTGTCAGGATCAGGCCAGTGGCCTAAAGGCCATTATCTGTATTCATGATACGACACTTGGACCTGCCTTGGGTGGAGTGCGCATGTACCCGTACGCTTCCGATGAAGACGCTGTGACTGATGTCCTTAGGTTGGCACGGGGAATGACATATAAGGCTTCTGTTTCAGGATTGAATCTTGGTGGTGGCAAAGGTGTGATTATCGGCGACCCTAAGACTATGAAGTCAGAAACATTATTTCGTACCTTTGGTCGTTTTGTGGAAAGCCTGAATGGCAGATATATCACGGCAGAAGATGTGGGGACTTCTCTTGAGGATATGACATGGATCAATATGGAAACCAATTATGTCACGGGAACCAATCCTACTAAAGGCGGTTCTGGGGATCCATCTCCTGTTACGGCTAAGGGGGTACATATTGGTATCAAGGCCTGTTGGAAAGCACAATCTGGCATCGACAGTCTTAATGGTCTCACGGTAGCCGTGCAGGGTCTTGGTCATGTGGGATATTATCTTTGTAGCTACTTGCATCAAGAGGGAGCTCGCTTAATTGTGACCGATGTAAATGAAGAAGCAGTACGACGAGTCGTTAATGAATTTGGTGCCGTTGCTGTCAGTCCTGATGAAATTTATGGGGTTTCCTGTGATGTTTTTGCCCCTTGTGCCCTTGGTGCAATTATCAATGATAAAACTATTCCCCAGCTAAAGGCGGCTGTGGTTGCTGGTGCGGCCAACAATCAGTTGGCCGAGGCCAGGCATGGTAAGGTTTTGATGGATAAGGGCATTATCTATGCCCCAGATTATGTCATCAATGCCGGTGGTCTGATGAATGTCTATGAAGAATTGGCTGGTTATAACAAGGAGCGCGCATTTAGAAGAGTTGAATCCCTGTTTGGGACCATTTCTTCAATTCTTGAGACTGCTCGTAAGAGCAAGATTCCCACATCGGAAGCCGCAGATTTTATCGCGGAAGAAAGAATCCGCCGTATCAGACAGGTTCAGTCAGTTTGGGTACAGCCCAAAATCTCCAGTGCTGGCCGTTAAGAATAGAACTTAAGCCAAAGGCTCCGTGAAAACGGAGCCTTTATTTTTAGGCTTTGATAATTAGCAGGTCGCGAGCATTGGAAACAAATTTTTTGCGTTCGCGGGTACTTAAGCGGTTTGCATAAAAGAACATGTCTTTTGGTCCAATTTTTTCTTCACGAAAATCGCTAATCAGAGATTTGCTGTCAAGATACATACTGCCCCCTCATTATCTCAGTTTTGTTTTGTGTAATTTGTATCGGTTGTTGTTGCCTGTGAAGTTTATGGTTGATTCAGGTATAATCAAATCAAGGACTGAATTTATGGCAAAATTTGTGTTTATTTTTGTTTGTTTTGGATTGACCTGGTTTCCTTGTTTCGCCGAAGATCTAGTGGCCTTGGAGCAGCATGTGAGGCAAAATCCAACCGATCTAAAGTCAGTGAACCAGTTGGCTATTGGTTTGTTTCGCCAGGAAAAGTATCTTGAATCTTTGAGGTACTGGAAACATCTGGTCAGACAAAGGCCTGATGATGCCAGAATCCGTTATTCCTTGGCCCGCTGCTTTTATATGGCTGGTCAGGTAGATGAGGCCTTGATTCAGTGCCATAGGATCCGCTCCCAGGAAGGGGGGGAAAAGTGTTCTGAGATGTTTTCTCAGGCCGAATCAGACTTTCCTGATAGCCACAATTATTATAAATCCAGACTGGCTTTTGCGGAAAAAAAGTATGAAGAATCTTTGGAAATTTTAACTGGTCTGTTGGAAAACGATGTTGAGAATCCTGGCTACAGAAATCTTTTGGCCAGTCATTACAGGATTCAGAAGCACTATGATTACGCTTGGGACAATTACAATTACGCGGCCGTAAAGTTAGAAAAAGATGAGGTTTCGGATCGCATTCGGCAAGGTCTGGAGCAGATTGGGAAGTCAGCCTACGATTATGCCGAAGCCAGAATGAGTAATCATGGTGATGAAGCAGTGTTTTTTGAGCGCCTTTATTTGGCTTCCAAATTGTATGAAGAGGAAACACTAAGACGAATGCGAGGCTTATACACCAAGGCCATTGACTATTATCAGGCGCAAATAGAGGCCGGGTCTGGAAGTGATTTTGTCTCCAATTACAGAATCGGCAGCATTTATATGGCTTTAGGTGACTCGGCTAATGCTGATGAAGCCTTTTCCAAAGCTTTAAACGACGCGCCCGATGATTTTTTGTACGCCACGGTTGAATATCTGCGCGAGCTGATCAAGACCAGAAAATCCAAGGAACAAAGTATTGAGGATTTAATCGCAATGGCCGGGGGTGAAGATGTATACAACACCATCCTGAAGGCAGCCGAAGAAGCGGACAAACGAAAGTTATCCGAGTTTGAAAATGCACAGTCTCAAGCGGCCTTAAATAATGCTAAAGGAGCATTGGCTGGTTTAAATAAGGATGAATTTATTGCCGAGTTTGATAATTTTAAAAGACGAATGGCCAATGCTTCCAGCGAGGCAGAAAAGCAGGAAATTAAGGCCGAACTTCAATCCAAATATGGGCATTTGATGAATGATCCTGGGGCTCGCTCGCAGTTAGAAGCATATATGTCCACCGATGAGGGTAAAAAGCTCAAGGACCAGTACTCTTCTCAGATTGATTCGGTCAAGAGTCAGGCCCAGAGTCTTCGTTGAAATGCGCCAATATTTATTTTTAATGTTTTTTGTGATCTTTGCTGCAAATGCAGCTACCAGACCAGGCCGGGTTCATTCCATGAATGAAGTAAGCCGCATTCCTATTGAAGCAAAACCCAGAATTGTGATGCTTGTACTACCGCCGTTGGCTCAGGCCGGGCGCGAAAAATTCTCCCGTCGGGCCTTTGATCAGATCGCCTCATTTTTGAGAAAATACGACTATCAGGTGCCCTCGTATTTGCAGATTCAAAACTTTCTCAAGGAAAATTCAGTCAATCCAGAAGATTATCCCAAGGTAATGCATGCCTTGGCGGAAGTGTTTCAGGCCCAGAAAATTTTTTTTCTGGATATTCAGAAGCTTTCATTTTTAAAGAAGATTAATCCGGCTGGATTACTGGCTTCAGGTATTCTCTTAAGCGGTTATGGTCGCTATGTTCAGGCTGAATACAGACTGGATATTTATGATGCCCAGTCTCATGTCATAGAATCTTTACCGGCGGTTGAAAGAACCAAGGACTATTCACTGGGACTTTTACAAACCAGTGAGAAACTGGCTTTGGACTCTCAATATGAAACCATCGCCGGCATGTTAAAGCAGTATGCCCAGGCATCTATTTTGCGTCCCAAAGGTTATATTTTGGAACCAATTGAGAAAACTTTTGTGGACTCCAAGGGCTTTCAGTAAGTTCTGCCCGAATTTAATTGCAATGCCGGTAAGCTAGGGTTATCCTAGCCTCAAAAAAAACAGCCAGGAGACGGAAGTATGACAAATCTGGATTTTTCAGGGGGATTCGACCTCCTGATTGCCGGTAGGCCTGTTAAGACGATTGAGACCATTGGTGTTTCAAACACCATGTCTGTCAACGCGATTGACCTGCACGGTTTAAAGCCGCTTATGGACAAACAGGAAGGCGATGAGGTTCGAGCAGGAGAAGCCCTTTTTCACGACAAAAATGATGTTCGTATTAAGGTCATAAGCCCTTATAACGCAGTAGTGAAGGAAATTCGCCGTGCTGAAAGACGACTTCTGATCGAAGTGGTACTTGAAGTAAAGGATAAAAAGCCGGGCAAGATCATTGAGCCCATGAATTTGGAGACCATCAAAGAAGAGGAGCTGGTACAGGCCCTTTTAAAAACCGGTTTGTGGCGGATGTTGAGGCAAATGCCCTTCAACATTATCGCCGATCCGGAAAAGCGTCCTAAGGACATTTATGTGTCCTGTATCGACAACGAACCTTTGTATCCCGACCTGAATTTTGTGCTTAAAGACCGGGTGCAGGATTTGGCATTGGGTGTAAAGCTTATGAAAAAGCTGACCCGGGGCCAGGTTTTTATGGCATCCACCGAGACTGACAGTGAGTTGCCTACTGGTTTAAGAAATATAGCCGAGGCCCATCATGTTCATGCCGTAAATCGCTACCCATCCGGTAGTCCACAACTACAA
>DITF01000025.1 GCA_002422125.1 bacterium UBP17_UBA6191
CCCCTGAGCCATTCCAAGAACCAATGCCGTACTCAAACCTACTTCTTTAGTACCATCTTTAAATTTTAAGGACATGGTCAAAAGATACCCGGTAAGTATGAGACATGCTCCTTGAAGCACAAATGGAATTTTGGCGATATGATTTAACTTGAGCCACAGCCCAATCAAAGCTGTGGGAATGCTAGCCAAAATGACATATGACAATTCCGTTAGGGCGGGATTGGAACCAATGGGATTACGAATCAGCTTTAGGATTGCCCATAACCAAGACAATATGCGAGCCCGAAAAAACACAAGTAGGGCCATTGTTGTCCCCAAATGCAGGCAGACATTGATAGCCAAACGAATCTCCTCTTTCACATCTGGCAATAACCAGACTTCAAGAACACTTAAGTGTGATGAGGAGGAAATCGGCAAAAACTCAGCCAAGCCCTGGACAATGCCAAGCAGCCAATAGATTGTTCCCATGGCTGATCCATCGTCATAAACAATTGTATCCTTAACTGAGGTTAGGTAAAAGCATACAGTCTCCAAAACTGAAAAATCGATATCGTTTCTCAATCGCTTCCCTATACAGGTTTTTCCAGTTTTGCTGGCCAATCATAGTCGCAATCAGTATCAATAATGAAGAACCCGGTAAATGAAAATTTGTCAGAAGATAATCCGTGGAATGAATTTTTTTCCCCGGCATTAGATAGAGATTTGTAGTTCCAACAAAAGGCTTTGTCAAACCATTCTCTAACCACACCGATTCCAAAACCCTAAGGCTAGTAGTACCGACTGCCACAATCGGGACTTTGTTTTCCCTAGCATTTTTTAAGGTCTTTATAGCCTCATCTTCTATACAAATACCCTCATGATGAATCTGAAAATCTCGGATATCCTCGGTATCTACTGGCCTGAATGTCCCTATACCCACATGCAGAGTCACATCACAAAACTGATGGCCCATGGCCTGCATTCTGGCAATCTGTTCCTCCGTAAAGTGAAGGCCAGCCGTTGGAGCTGCGCAAGCACCAATTTCTTTGGCATAAACGGTTTGATACCGGGATGAATCCTCCAACTTCTCACCTATGTAAGGGGGTAGTGGGGCTTCCCCAAACTCAGAAATCCACTCTTCCTGATCCAACATGCCTGACAGACAAATCTCAAACTCCCCATGATTACCCTTAGTGACTACCTCAAGCCTCGCATTTCCCGACAAAATCAATATATCGCCTACACGAATTCGTTTGGCAGGACGCATCAAAGCTTGCCACTTACCATCTGCAAGAGGATTTAAAAGCAAAGCCTCTACTCTACCACCAGTAGGTTTTTTGGCATAAATCCTGGCTTTTCTAACCTTACTTACATTACGAACAAATACACAGGGCTGTGAAAACAAATTTTCCAATTCGTAAAAATACCTATGTTCAATGGTAGCTTTGCCAAAGTTAAGTAGTCTGGATGTACTACGATTGGCTAGTGGTGTCTGCGCAATCAGCTCCTGAGGTAAATCAAACTCGTAAGATGACAATTGATAAGGATTCATTCCTCTTGTTCCTTCCAATGAAACACAGTTTTTGGGGGCGTATGCAGGGCAAATTCCCTGTGTGGGTGTACGAGTGCTTCCTCAACACTTAAAAACGGATAGCGAATTGGAGAGGCAGTGAATATGCGAAGAGCTTTAGTAAAGGGACAGATAAACCGTAAGCGGTAGGCATGGAGTCCCAAATTTTCCTCACTATAATTGTACATGGGGGGAAATTTTGAGTAGTCCGTGTAGGAATACAGTTCATCAAAGGCAAGGTGGGCACCCATAGATTGCATGTGTACGCGAATCTGATGCTGCCTACCCGTAAAAATCCTTAACATATAATAGTGTAAGTCATCTTTACTCCCAATATATCGGTATCGAGTTCTGGCCCTGACCCCCTGCTCAGGATCAACTTTTTGTTTTTTGCTGTGAATTCGCGGATCATCCTGCCCAATAGGCTCTTCATTCACCCCAGAGAGCTTCTTTAGAAGGAAATGAGAAGCAGCAAGATAAATTTTGTGTATCCCACCTTCGGTCATGGTTTTTTGAAATGTGGCCGCAGCCATAGCACTTTTGGCAAAGACACAGACACCAGAAGTAGCTTTATCCAGCCTATGCACCACATGCAAGGACAAACCCAGATCCTTTTCTACCTGAGAAACTAAAGAGAAATCAAAAAAACCGATTCTGTGCATCAAAACACCAGAAGGTTTGTTCACAACTACTAGATTGTCATCCGCATAAATCTTCTGCCAGGGAATTTTCAGACACAGTTCTTCGCCCAAAATTTCTCTGGCCATTGCATAAAAATCAAATACTATTCGGTCACCTTGGCGAATCAAGCGGCCTTTTTTAGACTCAGGTACCCCATTTAGCATAATTTTTTTGGTTCCAAGAGCTTTGACCCACACAGTCCTGCTGATCACAGAGCTTAACCCCCCCAAAAATTGGTCCAATCTTTGAGGGTAACTCTCTTGGTAAACCCAGTCAAAATGACCGTCAAAATTAAGATATGGTTTCATAGACAAACAATCTCAAACAAAAGGCTCATAAAATCAACTGAAATTGTCGAACAAATACACATGCTGCAAGCAACAAACAACAGTAACAAAAAACCATACGATACGGTACCAGCATACAGGCCGCCTAAACGGAATTCCAATTCTGAGGCCTCAGAAAACAGATCCGCTAACAACGATCTGGCTTCTTTAGCATTAGGCCTGGGCAATAATCTGAATCTATATGTGTAAACCTCAAAGCGGGGGGATTCCTCTAGCCGAGGAAATGCGTCCATCCTCCCTAAGTGACTATTGTGGTCAGCCTCAACTTGTGGGCCCGAATTCACTATTGACTCAACTTCTGAACCGTAAAAAATTTCCCTCTCTATTACTTTATGGCCCACCTGGATGTGGAAAAACAACTCTGGCTCGAATCCTGTTAAGCCAGTTAGATCTACCTTGCCAAGAAATTTCTGCGGTAACATCCTCGGTCAAAGAGTTGCGAAGTCTAGGAGATACAGCTCGCGAAAGACTACAAAATGATGGAGTCAGAACGGCTTTGTTTGTAGATGAAATCCATCGATTTTCCCGCTCCCAACAGGATGTTTTATTGCCTTTTGTGGAAGAGGGATCTTTTTGTCTTATTGGGGCTACTACTGAAAATCCTTCTTTTGAGATCAATGCACCACTTTTATCTCGCTTAGTACTTTTAGCCTTAAAGCCTCACGATGAGGAATCCCTGCGAAAAATTTATCAACGGGCCCTTCAGGAAAACCGCCTGAACTTAAGCCTTGAGCCCAATGCTTTGCAAGCCCTGGTTCAAGGGAGTGATGGGGACGCGCGCTGGTTTCTCAATCAACTGGAAATTTTATCAGAAAGAAATCCCGGACAAACAATGAACTTGCAGGCCATAGAACAAAGTCTGGGAAAAAAACTGCCCTGGCATGACAAGGATAGAGATCAGCATTATGATTTGATTTCAGCCCTGCACAAATCCGTGAGAGCCTCTGATGTACAAGCCAGCCTTTACTGGATTGGCCGGCTGATTCATGCTGGAGAAGAAAAGAGATTTCTTTTCCGAAGGCTTATCCGTATGGCCACTGAAGACATTGGTCTAGCAGAGCCACAGGTATTATCTCATTGTGTCAACGCTTGGCAGGCTTATGAGTTTTTAGGCAGTCCCGAGGGCGATTTATTGTTGTACCAATGTACCGTTCAACTGGCCACAGCCCCCAAATCAAATTCAATTTATAAGGCCGAGAAAAGTATTCGTCAAAAAATTGAAGAAACCGGAATGCTTTCAGTCCCATTAGCCTTTCGCAACCCAGTTACTAAGCATATGAAAGAAGCCGGATATGGGGACGGCTACATCTACGATCATGATGAGGCTTACCACATTAGTACTCAGTACTGTTTACCTGATAAAATAAAGGGATATAAGTTTTACAGTCCCGGAAGTCTGGGATCGGAAAAGGACATACAAAGACGCATGGAATTTTCGGAAAAAATCAAAGGTGGGAACTCATGACTAAAACCCCTCTAAAAGAAGAGAGTCTTGAGATTCAGTGCCCCCATTGCGAAGCTCCTAACCGCATGCCAGTCTCAGCATTTCGACGAAAGATTACCGAATTTGCCTCTAGTAACCTTGCCTGCCATCGCTGCGGCCTGTGGATGAGAGTAGATGTTTTTGTGGGTGCTTCTTACCTCGCAGGAACAATGCCACCAATAAAAGTCGGGGAGACTGAAGATCCCCCCGAATAATGGCTCGCCTGCCTAAATCAGAGTGAAGTCTTTTTTATCCAAATTATGTGTGGCCAGAATTTAAAGGATGGTTCCGCTTTCAGTTCTCATAACTAAGGTTTCTGTAGTTACTCGGGATTGACCTAAAAATCGAACCCCTCTAAGCACAGGTCCGTTGGTGATCGCCGTAGCCACAAAAAAGATTTCTGTACCACCGGCCAAATCTCTAGTTCGATATACCCGACTCAAGTCTGTAATGCCAGCCTTATCCAGTCTTTCTTTTTCATCCTCATGCAAAACAACCAATTTACCTTGAATTTCCCCGCCCATACAGCGAAGGGCCGCAGCGGCTAAAACTCCTTCGGGAGCTCCTCCTGTGCCCATATACATGTCGATTCCAGATTCTTCCATACAAGTCGCCATACAAGCCGAAACATCCCCATCAGAAATAGTATGCACTTTGGCACCAGTTTTGGAAATTTCATCAATCAAGCCCAAATGTCTTTCCCGATCAAGAACCATGACGGTTACATTGGATTTTCGTTTATCCAAAGCTTTAGCCACTGCTTCAATGTTTTCTCTGACGGTGGCGTTGATGTCAATGACTCCCAGGCACTTGGGTCCAACAGCAATTTTTTGCATGTATACATCAGGGGCAGCCAAAAGCGAGCCCTTGCGCCCCACAGCCATTACCACCATGGAATCGTTGCGTCCATACGCGCAGGCATCTGTACCCTCCACCGGATCAACGGCAATATCCACCTTGTTCTCTGAATCAGGACTACCGACTCTTTCCCCAATAAAAAGCATGGGAGCCTTGTCCCTCTCCCCTTCCCCAATCACAATGGTGCCATCAATATCCAGATTGTTAAGGGCTCGACGCATAATATCCACAGCTTCCTGATCAGCGCCCTTTGGGTCTCTTCTACCCACCCAGTGAGCCGCTGCAATGGCTGTAGCTTCTGTAATTCTTGCTAATTCTAAGGCCAATAAACGCATTTTTTCCTCCAAGTCAACAACACCATTGTACAAAAAAAAACCAAAATAACTAAACAAATGTCTAAAGTCTTGATCTCTGACTGCCGATAATTTGAAAGAAGCATAAAAAATGCCTCTCCTGCCTGTAGTATGTCCGAAACACGATGGCATACATTTTTCATCGAAAAAATTCGAAAATCCAAGATAATCCGCCATATTTCTTCTAAATCTCCATATACCATTTTTTCCTAATCCGCCCCTCATGACGATAATCAGTATGTATGGCACCAGGGAGGGCGCCTAAGCGTTGTACAATGGACGAAACTGTTTGCGAATCCTGTATTTGCACATATTTTTATCCGTAGGCCCCGTCTTAGGCTGTTAAATCCCAGTGACCATGCAAGAGTCAGTTAAATTATCAAGGAATCGGTGAAGGGAGACTATCCCGGTTTGAGCGGACGAAACTCGTCTTACTCCCAACGGGGATGGTTGTACTTTTCTGAATTGCTTAATGTCTGCCTACAGGCCAATCAAGGATGATTGTTCTTTGGCAGATTGGGTCCTAACAGAACAACCTTTTCTCAAGGAGGAAAAAGATGGGTTTTCGGATTAACAACAACATTGCAGCTTTGACAGCTCAGGGTAACCTGAACAAAACCAACAGTGGACTAGCAACTTCTATTGAGCGCTTGTCCTCAGGTTTAAAAATCAACCGTGGTGCAGACGATGCTGCTGGTTTAACCATTTCCGAGAAATTACGCGGGCAAATCCGTGGTTTGAATCGTGCGATCCTGAATGCTCAGGATGGTATTTCATTGATTCAGACCGCTGAAGGTGCCTTGAATGAAGATGCTTCCATTCTGAACAGGATGCGCGAACTCGCCATTCAGTCTCAGGATGATGCTTTGACCACCAATGATAGACTGGAAATTCAAAAAGAAGTCGATCAGTTAGTGGATGAAGTCGACAGAATTTCTAAAACTACTGAATTTAACACCAAAAAACTTTTGGACGGATCGGCCAATTCATTGGTTACCGCCAACGGTTCCGGTCTGAAAATGTTCCAGGTGGGAGACTCAGGTCTGGCTGCTGGTGATTATGATGTAACTCTGCGCCAAACTCAAGTTGGAACTAGGCAAGCTCAGGCTTCCAATATTCTAACCCTTAGAGATGGTGGAACCGTAGCCGCCTCAACTGACAAACTTCAGGACATAGCTTCTTTTTATGATTCTGAAGGAAATGATGTGTTGAATGGTTCTACCCAGCTTACCTTAAGAGGTAACGGGACCAAAACCAGTGTCACCATCTCTCAGGACATGACATTGGCTTCTTTGGCATCAGCTCTGGAGAGCGCTGTTACTGCCAGCAAGGAAGATGGAGGACTGGGCTTGACTGGTTCTACAGTTGCGTTCAACGGCTCTACTGGCCAGATTCTGATGGAATCAGGCCGTGAAGGTTCTGCGGGTGAGATTGCTATCGCCGCCAACGAGGGAGTTTTAATTGCTCTGGGAATTCAAACCACAGTAGAATCTGCTGCCGCTGCTTTTACCGTTAGTGCTGGCAATATCGCCACTGGTGCAGTGACTTCCGCTGGAACTACATCCAATCGAGCCTCTGGGGTTCTGGGTGGATTGGATTTCCAGTTTGACCAAGCCAGTTCTGCTCGAATTGATGGAACTGTTCAGGGTCAGGATGTAATTGTGATTGGTGCAACCAATGTTGTGTTCACAATTGCCGATACTAACTCTGCCAGTCAACAAAACGGTACTACAGGTCGTACTGCACGAATTGGAATCACTCTGACAGCGGGAAGGACTTACACCAAAGCTTCTATCGCAACTTTCATTAACACTCAGATTGCACAGGAACCGCTTGCAAGCCGCCCTGGAATTGTAGCCTCTTTTAATGGTTACGATTTGCAGTTGAGCTCCGCTCGAACTGGTACTTCTGGTTCAGTTTCGATTGTAGCCAATGCCGCAGCAACCGAGGTTCTAGGTTTAACCAGTGGAATTCAAACTGGTAGTGGTGGTACTGCTGCAACATTAACAGGTTCTGTTGATGTGACCAACGGTATTACCATTGGCGGTGAGAACCTGCGTATCAATGTGCATGATGGTGACTTAAACGGTAGCCCTGCAACTGGTGCTGGTGCTAACTTTTTGTACTTCCGTTCCAATAGTACTGTTACTGCCCTTTCATTAACCACCGCTTTTAACACATTTTTTGCCAACAATAATGTGAAGGCAACGGCGGCTGTGAATGCCCAAGGTAGACTGGAGTTAACCAGCACTGAAACAGGTACTGATTCCAGACTGTCTTTTACCTCAAACTTAGGTTCGTCACTGCCATTAGGTTTTACCAGTGGGGCAGCTAGTTCCGGTAGCGGCGGAAACGCTGCAGTCCTGATTGGCCGAACTTCAGAATCAGCCAAGGATATCGGATTTAGCTTTGCTGGAGCCGTACAAATCTCAATTCAGGATGCTAACGGTGCCAGCTCTGGAGCTATTTCCATCTGGGCTCGCCCAGCTAACGGTTCTTTGGCTACAACTGCAGCGGCAGGAGCCACTACTCCGTTTACCATGTCAAGACAGTCTATTGCTGCCAAGTTGGATGCTTCTTCTTTGGGTAACACCGATGTAAGTTATACATTTGATGCTGGTGGAAGACTGGATTTCTTTTCCCGCTCGGCTGGAAAAGATGCCAGAGTTGTTCTCTCAACCCATCCGTTGAATGCTGCGGGCGTTACAGCACCAACTGCCGCTCAATCAACATCCAATATGATTTCTGCTTTGGGTATCAATGCCTCCCAGTCCGTTCAGGGAAGTGGGCAGACTCAGTACAGAATCCATATTGCGGACAGATCTCTTAATTTCCAGGTTGGAGCCAATGCTGGACAAGCTATTCAGTTTGGAGTGATTAACACCAGTGCTGAGGCTTTAGGTCTGGTTGGGCTGGATGTGACCAATGTTCGGTCTGCTACCAGAGCATTATCCACCATTGACAGTGCTGTGAATCTGATTTCAAGCGAGCGCTCTAAATTAGGTTCTTTGCAAAACCGTCTAGGTAGCACAGTCAATAACCTGACTGTAACCTCTACAAATCTGCAGTCTACAGAATCCAAGATTCGTGATGTGGATGTGGCTATGGAAACAGTAATGTTCACCAGAAACCAAATCCTCTTGCAGGCTGGGGTAGCTCAGTTGGCTCAGGCTAAGGCTCTGCCACAGCAAGCTCTTCAGCTTCTGGGATAATTTCCAGTTATCGATTCTGAAACCATTATAATTTGATTCTTTTGGCCCCCTGAATTTTCAGGGGGCCTTTTTTATATCAAAATATTAAAAATTGATTAAATGGCGATAAAAACAGAGAAAATTAAAGAATTTCCTGCTTATTTAACTTTAAACAAAATAAATCAAGTTAATTTTTGCTAAACTCAATGACGACATAATAGGAGACTTCTAACAATTAGTTGTTTGAAACTGGATGTTTCTGAGGAAGTTTAAACAAGTAGAGACAATTAAAGTATGAAATTTCTGATCACGGAAGATCAGATGAACCCAGCATCAAGGAGGATACTATGGGTTTTCGCATTAACAACAACATCGCCGCTTTAACCGCAAACGCCAATCTGAGCAAAACTCAGGGCATGATGAACACCTCAATTGAGAGGTTGTCCAGTGGACTTAGAATCAACCGGGGAGCCGACGATGCCGCCGGACTCACCATTTCAGAAAAGCTTCGTGGCCAGATTCGTGGTCTGAACCGAGCCATATTAAATGCTCAGGATGGAATTTCTCTGATTCAAACTGCAGAGGGCGCATTGAGCGAAGATGCGTCGATGTTAAATCGTATGCGGGAATTGGCAATTCAGTCTATGGACGATGCGCTTACTACCAACGACAGACTGGAAATTCAAAAAGAAGTGGACCAGTTAGTGGATGAGGTGGATAGAATCGCCTTAACCACTGAATTTAATACCAAAAAACTTTTGGATGGATCTGCCAACGCATTGGTTACAACCAATGGCCAGGGCTTAAAGGCCTATCAAACCTCAGATGCTGGAATGTCAGCCGGAGATTACGACATTAACTTAAGACTGTCTCAAGCTGGTACCCGCCAAGTACAGCAATCCAATATCTTAAATAATAAAGATACCTTGGAATTAGCTACCAAAAACACCAGACTACAGGATTTGGCCTCATTTTATGACAATGATGGAAATGCAGTTTTAGAGCAGCCCATGATTGTTACCATTCGTGGCAACGGGGTTAAATCTTCGGTCACAGTATCTGCAGACATGACTTTGGCTCAGATGTCCTCGGCCTTTGAGTCCAAAATCACAGCATCCATTCAAAACGGAGGTTTAGGCTTAATGGGAGCCACATTTGCCTTTGATGAAAGAAATGGTCAAATCATTTTTGAATCCGGTCGCGAAGGAGCCTCTGGAGAGATAGCTCTAGCCGCCGAAGAAGATTTTATCAAAGCACTGGGGCTGGAAATCACTACCCATGCAGATTCAGCCGCTTACACCGTCACGGCCGCAAAAATTGGAGGCACCTTGGCTGATGTCCAATCAGTCAACACTACAAGTGACACAGCGACTGGAGCAATTGGCGGATTAGACTTCCAATTTCAACTGGCATCTCAAGCGAGAGTTGATGGGACTGTGCAAGGTCAGGATGTCATTGTGATTGGTAATACCAATGTGATTTTCACTTTGGCCGACACAAATTCCCCTAGCCAACACGCTGCAGGTATCCAGGGCAGAACCGCCCGTGTGGCCATAACTCTGACCGCCGGACGAACCTATACCAAAGCATCCATTGCAAGCTACATTAACTCCGTGATTGCGGCCCAGCCAGTGGCTAGCCGCCCAGGAATCATTGCCACATTTAGTGGCTATGACTTACAGCTTACATCGGCAAGAACTGGTACTTCGGCCGCCATTTCCATATTAGCCAACCAAGCTGCCTCCGATGTACTGGGCTTAACCAATGGAATTCAGACCGGTACAGGTGGAACTGCAGCCATGTTAACAAGTTCAGTGGATGTCACCAATGGGATCACCATTGGGGGACAAAACCTGCGAATCAATGTGCACGATGGAGATAACAATGGTAGTCCTTTGACTGGTGCTGGTGCTAACTTTCTGTACTTCCGCTCCAACTCAACTGTTTCGGCAATTTCTCTGACAACAGCCTTTAACACCTTTTTTGCCAACAATAATGTGAAAGCAACAGCCTCAGTCAATGCTCAGGGTAGACTGGAGCTTACCAGCACTGAAACGGGTACGGACTCCAGGCTATCATTCACTTCCAACTTAGGCTCCTCAGCCCCCTTGGGATTGTTAAGCGGATCTAATAGTACTGGTGAAGGTGGCAGTGCCGCTATCTACACTGGAAGAACTGGTGAAGGAGCCAAAGATATTGGCTTTACCTTTGCTGGAGCCGTGCAAATTTCCATTCAAGATGCCAATGGAGCTAGTTCAGGTCCTATCAGTCTCTGGGCGCGACCTGGAAATGGTTCCTTAGCAC
>DITF01000257.1 GCA_002422125.1 bacterium UBP17_UBA6191
AAAATCATCGAGTCTGACATTCTAAGGAAAGATAAGGTCCTGGTGTACAAAATAGGTCAGCTATCTTGCCCATCCTGTACGATAGTATTGGGGCACATGGGGAAAATGTATCAGGAATATTCCAAAAAAGGTGTGGCCTTTTTGGATATTACTCTGGATGAAGATGTAGAGGCTCTTAAAAAGCATGCGGCTGAGCACGGAGTTTTATTTGATACTCTTATGGATAGGGACTCTGATTTAGCCAGTTATTTCGGAGTGTCGCTCTTGCCTGTTACGGTAATAACCAACCGTGCCGGTACAATTGTAAATTATGTAGTTGGGGAGATGGAAGAGGATGAGCTTCGCAAAATGGTGGATAGGGCTCTTATGGATTAGTTCTGTACTGGTTCCTGTTCTGGCCTCAGACTGGCCAGGAGGCATGGGAAGACAGGGCAAAAAATTCACACACTTTGTCCTACCCAGGGTTCTTTTAGACCCTGTAGGTGGAGATTATCCCTTCTTAAGCCATCCTCTTTTGAGTAATTCCTCGGTCCCCGAAGGTACCTTTGCCCAAAATGCCTCTCAAATTGATTTTTTTGAGAGAAATCTAGGGGTAAATCAATTTTCATCCATCAACCCCACTGGCCTGGGGATGTACGACTCCATGTCACAAACCGAAAATCGCATTCTGGTTATGTTGACTGGGGTGTTGTGGCAGCCATCAGCCGTGGCAACCATTGCCGATATGGTGACCTTGGCCAAACATTATAATAATGAAACTTTAAATCAGGAGCGACTAGAGGCAACAGCTAGAGACTGGTTTCAGAAAAAAATTATCACGGGCAATCGTTATGCTCAACTCAGGAGATTTTTGGCTGAGAGGAATCCGAATTTGAGTCAGGCATTTAAGGCTAGGGAGTTTCGTGATTATGAAAATCTGCATGTTGGGGCCAGCTATTTTTTGCCTTCCAACCAGTTTGGAATGATTCTTGACATGATGCAGATTCTCTCTTCAAGAGCCTTCAAAACCCATGTTAGTTTTGTGTTTTTGCAGTCAGGGGGGCATATGTCGGATCCCAAGGAATTTATAAAGGATACCGGGGATTTAATTCCATTTGTCTATGATGAACAGGGTGAAGAATCTATGGAATTTATCCACCGACGAGTTCCTACCCTGACTTTAGTTGATCGTGAAGGAATTATCATGTATCAAGGCAATCCACTGCCTTTGATGAGGCTAAAAACCACCATTGATCGCTTGCTAATTCCGGTGTATGAAAAGGTGGGAGCAGATTTAGCCAAAGCCAATCATGATCGTCGAGTCAAAGAAGTCGAAGATGCCCGTGAAAGAGAACTGTCGAGGCGTAGAGAGCTAGCCAGAAAAGTGGAACAGAAAAAGAACCGTGGAGACGCACTTAAAAACCGCCAGACCGATGATCCTGGTGTAACTCAAATCAACATTAAGGACCTGAGTTTTTATTAATTGTAGAGGGATTTAACTATGTCAGTGAGCTGGCTACTTTTTCATCGGCATTGAGCCAACGCTTTTGGCAGGACTCATCAAGTTTCCAGTCCTGTAGGGTTTCTTTGAGGATTTGGAAGCGACGAGCTATTTGCCCGGGAAGTAGTTTAAAAGGGGAATGAACCTGTTTTAAGGGCCTGAGCTCATAGGTTCCACTGCGATCTCCAAAAATGCGGCGCACAAATTCTACCTGGCCCCGTACCAGTTGTTCTTTGGGAAAGGGTTTAAAATGAAAACCAATCATGGGATCCTGAAGCAATCTGGTATAAAAGTCATCGATAATTTGGGTTAGTCTTTGAATTCCCCCCATAGAGGCAAGACTGAATTCACTAAAGGGCGTTTCATCATGCGGATACATATTCTGGCCATAGGTAAAATAAAGGAGCCCTATTTATCATTGGCTCAATTGTATACGAAGAGGCTTTCTCATTGCCACACTGTTCAGATTCAGGAGATAGAGATCCGTAATCAGGGAAGTGATGAAAATCACTTGTTTCGGGAAGAAAATCGATTGCTACAGGAACGAATCAAGAAACAGCCACAGAGTACAGTCTGGGGATTTCATCCTAAGGGCCATCAGATTCCGACCGAGGATTTTGCCATCAAAATGGCACAGGTAAGAGACTCGGCCAAAGAACTTCTGCTTGTTATTGGTGGTAGTCATGGACTGGATGAAAATACTTTAAAATTATGTGATCAGAAATTTTCCTTTTCACCTATGATTTTTCCCCACATGCTCTTTCGAATCATGCTCTTGGAGCAATTGTATCGGTCACATACGATTCTGGCAGGCGAACCTTATCACAAGTGAACAGATTTTTAATTTTTACCCTTGGGAGCCAGAATAAAAAAGAGGATGGAAACCAGTAGAAACAAACCCCCAATCGAACGGCGATTTTGTTCCACAAAGGATTGACCTTCTTCAATGTTGTAAGTAATGGGAGTAGGGCTTTTGGGTAGAATCATATCGTGAAATATGCGATTTGGGCTCAGATATTGTCGCTTTTTTAAGGGGGAAGCGGGTATTTCCTTAACGGGAAACTCCAGATCAAGACGACGGGAAATCTCCTGTAGGGATGGATGCCAGGGCTGATCAATTTCCAGACTGACATAACCAGTCGGCAAAAGGCGAATGGACTTTGAAAAAATCCAGACAGGTTTGGATTCTTGCATCAAAAGCAGAGAAAAATTGAGTCGACGGGCATAAAAATCAAACTCTGGTGCCATAAGCCACTCAAATTCGTATTCTTTTTCGGTTCCCTCTCTTGCGGAGAAGAAGCGAGCCAGATTCAAACCAAACTGCTGTTTTGTCAAAGCAATCAGAAATTCTTCGTGCACCGGCTGGGATAAGTTTTCGTCATAATAGAGGGGAATCACTTTGTTACGAAGATTTAAGGCCAATACATGGGTACGCATATCGGGATGCATTTCCCGAAAGGGGGTTGAAAACTCAGTTTTTTCCCCTTTTACGAGCACAGAAGCAATATTTTCAATACTAAAGTATGTAAATGGCCCCGCATTGCCCCAGCAAAGTGTTAGAGTCATCAATAATATTGGATAACATTTTTTTAGCGATTGTATCATGCTTTAATTCTGCTAGATCTTCTGCTATTTTTCAAACCTTATGCTTAGAATTGCCGCATTACTGATTATGGGCGCAATTATCGCCTATCTTGGGGACCGGATTGGAACACGGATTGGTAAACGCCGCCTAAGTGTTTGGGGAATGCGCCCAAAAAACACCGCGGTGATTATGACAATTGTCACAGGGATGTTGATTACGGCTTGTACTTTGGGTCTGAGTTCTCTTTTTGTCCCTAATGTCAGGTTGGCTCTGACTGAGGACATTGCCTTAATCAAGGCCAGAAGTCTGGAAATGCAAAGGGATTATGAAAAGGCTCTGGTGGAAGATCAGGAGTTAAGAAATCAGGTTGCCTTTTTAGAGTCAGAGCGGGCCGATCTGGAGAATCGTAAACAGCAAATGGAGCTGGATCAGAAAAATGCCATCAGAGAAGTCGAGCTGTTGCGCCAGGAAAAATTAAAAATTGATGCCGAACTGGCCCAAAATGTCATAGAAGAAAATATTCTCAGGGATCAGCTTACGGCCAGGGAAAAGGAACTTGATCAGTATTTGGAGGCTGTAGAGGATAGGAATCGTCAGATTCAAGCTACAAAAACCCAATTGGAAGGCTTGGAAACTGAGCTAAAGTCATCAAGACAAGAGTTGGAAGTTTTGTCTATGCGTCTGGCCTCCATGCGTGATGAGGCCTTAAAGGCCATAGAGACCATCGCGGAACTCAGTGAAATTATTAACCAGAAAGAGACTAGAAGAATTGTGATTCACCATATGGAGCCCTTGGTGGAGTACCCCTTGCAGATATCGGTGCGACCTCCAAAAAATGAGTTTTTGGTGGCTTTTGAAGGGTTATTGACTCAGATTCGCAATCAAATGAATGCGATTGGAATAGAACCATACTTTCTGGAGTCCCAGGAAATGCAGAATTTTGCTGTGCAGGTGGAAGAGAGAGTCCAGATTTTGTGGGACAAGATTGAGGCCGCCAGGAAAAATGGGGCAGATACAGCCAGAGGTGTGTTGATATACCCAATTTCTGAGCATAATGTCTTTGCCGGAGAGAGGCTGGAAGAAGCGCGGTTTTTAGTGATTGAGGACAGACTTCTGATACCTTCAGGGGTGGAAATTTATCGTATGACGGTTGAGACTCAAACTCCCGCTGAGGAATTGTTAAAGATTATCTTTGAAAGAGATGAACATATTAAAAAATTGATGTTTTCTCAGGGAGTTTTAGGTAATCCGTTTAAGCCCCGTACCCCCAAACAAATCATTCAGTTTGCTCGGTTTGTGGATGCTTTAAAAGAAGAAAAGCCTCAGGCCGTATTAAGCATAGTCACCG
>DITF01000110.1 GCA_002422125.1 bacterium UBP17_UBA6191
ACCCGCGAAATCAGCGACCGATTGTATTCAATATCTACGGAACAAATCGAGAGATTGGAGCGATCAAAAGAAAATCTTGGACCTAGGGCCCGTACTTTTCCCTCTGAGGCAATCAGAGCCCCACCATCAAAAATGACCCGGCCCGATTCACATCCATTCAAATTGGAATATAAATAGACAGACCCAAAGGCTCGTGATGCCTCCATCACAAATCTCTTTCTGACCTCAGCCTTACCAAATGAGAAGTGGCTGGCACTTGGATTCATAATGATGTCCACTCCCCTTTTAGCCAGTTGATTTCCCGGTCTTTGTATGGACCAGGCATCTTCACAGATCTCAAACCCTAGCCGGACTCCCAAAAAATCAAATACCAGATCCCCCAGAGGAACTTCAAGTCCAGATTGGCGAAAAACAGTATACACTCCATCTCGGCTAGGCTTAAACCAACGGGGTTCATAATGAACCCCATCCCCAGCCAGATTTTTTTTAGGCACAATTCCAATGATTCTGCCGTCTGCCAGTACACAAGCACAATTTAAGATTGACTTGTTTAATGAGACCGGCAACCCAACACAAACCACCATCCCTAAGGTATGGGGGGCAAGTTCAATCACCTTTTTTAAGGCCTTTTGCAAAAGCTCTGGGCTACTGAAAGCATCTTCACAGCTATATCCGGTAATACAGAGTTCGGGTAGACATAAAATTTCAACATCATTGGCCCTAGCTTGTTCAATAGCTTCCAGAATGGCAGAAAAATTATGATTCCAGTTCAAAGGAATGGTATTTAGGGATGCCGCCGCGACTCGAATTACAAACATTGCAGTTCCTTGATTTACGAAGAAGTTCAGGCATTGTATCATGCGCCCATGAGTAAGCAATTATCCCAATTACCCTTAGTACATTCCTTCTGTGAAACTCCCGGAGCCAGCCGGATTCTCGTCTGTCTACATGGCAGAGGTGACTCCATGAACGGGCTAATGTGGCTTCGCCATTACCTGAATCTGCCCGAGTTTCATCATCTATATCTGAATGCCCCCGATTCCTGGCCAGTTCCGTATGGGGAAGGATTTTCCTGGTTTCCCATAAAACCTGATCATAAAGCCGGAATTTTTCGCAGTGCCGAGCTAGTCAGTCAAGTGCTGGATTCATTATCTCAGATTGGTCTTAAAGCCAGCGATGCCATACTTTTTGGATTTTCTCAGGGGGCCGTTATTAGCCTTGAAACTGCCTTATCTCAACGAAGTGATCTTTTAGGAGTTATTGCCATCAGTGGTTTTGTCTTTGAAGCCGAACGACTGGCTAAATCTATGAGTCCCGCCCAAAAGCTTACGCCCGCTCTGATTACTCATGGCTATCAGGATAGGGTGCTTGATTATGAGATCACCAAAAGCCAGGTTGAAATTCTTTTAGGCCAAATGCCCCATCTGAAGTTTGAAGGTTTGAGTAAAGAGCATCACATCGTCAATCAGGAAATCGACTGGTACCGTGATTTTTTACTGGCCTGTCACCGGGAAGCTTTACGCAATGGAAAATAAACATCTGCTTAAAGACAAAGAATTTTTGCGTCAACATATCCTAAGAATTCAGGAAATAAATAAACCCCAGAACTTCCAACAGTTATTTTCACAGCCCCAGCCTCTGGTATTAGATATTGGTTCCGGGAAGGGTGAGTTTGCCACTACCATGGCATCCCTCTTTCCCAATCTCAACTTTTTATGCATCGAAAAACGACCTGATAGAACCCTGGCTACAGCCAAACGAAAAATCAAAAACAATCTGCAGAATCTATTTATTTTTCAGGGTAAAATCGAACATCTGATACCACATTGTTTCTTTAAAAAAAGCGTCCACAAAGCCTTCATGAATTTCCCAGATCCGTGGCCCAAAAACGCCTATAGAAACAGAAGAAACCTCAATCCCGAATTTCTGGAGGAAATTTATGACCTTCTAGAAACCGGAGGCGATTTCCATTTTGCCACCGATGTTAAATCCTATGCCGAATATGCCTACTCACTTCTGAACAATCATACCGGTTTTGTGAATCAGCTTTCAACACCTTGGGTTCATGAGGTATCTGAAGAGTACAAAACCCTGTTTTACCACCATGCCGCCAAAGATGGATTACAAAGCCATTTTTTGCATTTTAAAACTGTTTAATCACTTTGGTGATTCTGCTACATCCCCTAACTTTTTTTAAATTTGGCGCAAGATCTTTCCAGTTTTTTGGGCTCTATAAACGCATAATCAAATAGACTTTCCAAAAATACCAATAAATCTATCGCCTCGTTAGGCTCAACCTCAACAATTTCTCCAGTAATTTTGTTCTCAGATGCATGAGCTGAACAATTGCCAATGAGTCTTATTGATTCTGCATACTCTTTAATCCTAAAAGGAACCTCTGAAAGTTTATTAAATTCAAGAATTTGATAATGATACTTTAAGATGTCCTGCAGAATTCGTCTGGAAAGAGCTGCACTTGCTTTAGGACTCAAATGACAAATTGATGCAGCCTCGTTGAAATCCTTAAGATACCTTTCTGGAATATCGCTATCACTTAAGTGAGCATGACAGACCCTAGGCTCTATGCTACAGACTTCGGTTGAGCCTACAAAATCGCACCAAGATCCTATCTCCCAGTGATCGTGCCACTCACATCTTCCGCTTTTGAGTAGAAAAATAGCTCTTTTGCAGGCGGGGCACTTACCCCATAAAACTTGTTTGCCAATCTCCGCCTCATCCTCAATCACCTCGCTACTACCGGAACAAGGTAAACTAATCATTAGCCCACAGCGACTATGAGGACATTTAAGAGATAGATTCCATCAAAACACTCCTGAAAATAATACCAATGACACCGGGCAGATTCCTTAAGAGGGAAACGGCGCGATCATATGCCAGTACCCCATATACAGATCGCCAGGTCCAAAAGTCGCAGATGGGCCACACAATAACTGTGAGTCATTGCCAAGCATTAGAGGCGTGTACCCTGGTTCAAGCATGGGTTTTTCTTCTTGTTCCGAATAGAATCCACAGGCCTTGGATATCTCAGATTTTGGATCGCTTATCATGGTGAATTTCCAACCTCTGAGCTGAGCCACTTGAGACTGTTTTTCAGGAGTTTCGCGGTTGATCAGCAGTATTGTATGCTCTTTTTGTAGGTAGGACAAATAACCCTGAATGCTGTCGGCCCACATGGTGCAATAGGGACAACCTGAACCCATGTTATGAATCATTAGCATGCGTTTTTTATCCCCAAACAGCTCACTTAGTCGCTTTTCCCCATCCAGAGTATAAACTTTGATATCAGGAAAATCAGTCCAAACAAATTGGCGTTTTAGTTCATTGAGCCGCTGACACTGCTCGTAAATCTGGGTTTCAAGATTTTGAATTTCGTGATTCTTCATGCCAGAGATATTAACATCTGAATTTATGGTAGCCAAGTGACTTAGGTTGTTGGTCAATCTGTCACGGTGTCTGCTCGGATTGTCACAAAAATGCTCATCTGTCACGACGGAATTTGATAGAAATTACTTGACAGGTTATTGGAACTCATTTTTAGTTCAATCGATGTGGTCGTAAAAATCCCGGTATTAGCGCCCCAATTTTGGCCCTGGTTGCCTTAAATCTATTCAGTTGGCCAAAAACGCTCTAATTGCTGAGTTTGCCCGCTTTTAGTGCCTCTGAAGAAG
>DITF01000203.1 GCA_002422125.1 bacterium UBP17_UBA6191
ATAGGTTCCTCAAAAAAACCAACTTTTCTTCTTCGCACCGGTGTCTCAGTGTTCGCCTCGGAATCGTCCCCTGAAGTTCCTTCTTCAGATGCGGATTGGACTTCGGAAGGTGGACTGGAAACCGGCTCTGGAACCGGTACAGGTTTGGACACGGCGTTTGGATCAGGTCTTGTACCATTAATATCACCAAAGCCAAACACAGGATCCTTAACTGGTCGTTTTTGTCGCGACTCGGGAGTAATTCCAAGTGGAGAAAAGTAATCCATTTGAATTGGATCCTCAACCAAGGCTTTAACTTCTTCGGTCTTGGTCTCTACTGGTACTACCACCTCAATCTTTTTGACTTCCGGGGCCGCAACCGTTACTCTTCTGGGGCCGCCTCCTACATCAACGCTCAAGGGAACCGAGGAGTCAGGCAGGGCCTTGGCCTCCGGTGGTCTTGGTCTTAGATCAATCGGATCTGCCACTGTTTCTTTTGGCTTCATTACACCATCAATGGGATTCTCTTCCCAGGCTCTGAGGAGTTTGGCAATCCTTTCCGCTCTCTCTCCTAATACAGCATCTCTAGGAATAAGCGGGGCACTGAGCTTTTGGCCCGGAGCTGTTGATACAACCGATTTTGTAGCCACAGCAACCGGCTTTTCAGATTCAGTACGAATATCCTGCTTCAACTTCTCGATCAGGTTATCAAATCCCTCTTGTTTCTCAGCACTGCGAGCCTGTACATCTGCGGCAGCATATTTTTCCTGTCTATCTTTTTCGCGCAAGGCGTTTACCTTCTGTAAGAATGTAGAAAAATCTACCTTTTCCTTCATAGGGGTTACACTGCCTGAAGCCCTGGATACTGGTTCAGCCGAACTGACCTGAAGCCCTGGTACTGCCACCTTGGTTTGAGTTGAACTATCGCTGACACTGGTTGAAAGTGAGGGCAGGGCCGCAACCTGCTGTGAACGAAAAGCGGTTGTTGCTGGAGCCTGTTTCACAATGGTCGGGGTGATAAATATATATAATTGTGACTTGGATTCTGCATCGGTAGTTCTTCGGAAAAATCTGCCTAACAGGGGTAGCTTTGTGAGTCCAGGGATTTGGTCCACACCTTTACGATCCGATTCCTTAATCAAACCACCAATAATCAAGGTTTTTCCATTAGGAATGGTCACATTGGTTTTAATCGATCTCTCATCAATGATAGGAAACTCGGAGTCTGTTTCCGTAGTTCTACCCCCAGCCTGATTAGTATCAATTACTTTGGTGGTAATAATTTTGACATCCTTTAAAACCGTGATTTTTGGTTCCAAGGTCATGGTGACCTCACCATTGGCGTTTATCTTGGGAGTCACATTTAATTGAACTCCAATTGGAACCTGATTGATCTGGGAAGAAATAACTCCGTTGCTATTCTCATTGGTCACATAGGGAAAATTCTCAGTAACTTGAATATTAGCCGTGTCATTATTCATGACCATAACCTTGGGATTGTTAATAATTTTGGTATTTAAAAGATCATGATTTCCTGACATGCCTAAATTCACAACCGGACTAATCTGCCAATTAAGCGCCCGAGTCACATCGGCGGCTAAAGAGAATTGAAATTTATCCTGATCATTGGCATTACCATTCCAATCCACCACCTGGGACATGCCAATTCGTTTGGTATCATCATCATTTAAGTCCAAAAATTTGACATCCACAAACACCTGACCTGGTGGGACATCAATAAAATCCAGAGCCTGTTTCATCAGCTCAAAGGCTGCATTGGTGTCAAAAACGATATAACGATTCGACTTGGCATCAGGAATGGCTTTTCCATCCTTGGTCTGATGTTTTTTAATAATCTCGTCCACTACTTTTGGGTCAACATAGTTATAGGCCAGATAGTGGTGCGAGTACACCGAGGAATCGGGATCAATGATATCTAGATAGCCTAAATCTCCCAATGTCTTCTGAATCCTCTCTAGGTTGGCCTTGTATTCAACTACAAAATAGGCCTTTTTTTCGGGATTGGGCAGAATCTTTTTGCCCCTTGAAGTAGAAATGTTGTCTATGAGCTTGCCAGCAAAATCAAAATCAGCAAATTGTTTGAGCTTAAAAAATCTCTCTTCCAAAAAGTAATCCTGACCACGACCCCGATCCTGAAGATAAATAATACCGTTTCGTTTTTCATAAGACAGATTGGACTGTTCCAAAAGCACCTGAAACACGGTTTCCAAAGGAATATCATATAGCGAGGTCTTAATCCGGTTATTGGTAGCGATTTCCTTGGAAACAATATTGATTCTATACTCTGTGGCCAGATAATCCATGATGCTTTTAATTTCCACATTATCAGCCACGAGGTTAATTCTGACTTTACCCTTAGCCCCAAATACCGATTCAGCCAGTACTGGTGATGTGTCATCGGGAGAAAGAATATCCAGAGATTCCCTGTAAGCGGTATCCTGTAAAGCCAGAGTTGAAGAAACCTCTGTAGCTGAGGCTGTAGCCGGAGTGGAGCCTCGGTTCTGGCTCATGGATGTCAGAATCCGTTGCCGACCCCCAGTTTGTAGGGATGGAGTAGGGTTGGAGTCAGAGGCCGAAGCCTGAGAATTTTCAGTGGATTCCTGAGCACCCTGAGTTTGAGGTTGCTGTGTCGCTTGTTCTGGATTTGTGCTCCTGCGGTTCAAAGTTCGCCGCACGGGGGCTGCATCCCCCTCTTCCGCATACAGTGCCGTCCCAACCAATATAAATGGTTGCAGAACCAGGTGCAGAATCAATAGCCATGCAACCGACTTGTATTTACACATCCGCTTCACTCCAAGGTCACAAGTCGCCAAAAAAGGCAAACTCCTACCGATGAATCGGACAAAAAGAGGCCAAATTTAATGAATTATGAAGGAAGTCCTCGTGGTTCCACCACACCTAAGGGCCGGGCCGGGATGCCTCCCTTGATCTGCTTACTCTCAATGGGACGGGTTGCTAGACCCATAGCCCCTAGTATGGACCAATCTCCTAGGCTAGAGCCTGATAAGACCGTAGCATGATAAGTCACCCGTGCATTGGCCCCAATTACGGTGTGATGTAGAGTAACATCCGAAATCTCATTGCTGGAATGTGTATGTGAGTAAATATTGGCATAGTCAGAAATGGATGCGTTTTTACCAATTGTAATCCCGCCCCTGTCATCTAAAAGCACATCCCGGTGAATGACAACATTGTCTTCAATTACCAGATTGTAGCCATAGGTCATTTCGATATTATGAAACAACTTCACATTTTCACCCAGATGGCGAAACAAAAAGCCGCCCAAAAGCCGTCGAAAGGGAAATGCAAACAAGGTATTTCGAGAAATTGGCAACTGGTCAAAGGCAGTCCAGAGCCATAGAAATGGCTTGTTTCTAGCATAATATTCTTTATTTACATCCCCGTAATATTCAGGTTCTAAGGCTGCATTTCTGGGATCCATATTCATGAGCTTTAACTGAAGGGCCGCGTTGCCCTGCTCAATGGCTTCCTGCATTCCAGCCTTGTAATCCATAAGTCCGGTGTCCAGCATGTACAAGGTCTCACAGGCCAGATCATTGTTATCTACGGTTTCATCCATCATTTGATCGTAAAACCATTCAAAAAATCTAGCAAAAGTTGCTTCTGCATCAGGGGAAGGGCGAAGGGAGTTATATTCCAGTTTCATAATCGTCTATATATCATGCCCACTCAAAATCTGCGAGCAGTAATCCAATATAGCAGTCCTCCCCACAGGCAGGACTGCCAACTGACATTTTTACGCCAAAAATTTCCGTGACTTCTCAATAACAACAATTCCACCTTCGGTAACGGTCCAGCGCTTTTTATCCTCTTCCAGATCATAACCAATAGTAGTATTGTCAGGGATCCGCACATGCTTGTCGATGATACAGCGCCTCAAGGAGCAATTACGCCCAACTTCCACAGAATCCATCAGGATACACCCATCGACGGTAGAATAACTGTGAACATGCACATCGGAGCTTATGACACTGTCCTTAATTGTGGCACCCGAAATAATGGCCCCCTCACAGACAATAGAGTTAATGGCCTGACCGGTACGATGAGGACCTAAATGTACAAATTTGGCAGGAGGACTATTTTTTACCTCACAACGAATTGGCCAATCCTTGTTATACAGATTAAACACAGGGCGAACACTTCTTAAATCCATGTTGGCCTCATAATAAGCCTCCAGGGTTCCCACATCTCGCCAATAGTCATTTAACTCGCTAGTATTGGCTCCTGGGATAATGTTACGACGAAAATCATAAGCAAACAGACGGCCATCCTTCTGCATTTTTGGCAGAATATCCTTACCAAAATCATGAGTGCTTGACTGATCATCTGCATCAATTTCCAGGGAGCGAATCAATTCACGGGTGTTAAAAACATAGTTCCCCATGCTGACAAGCGCCATGGTGGGATCATTAGGCAAAGGGGTTGGATTTTTGGGCTTTTCCTCAAATCCAATAATGCGCCAATCTGAGTCAATCTGCAACACCCCAAAAGCCGAGGCCTCCTCAATGGGAACCGCAATTGCGGCAATGGTACAGTCGGCTGATTTATCATGGTGGTAGCGCACCATGGCAGAAACATCCATCTTATAAATATGGTCGCCTCCAAAAATTGCTACCACATGAGGATTTCGTTCCCGAATCAGATTCATATTCTGGAAAATGGCATCAGCAGTGCCCTTGTACCAATAGTCACCAGTATTCATCTGCGCTGGAACACAGGTCACAAATTGATTGGGAATGATTGTGCTAAATGCCCATACATCATGAATATGCTCTGTTAGAGACTGAGATTTAAACTGGGTCAGTACATATATGGAGTAGATGCCCGAATTGACGAAGTTACTCAATACAAAGTCAATGATTCGGTATCGACCACCAAAGGGAACCGATGGTTTTGCCCTGTATTTTGTAAGTGGCTCTAAACGAGTCCCTTTGCCCCCAGCTAAAATTAATCCCAAAACCTCCGGTCGCATAATCCTCCTAAAGCCAACAGTCCAATGTGCCCATCATTCTACCCCCTATGGTATGCTTCGACAAGTATGACTCAGGCAACACATTTAGTTCTAGGGCAATCTATACCCGGAAATTCCATCCTGCACCGACTACACCCTGTTTTGAAAATCCTGATTTTATTGGCGCATTGTATTTTAATTTTTCAATTTAATACCTCCAAAGAGCTATTAGCCGTAATTCTTGGAGAATTGATTTTAATTCGTATACTGCCATTTTCAATACGCCTGCTATTTCTTGGGTATTTCCCTTTCCTGATTCTTTTGGGCTTCACCTTTTTTATGAACTGGATTAGTTTTGCCTCAGAAATCCCAGAATCACACCAAATATCATTTAGTTTTTTTGGCCTAGCAGGTACAGAGGAAGGGCTAGAACGAGGAATCTTTTATTCCTTAAGAGTATTATCCATTCTATTAGCATCCTCACTACTAACCCTTAGCACTAGTTCTGTGGAAATCACCTATGCTCTAGACAAACTCTTAAAGCCCTTTAAGCGACTAGGATTCCCGTCTGAGGAGTTTGCCCTGATGATGAGCATCTCCTTAAGATTTATTCCTGTTCTCTTTGAAGAACTTAAAAAAATCAGCCGGGCCCAGGAAGCCCGAGGTGCCAGCTTAAAACGGGGTAGCCTCAGGTCAAGGGCCAAAGTCCTAAAAAGTCTGATGATCCCTCTTTTGCAAAGTTCGATGCAAAGAGCCGATCAACTAGCCATGGCCATGGAAGTCCGAGGCTTTGACCCGCAACGAGAAAGAACCTCAATTCAGGCACACCAGATACAATGGCTTGATGCCGGCATTATCAGTGGATATCTGATCTGTATGTATCTTATTCAAGGAAATTTAATTAGGTAGTTTTTATGATGCCAATTTGGGGGGTGCCAAATCAGCCATAATCGGAGGGTAAACTTCCGTTATGAAACATTCTAGATGCTCATTAACAAACTTTTTACAGCATTTAAAGTCAACGACTCCTGTTGCAACTATAATCCGCTTTTTTCCCGTTAGGGTGATGCAAGTATCTAAATCCATGTCATCGCCTACATAAACATAGAATTCGATCCAATCCCACTTCTTCAAATAACTCTTTGTAAATGAAAAGTCCGAAGAGTTGCAACGATCTGATTGGTTTTCAGTAAGAACTAGATGGCCAATTGAAAACAATATGGACCATCCCGAAATCAATGGTGTGACTTGGATTTCTATCCCTTCCATTACTTTTTTGTAAATGGTAACGATCTCGTTTTCAGTTTCAAATCCTGGGAAATGTCTATTTGATTTCATTCAGCGATCTCCGACGGGCCGCGGATCTCCTTGAGGCCAAAATTCCCTACAATCTACGGATTCCATAACTCCTATAGCTTTGATATGCCGCAAAGCCAGCCGCAGCAATAACAAAAACACCCGCAGCCGCTCCGGCAGCCGGAGCAAAGTACCCACTCGGATCGCTGTTATTGATTGGGTCCCCATTCACATAGGAGTACCAGTTATTACCAAGTGGTGGTGCTGTTTTTGAGTGAATGAGCCCTGAAATCCGGCTCCAGTTGCGGGATTTTATGGTTTTAGCCCCTAGCCTTTTTACATAAATTTTGTTTTCAGAACCCAGATGCGAGTTTTGAGAAAAAATCTGGTTTTGAGTGGGTGCAAACTCTTTTAACTCATTAGGCATAGATTCAGGATACCACCAGAATTTGTTTCACTGGTATGGCAAAAAACTCATTTTTACTAGCCCAAGGTAAACTCCGTCAGGCTTTGGCAGATAACATAATCTCCCGACATTATGGTTAACTGCCCCGCCCCCGGGTAACTCCCAAAGGGTTTGCGGCTAGGGAAAAGAAAATGGAAGCTAACTTGCCGCAATTCCCAAGCAGAAAAAACCGGGGCGGGGAACCCTTGCCTGACTGTGCAGAACGGTTCTTAACAGTTTGCCTTTATGTAGCGACAGGTCAGGGTATTTGCTCTATGCACCACCTACTTAGAACCGCTCCAGCCAAAAGCGCAGGGATGCGCGGGCCTTGGCTTAAGGCAGGAAGCCGCTAAAGGCAAGGCTTTGGGAAATTGTTAAGTTTTATGAGCCCATACCGGCTGAGTTTGTGTAGGCCCAAGGCTTGTGATGGTTTTCCAGCGTAATAGAGATTACGCAAAAAAGCGGGGAGAAACCATAAAACCAGGGCTAGCGACTTTTAAGACTGGGTGGGGTATTAGGTCAGAATTAGCGAAGAATTAGCGAAGTTTTTCCAAATAGCTTTTGACCA
>DITF01000098.1 GCA_002422125.1 bacterium UBP17_UBA6191
CACTAGTGGCAAAGGTAAAACCGGGATCAGAAAAAACCATCAAAAATGGTTCATCGTTAATAGGCAGGAAATTCAAGTCAATTACGGATGTAGTACACAAAGAGCCCGGAAAAAGGGTAGTGGAGTCACAGGCACTTAAACTGATTTGCGTGCCTCCATGCCAGTCCGTGTAAGGATTTAAGATCAGATATCCGGTGGTGACGCCTGTTGCATAAACCTCAAACTCAAGCATCCCAGTCAGGACATCGGTGCTATCAATGCTAATCGAATGCGACTCAGGATCCAGATAGGAATAATAGAGCATTCCAACTGTATCCTCTATAAACTCCTGGGTCGTATATGGATCACTTAACACGCTATCCATAAAAAGCGACAACACAGGTGCATCGTTTTTTGGATCTATCGTAAGTTCAATTTGTCCAAAACCTGTAGCCCCAAAAGAGTCAATAACCGAAATTCCAATCGTATCTGAACCAAAATAATCCGAGTCAGGAACATAGGTTAAAACCCCAGAGGTCGTAACACTGGCCACCCCATACAAGGGGGCTGTGACAATTAAAAAACTTACCGAATCGCCCTCAATGTCAAAAAACATCAGTTCAGTGGTGACCAAACTGTCTTCCAAACCACTTAAAACTACAGGGCCTAAAAATTCCGGTGCATCATTGACTGGTAAAAATTCGATTTCTACACTTGCAGTGGTGCAAAGATGTTCTGTCACGGCTGTGGAAGTATCACAAGCAGTTACACTAAGCATCGCTGTACCAAAAAAGTCTGGTTCCGGTGTGATTACAATCTGACCTGTCACATCCCCATCCGTAGAAAAAACAGCTAGGGAAACTGAACTTGTGTCAACGGTTGGAGTTAGGGAAAGACTGGCAAAATGGCCATCTAAATCCACAACTTCAAAATGGATCGAAACTTCTTCATCCTCATCTACATAAAAACTTGAAGTTATGGGAGTAACCCAGGCATCGGAATAAAAATGAATCTCTGGGGCATCATCCACACCTTCCACCCAAACATCAATTTGAGTCTCGGTGGTGGTAGCCGACGCATCCTCAGCCATTACCACAAAAAAATCGGGACCAAAATAGTTGGGATTAGGAGTATAGGTTAATGAACCATCACCAAAGACCGTGGCAATTCCATAAGCTGGTTGAGAGAGCAAAAAATAGGATAGGGAGTCTCCATCCAGATCAAAAGCCATCACAGAGGTTGAAACAAAAGAATCTTCAAGGGAAGCTAGGGAGTAAACCTCAAAAAATTGAGGGGCATCGTTGACAGGTGCATAAGTTAAAACGGCCGTAGTGGAGGTACAAATAGGCTGAGGAGGAAGAGCGGACTGATCGCAGACGGTAATACTCAAATCAATGTCCCCATAAAAATCTGCAATTGGTTCGATGCGAACAAAGCCTGAACTTGTTCCCAAATCATACTCAATGCTGGTAGTCGTACTCTCAGACAAAAGGATCGGCAAAGAAATTTCGGGGAAATCCCCATCCATATCCACAAGATTAAAATATAAAAATCCGGTAGTGTCCTCACTCAGCATTAAAGAGCTCACCAAATTGGTATAAAGAGAATCAGAAAACAAAAGAATTTCAGGGGCATCGTTGGTCGGATAAACCGTTACTAAAATGTCTGTTGTAAACTCCAGTTCCCCATCGGAAACCGTGACCATAATTGCATCGACTCCGTGATAGTCGGGGTTAGGTACATAAACCAACTCCCCATCCGTTGACATAATGGCCGTGCCATTGGCTGGCTGTGAATCAAGGGAGTAATTTAAGAGATCCCCTTCCACATCAAAGGCCAAAATCTGGGTTGTTAGAGATGAGTCTTCCATGACTGAATGTGGATCCACATAAAGAATTGGAGCATCGTTGACTGGTAATACCGTCACAATGAATTCAAATTCAATGGAGGTGCTTAAATCAGAGGCAATGAGAGAGAACTGATCAACTCCTGTAAAATTGGCTGCTGGCTCATAAAACAATAAGCCATCTGTAGTGTTAAAAAGAGTTCCTTGGGATGGATCCTGACTGATTTGAATGTCTAAATCATCAAAGTCAGGATCAAACACCAGAAAGTCCAGTTCAATAGCCTCATCTTCATTAGTAATTGGATTCATGTCTCCAAAAACCTGAGGAGCATCATTCACTCCCTGCACCTCGACCAAAAAGCCTAGCTGTAAAAACAGACCTGATGGATGCAAAAATTCGATGCTAAAAGCATCCTGCCCAAAATAGTCCGGATCTGGGGTATAGGTGATTTCATGCCCGTTGATGCTGAGGGTACCAAACAAAGGACTAATGTCTTCAGAAATTACCAGATCGGGATCTACGCCTAAGCTCAAAAGATCGACGAACAATTCTTGATCTTCCGTCACGCTAAAATCCCTGATTATATTGTCAGGGTCTGGAAGAGGAGCTTGGGTAAATCGTTTCTGAATCAAATCTGATTTTAATCCGCTGGGGTGAATCAGATATCCAAGCATGACTGTGGTTCGGTCAATATCTAGGGTAAATGGCAATGGTACTTCCAGGGCCCCTGTTACCGGTACCGTTTCATCCGTTGTATACATAAACCGGTAGCCGGTTTCGGGAGATAAAAACTCAACCGATGCCGTACCTGCAAATAGATTTCCTACCGAAGGTGAGTGAATTGTGTGAAAAAGATCATGGTACACAGAGACACGGGTTAGCTCCATTTGCATGGGAGTGGTATTTGAAAAACCCCGTTCACTGATGGCCTTGTACTCAGCCGTTACAGACTCCGTCAATGTTACACCAAAAGGAAGATTTTTTTCTTCTCCGTTTAACCAGAGCTTGACCAAGGGCCGATCTGGTATAGCCGGAAAAAGAATCCGCAGTTGAGTATCAAAATACCCGTTGAGGAATCGCTCAGGATTCTCTATTGTTGGCTCTATATCGGGGATTGTCTCCTTATTGTACACATACCGTCGCGTACCGCTTTTTTGCCCATCCTTTTCCACAAAAGCCAAAACCGTCACGGATTCACTGACGGGTAGGGATAAAAAATCACTGACCCTTTGGGCTGAGGAGGATGATTTAGGATCGGTGGCATCGGTGGTATACACAATGTCTGTACCCGAGGCTGAAAAATCAACCTGCATGGGACTGACAAAATAGCCAGACTGATGAGAAACTATAAGTTCGGGAAGCGGCCCTGGTACCGGCTCTAATACCACAGGGGGCATACTCAGACTCACAGAAACTGACCGACTACCAACTTTTATAATATCCCCTGCTGTATCAAGATACTCCAAGCGAATCGTGGGAGTAGTACCAAGACCCAAACTGATTCTGGCACTACTGGTGTCCCCACTAAATGTCATGGACATGGTTTGCACCCCTGCCCCGCTAACCGAAAGACGGATGGAGTCCAAAAGGCCCGGTAAAAACTCATTGGGGGCTGATACAAAACCCGTGCTGGCCTGTGCCTGTGAGAAACGAAGGATAGGCGAAACTTGAGTCTGTGCCGATTGAGTGACTAATCTGGCTAATTGCTCCTGTAGACGAAGCCCTCCAGAATGTTCAACCTTAAGGGAAACTACGGATTCTTTTATTACTTCAGAATCACCCTCACGACTTAGCCGCATTCTTAAGATTGCGGCCCCAAAATTGATCCAGTCCGCGTGGACTGGAAATGTGTGGGAAACCTCATGGGTTGGTAGCAATTTTTTGGATGATAGAGCTAATTCTGAATCATCAGGAAATACTAAATCCGCATGAAACCAAAGGTCATGATAGCTACCGGCATTTGCCGTCCATAAAATATCAAGTTTAGCATTCTGCCTCAGGCTAAAAGACCCATCTACTGCGACCGTTAACACTGATTTATCCAAAAGCATCTGGGGGGATGGTCTAAACGCGAAGCTCGCGGACTTGGGGCTGTCTCCCCTACCACCACCCAAAACCTCAACTACTTCAGCGGCACCCGGTACAGTAATTGCACAGTTTGGGGATACCGTGTTAACAAACACAGGCAAATTTGGGGCTAGACTGGAAAGTGTGGAGACTCGGGAAACATTTCCCTCCTGCTTAAAATAATACGACTGGTAAACATCCGTTTGATACTGATGCACCGCATCCACACAAGCAGAGGAAAAATTTAGCTCTTGCGGCTCAATGGCCGATTGCAAATTAAAATCCAAAAGAGCATATCCGGGGCGGCTTACTGAAACTGCCAAAGGCTGGCTAGGGTTAAGATTGGTACGACCGCTAATCACTCGATCCGCAAAAACCCGGTAAACTCCCAGGCCTCTGGCTGGCTCCCCTTTTAGCGATAGGCCAAAACGCCCTGAGCTGGCTTTCCAGAATTCACCATCCAGTACCCAATCCACAAATGAATTGGCTTGCTTTATGGATGGTGCTTTTTTTCCGTATGTCATTGCCTCACTGGAGACAAGGATCGCCAGCAAAAGAATTAACTGAAACATACCACCTCTGATCGGTTAAATGGGAATCATATCATTTAGAGTGTGTAGTCAGTAAATAGTTACTAAAGAATAATTGTACCGCGCCTGACATAATCCAATAAATCTATACAAACTGAAACATCTTGGCTTTGAAACTCAGACAATATGCCTGCTACTGTCATTATTTTTTTCCCGTGCAAATTAGGCATGGGAGCCAATGGGTCAGGGAATGGATATACAAAAGCCATAAGGTTAAAAATCCCCAATTCTCTGGCAATCAGGGTTCTTTGCACCCCTGTTTCCACCAATAGACTGTGATCAGGATAATAACGAACCAACAATGGGTCCCTGATTCCAATCTCCAAAACACTCGATCTTACCTCAGAATAGTCAGAGGTTTTAGTGACCAAGGATTCTAGGGACGGATTGGCATCAAGTCTTAACTTCAGGCGCTTAAGCTCCAGATTGGCTAAAATTAACATGATACAGGAAAGCTATCATAACGATTTAATTTGGCAAAGCAATTGGTGAGATCGGATTTGTGGTGCTATGATAATATTTAGAGGTACGCCATGAAACCAATTGCAGGATCAGAGCCGGGAGTCAAGTGGTGTCAGGAGCTTGAGGAATACCGTTTTGAACAAACCCGTAAAGAGGTTACAGAAAGGTATGCAAGCGAGGCCCGCAAATCGGTGATACAAAAAGTGAGTGCCGCCACTTCTCTCATTCAGGGTGGTCTGGTCGGAGCTGTATTCTGCTATTTCCTGGTTTCTGAGACCA
>DITF01000045.1 GCA_002422125.1 bacterium UBP17_UBA6191
ACTTGGCCCAAGACACACCGTGACCTACACGAATTGTCTGCATGGGCTGACCTTTTCCACAATTGGGAGTTCCCCAGACCTTCCATTCCCTGGCATCGGCAACCCCGGTACAGCCAGCCCAGAACTCAGGAGTAATTCCAGTGTAGGTAGGATTTTTCACCATATCTGTCACTTTGCCATTTTCTATCATCCAGCCGATTTCACAGCCAAACTGGAAGTTCCAGCGTTTGTCATCAATGGACCAGCTAGAGTTATCTGCTAAAAGAATGCCTCGTTTAGTAGATGAAATCAATTGATCCAGGGACTCTTGCCCAGGGAGAAGGTGAATATTAGTCATTCTGACAATCGGCACATTTTTCCAGCCTTGGGCTCTGGAAGCTCCATTGGAAGTTCCATCTTCAAAACGGGCTGAATCCCGTCCCTTCAAATAACCAACAAACTCACCGTTTTTCACCAGATCGGTTCTACAGCTTGGAACCCCTTCATCATCATAACGAGCTGTTCCTAAACCCATATCTGTGGTCCCGTCCTGAACCAGATGAACTTTTTCTGATCCGTAACGATAATTTTTCCACTTGTCCAAGGTCAAAAAGCTGGTTCCCGCAAAGTTGGCCTCATAACCAAGTACTCGATCAAGTTCTACGGCATGCCCACAGGATTCATGAACCTGCAATGCTAATTGAGAACCTCCCATAATAATATCCATACGGCTATCCTCTAGCCTTTTGGCGGTATGGAGCTGTACGGCTTCGCTGGCAATACGATCAGCATTCTCTAAAAGGTTCATGGCTCGAATTACTTCAAACCCTCCAGCTTTATGATCGCCACGAAAACTGGATGGAAAGGACCTGGTCTGAACTTCTCCACCTAACAGAGATGTAGCCGAAATGCCGGCCCCGGAATGCAGAACTGTCTGAGAAATTACAGAACCATCAGTGTCCATGTATAACTTTTCTTCTCTTAAGAAGTCCATGCTGCCCTTGGAAATAGAAATTCCCTCGACGGCACTCATCATTTTGGAACAATTCAAAAGAAGCTCCAGCTTTTCAGCCAATGGGATTTGAAATGGGTCCTCGGTAAAATCATTTTTCCAAGAATCCCGAATCACAGGTTTGGGCACCATCTGAATACGGGATGAGGATACTTTGGCTGCAGCACGAGCCAAGCCTACTGCTCGATCCACCGTCTTTTTCATACGATTTTTATCATATATATCGGGATTGGAGGCAAATCCCCAGGATCCATCAACAAGCACACGAATCCCAATCCCGTAATCAAAGTGGGAGTCCACTCCCTGAACATGTCCATTTTTCACAGAAATAGACTCTGTATCCAGCCTAGAATACCGCGCATCGGCATATTCTGCGCCCAAAAATAGGGCATAATCCAGACCTTCTTTTAATATCTGTTCCATATTAGCTCCTTACCTCAGACATCCGCGCCTGAGCCAAGGGCCTGACCAGACATGGATTTCAAGAATCATTCTAACCGATCTTTTGCAAAGATTATATAGGAGTATGTTACCATATATTCAAATTGGGGCTTGACACTTGTTGCAAATATTCTAATACTTATTATTGAGGGGATAGTGTCCAACGAAAGGACAAAACTGTTATGACGGAGAAAGAAATGATAATGATACCAAAAGCAGAAATCTGGGTCTTGAAGATGAGAAACGCAGATTCCCTGTATTACGGGGATCTAGATCATCCATTCCACCTCTTTCACCAACAGGAAGAAGCTGAAACCTACGCCAAACAAAAATCACTCGACACTGTGTTTCAAGCGGTACGGGCCACCCAAGATATTTTGAACAAATATTTTTCCTGTAGTTTCTGATTTATTGCTTGCAGGAGAAATCTTAATAATCCCTAAGCCCCAAACTACTATCGCAACAAAGGCCGCCAATTTGTGCTAAAACTTCTTTTTACTCTCCTTATCCTCTGCACCCTTGCCAAAGCAGAATCAGTTCCAGATTATGAAGAATTAGCCAGCCCAACAGAGGTAAATGAAACCAGCGAACAGGCATCTTCTCAGATCACGACAAGCGAGTTTTTAGCTGTAACTCAGTAAAACAGACGGATTCCTAGCCCCAATATCCCTAGCAAACAGGACAAGAAGTTTGTACGGGATAGGTATGATATTGGAAAACCCACCACAATCCGTATCAATGATAGGGACCGTATTCCTGATGGAATTATTGAAGGAAAGATAGTTAGTGAGGTTAAAAATGTAAGGAAATTAAGCCTTACCCGGCAGCTTCGCGATTACTTGGATCATGCGGAAGCAAAGGGTATGGAGTTTCACTTGTATGTACGAACAAACACAAAGTTATCTCCTTCATTATTGAAGCTTAAAGAAGAGGGAAAAATTAAAGTTTTTGAGGTGATTGAACCATGAAAAATTCTAGAAAAGATATGACATCACTCGAACACACAAAACTACTGGAACAGAATCCTGAATGGGTTGCCATGATGGCAGAGAAAGATCGAAAGCGCGAAGAAATGCTGGCATTTTATCGTGAGATGCAAAAGCCCATTATAAAGGATTTGGAATCGGTTGGGATTTTTGTAAGTTCTGTCTGGAGCCTTGGCATCGAGGAAGACCCTCATAGACGAGCAGTTCCTATCTTATTAAAACATTTGTTTATATTTTATGATGATCAGGTCAATGAAGGTATTGTCCGCGCCTTGGGTAGACTTAAACCTATAGAGCATTGGGATGTTCTAGTTGATCTTTTTTGCAAGACCGATGGTTCTATCCATCACAATTTTAAAGATGGTCTGGCCTGCGCTCTTTCCGACACAGTTACTAAAAAAACCATGCCAGAGTATATTCGGCTTTTGCAGGATAGAAGCCAGGGTAAATCGCGTATTTTGATGCTTCGTAAACTGCGCCGTTCCAAACAACCAGAGATAATCGCCCTTTTGGATGAGCTTTTTGAGGACCCAGATTTAAGGACTGAGATCGGGAGCTGGAAGCGGTATAAGGGGAGGAAGTAAAACGGCCCTGTCTGAGAACTTGTTTATGATCTCTCTTCTACCGAGAAAAACTTTGAAATCCAGCCGCTGCGTTATGCGGCTGGATTCCCCGTCACTATAAATTCATAACAAAAATAGATCATGAACAGTATATGCTCTTACGGCTTCCTTACTACCCACACAAGACTGGCACACAGAAGTAAAAATGCCCCAATTGCCCGAGTGTCTGCTGATTGAGGTAAAGAGGATTCAGAAACCACCCCATCTTTGACTGTTAGATAAGTCTTGCTCCAGGGTTGCAAAGAAACCTCAACATCCTGAGTCTGACCCTTTGGTCCAAAGACCTGAACAGGAAAAGTCCCGGAGGTTTCAATGCTACTTGGGGAAACCGGAATATAACCAATATCTTTACCTTGATGTTGCATACTCAATCCAGCAGGTAGATCACTATGAATTCCAGGGCGGGATATTGTTTCCAGAATCACTCCTCCCTTTTCACTCATCAGCACCAAACCTACGGCAAAAACCCCAGTAAGTGCAGCCCCAGCAATCAATCCAGAGGCATAAAGCACCCCAGATTCACGACAATCTTCTACAGTTTTATCATTTTTTCTGGAATCCACCCACCAACGAATCAATCCCCCGATCATGATAGGTACTGAAAGAGACATGGGTAAATAGAGTCCAACCGCAAATGCTAGGGCAGAAATTCCCAGCATTTCAATAAATGCCGCAATAAATACCCCAGACAAAACCAGAACCCAAGGTAAGTTACCACCCAAAACTCCGTCTACAACCAGCTTCATCAGATTGGCTTGCGGGGCCCGAAACTGACCTTCCATAATACCTTGGCTCAGTAAGCTCATTACAAATCCCATGCTTAGTGCAGAACTGATCACCCCAAGGATTTCGCCCATTTGCTGATTTTTCGGAGTTGCCCCAACCAAAAATCCCGTCTTTAAGTCTTGGGAAGTGTCCCCGGCAATGGCTGCGGCAATACAAACAAACGCCCCTACGACTAATACTGCCACCTTGGAATTGGTCAGTTCATGAAGACCAAAGGCCATGAAAATAAGACAAGTGATCAAAAGAGTTGCAATGGTCATGCCAGATACTGGATTGGAACTGGAACCCAATAGGCCCACAATCCTTGATGACACAGTTACAAAAAAGAAGGAAAAAACCACAATCAAAATACCGGCCACCAATGCTTCCAGAATATGACCATCAAACAAATCAAATGCCAGAAATGCCCCAATGGATAAGGCCGCAAACAAAGAACCCCAGAGAATAAACTTCATGGGGAGATCTCTTTGGGTGCGAATCTGATCTTTTGCTCCCCCCATATTGGCAAGTCCTGCTTTAAAGCTCTCGATGATTACTGGAATAGACTTAATCAGGGCAAAAATCCCTGCAAAAGCCACACCACCAGCCCCAATATAACGCACATAATTTGACCAGATTTGAATGGGAGCCATATCCCGAATCAAAGTAACCTGGGATGGGTAAAGCGGAGCCTGAAGATATTCCCCAAAAAATGAAATAAGTGGAATCAGAACCATCCAACCCAACATTCCCCCGGCTAACATGATAGCCGCAATCTTGGGTCCAATGATGTAACCTACTCCCAAAAGCTCAGGCGTAACCTCAGCCCCAACCTCAGCTCCCTTAAATCCCGGAACATGTGCGGCAGGCTCTTTGTTCCACAGACCAAACAAGCGATCATGCATCAAGGATTGATATAGAGCCCCAATACCTAAACCCTGAAACAAGCGTTTGGCTTTACTGGAGTCAGCCTGTGATGCTACTAAAACCTCGGCGCAGGCCGTGCCTTCCGGGTAGGGAAGTTTTCCGTGCTCCCGAACAATCAAATAACTTCTTAGGGGAATCATAAACAGGACTCCCAAAAGCCCGCCAAAAAGAGCAATAAAAAAAATCTCAGCTTTGGCTGGAACAAAGCCCCACAAAAACAGGGCCGGAATGGTAAAACAAACCCCAGCCGCCAACGACTCTCCACAAGAACCAACCGTCTGTACCATGTTTGTCTCAAGAATTGTGCCCGGTTTGGCAAATTTAGCCAGGACCTTAAAAATAGCCACAGCCATCACCGCTGCCGGAATCGAGGCTGAAACAGTCAATCCCACTTTTAATCCCAGATAAGCGTTAGCCGCCCCAAACACCACCCCAATTAAACAGCCACAAACAATTGCCTTGAGCGTAAACTCAGCCATGTTCTGAGTATGTGGCACATAAGGCTCATACTCTTTCCCATCCACTTCAATATATGCCTTGGGCGAAAGGCCCCCTCTTGGTTTGATATCTCCAGCCATTATTTCACCTGCTTTGATTCTAAGAGCCTGTTCATGAACTCTAAAAAGATCATTCTAGGCATGGCCGGGGCAATTGGCAAATTTAAATGACAGCTTTAATAGTATTTTATGGCCTCATTTACCAAAAAATGTCTCATGAATCAGCTTGTGATGGTCATAACAAAGTGTAACTAGGTTCTCATATTCATCTTTCCCACCCCTACTTATTGGCTCAATATGATGAATCTCCACTCGGTACTTTGAATCACAACGGCTGTTTCTAAACCCATAATAGCAACACTGTCCCCGATCCCGTCTGTGAATGGCATGAACAAGATGTTTGGGCAGAGCTTTTCTTGTCTGTCTTGCGACAGACGAATTTTTAGTATCCTTGTGACCCGACTGAGTCGCTGGACTCTCCTCAAGGTTGACAGATTCTGTCTCAACTTCCACTTTTTTACTGGCTTCCTTCTTTTTAGCTCTTTCCTCAGCCCTATCAGCTTTCTTGACCGGATCTTTTCTTTCCAGAGTTTCCAAAACTGCCACTTCAATAACCTGAGCCAAATCACTAGCTTTTAAAACCTCTTGGAGTCTCAAAAGATGTTCCATCAATTCAGGAGTAATATCCAAAGCCAGGCGTTTCATACCCTCACCAGCAGGTTTTACGATTGTCTTTCTTTTGGTATATGGGGAAGTTTTGGCTACCTCATCAATCAGATTTTTGTTGGTTTCGGTTTTGGCCTTTTCAATCCAATGGTTTTGGTTCTCAATAGTAATCACCGGACAAACATGCCTTAACTTGCTTACCGAAACTTCCCCAGACTGAATAGCCTCGGTGAGAGCCGGAATCTCTTTGGATTTTTTATACAGAGCCAAAAAATTACAGGTTTCAGCCTCAGTCAGCCCAATCTCTTTGACGCAATAGCTAAAGAGGGATGGGTACTGAACCAGCATTAAAAAATCTTTGGTTTGATCTGCCTGAGCGATTAAATCAAGAATTTCAGCCTCGTTTTTTCGTAAACTTTTGACCGCTTGAACCAGCTTGTGATGGATGATTTGATGTGTTTGCATGAGTATATTATAACCCCATGTTTTTTGGCTTTCTG
>DITF01000006.1 GCA_002422125.1 bacterium UBP17_UBA6191
TTTTGTCTGAAAACGCTGATTTTGCGGAAAAGGTGATTCATTCCGGTTTGATTTTTATTGGCCCCAATCCCCAGGTAATGCGACTGTTTGGCAGTAAGATCTCGGCTCGTAGTGAAATGGTATCAAGAGGGGTGCCTGTTGCGCCGGGATTAAACCGACCTATTGCAGAATCCTCCGAGATTGTAGCCTTGGCTAGGGAATATGGATTCCCCGTGCTCCTAAAGGCATCCGGTGGTGGCGGTGGCAAAGGCATGAGGATTGTTAGACAGGAGTATGAGCTACTGACGGCTTTTGAGCAATGTTCCCGTGAGGCCATGAATTCATTTGGTGATCCGAGGGTATTTATAGAAAAGTATCTGGAAGTGGCACACCACATTGAATTTCAGGTTTTGGGAGACAAACATGGAAATGCCCTGCATTTTGGTCACAGGGAATGCTCGGTGCAACGAAGACATCAAAAGCTGATTGAGGAGACCCCATCTCCAAATGTTAGTGATAGTGAACTACAGGACTTGTTACCACTTCTGACTAAAGTAGTCAGAGAAACTGGTTATGACTCTTTGGGTACATTTGAGTTTCTGAAATCGTCTGATGGACAGTACGCATTTTTGGAAATGAATACTCGTCTACAAGTAGAGCATTCAGTGACAGAAATGACTTATGGTGTGGATCTGGTTGAATTACAGGTAAGAGTAGCCTTTGGAGAGGTCTTAAGTCTCAAGCAGGACAAAATTCGACAACAAGGTCATGCCATTGAGTGCCGTATCTGTGCTGAGGACTGCCTAGCAGATTTTGTGCCTTCTCCTGGCCCACTTTTGAGTTACAAAGCACCTTTGGGTAAAGATTTAAGAGTGGATGATTTTGCGGTGCAAGGATTTGAAATTCCTCTGCATTATGATCCCATGATTGCCAAGCTGACGGTACATAAAGGATCTCGAGAAGCCAGTATACAGGCTATGGACAAAGCGTTAAGCCAGTTGTGCATTGAAGGCTTCCCACACAATATATTGTTTCATAGGATGCTTTTAAAACACCCAGACTTTGTAAGTGGACAGATTACTACTTCCTGGATTAGTAATAATATTACTTTATTGAAGTCAGAGCTTCAGAAGATTCATACCTCATTAAAATACGGAGCCCTAGCAGTAGCTGTGGCCCTGCAGAAGGACTGGGGAGATCTGTATGAGAAGTATCCATTGTATTCTCGGATTGGTGAGGAATGGCTGAGATTTTCCGCCAAGCGCAAAATGGCTCAAGGTGCTTGTCAAGTTGAGATGCTTATCGATAATCAGAGTCATTTATTGGATGTTTTTCATCTTCCTTCCGGTCAAGTTCATGTCATTTTTAATCAAATGTGTTGGCAGGGAACTAGTTTCGCTTTGTCGGATGAAAAACTCGTAGTAGAATTGGAATCAACTAGAATTATTGTGAAGCTAATGCGACCAGGATCTGTACCATTGGAGCAGATGAAAAAGGCCTCACAGTCAGTGGGAGGAGCAGTCATGTCTCCTATTAACGGAAAGATTCTAAAGGTTGAGGTCAGTGATGGGATGGCAGTGGCCAAGGGGCAGCTTTTACTGATTCTTGAGGCTATGAAAATGGAGAATGAGATTCGTTCACCAATAGATGCGACAGTGGTTGGATTATCGGATAGTCTCCTCGGCAGCACCGTGGGCAAGGGAGATTTTTTGTTAGAGCTCAAGCCCCGGGAAAACTAAGGAATATGGAGAAGAAGGCCATCCAGGTATTGATTCTAGATACTGAGATCAACTCAGGAGTTTTGGCTTCCCTTAACAATCGATTGTCCGAGCTTGGTGTTGTGCTTTTGAGGGTTAAGACTCCAGAAGAGGTCCTCAAGGAGATTGCTACCAGAGGATTTCAGGTTTTTGTTTGTGATTTGGTACCGGGAAAGCGCGATCTGATCGAGTTTTTGGGTCTGGTACACCGTTTTCGCCCTAGAACCAGATTTGTGATCCAGGGTCCAAGGCAGGGCGTTTTGGATGCAATTCCAAAGTTAGGCGCGTTCCCTGGAATTAAACCACTCTCAAAGCCTTGGACTGAAGACGAGTTTATGACAGTGTTGGCCTTGGCTTTAGGTGATGCCGAATTTGCCAATCAGGTGCAGGAAGCACTGTTAGCGTCTGTGGGGGCCCTGGCTTCGGAAATGATGACGGCTGGGGCATTAAATGACACCGTGAACACATCCTTGACGCAAAAAATTCATGTCAGGACGGCTCGGGAAAGGGCCCAGGAGGAAGCCGCCAAAATTCAAAGCCAATTGGGTCGATTTTTACAGGACCCTTTGCCTGAACCTCCCTCGAATGCAGCTCCTGTTGTAATTTCTGAGATGCGCTCCGAATCCAATCCTGATGGACCTGGCCCCGAGATGGATCTGTTAAATCTACCTGCGGTTCGGGATCCGAAAGATCCGCCTATGCGCATTGTCTTAAATAGAGACGCTACCATGGTGCGCTTTGTCCTCTACCCATTAGAGGAAAAATTCCATGATTTAAAGGAAATCGAAGAAGAGTTGAACCGCAAAAAAATTGTCTATGGACTGGATAAGGTCAGGCTAAAAGAGATTGTGGAAACCGTGAATGGAACGGGCAAACCCTGTCTTGGTGAGGTCATTGCCAAGGGAACCCCCTCTGTAGATGGGGAAAATGGGAAAATCCGATTTTTTGTGCAGACTGGTCTTGAAAAGCATTTGGAAGAGGATGAGGACGGAAAAGTTGATTACAAGCAGCTTTTTGAGATTCCCAGTGTCAGGGCCAATGAACTGCTCGCCGAACTTACAGATCCTACTCCAGCCACGGATGGATTTAATGTATATGGAGCTAGACTCAGAGGCAAGTCAGGCAAAGCCATTAAAGCCTCTCCCGGCAAGGGTTATCGTTACGACGAAGAAACCCGTAAATTTTATTCAGAAATTGATGGGCAGTTATTGGTCAAGGCCAGCAAAATTTCGGTTTTACCGATTTTTGTAGTCCCTGAAGATGTGGATTTAAGCACTGGCAACATTCAATTCGTAGGCTCAGTAATGATCGGTGGCAATGTCACGGCTGGATTTACAGTGATTGCTGAAGGGGATGTCAGAATCAAGGGTCTAGTGGAGGCTGCTACTATTAAAGCTGGGGGTACAGTGGCCATTCAAAAGGGAGTGGTCGCCAATGATAAAGGATTTATTCAGGCTGGTCAGGATTTTTATGCCAAATTTTTGTCGGCTGCGGATGTGGTAGCTGAAGGTAATGTGTTTGTAGAAGATACGATCATGAATTCTCGTGTAACCTCATCAGGAAAGGTTACGGTGTCGAAGCACAAAGGCTCAATTGTGGGTGGGGAGGTTTCGGCTACTAATGGAGTTGATTGTTTAAATCTAGGATCCGATCTTGGGGTCAACACTACAATCATGGTGGGGGAACAATTTCTGATGCGTAAGAAGCTCGATGAAGTAAACGAGCTTTTGCAGAAACAGAATGCCCAGATTAAATCATTGACTCAGTCTCAGGCTGCATTTTCAGGCATGGACGAAAATGATCCTAAGTTAAATCCCAAACAAATAATAGCGGTGAAGCAGTTAAAACAGTCCATTCTTGACCTCAAGACCAGGATATCTGAAAATGAAAAAATTAAGGAATCTGTGATTGAAGCCCTGAATCGCAACTGTCTGGCTAAGGTAAATGTTAGAAACATCGCCAACAGCAATTTGAAGCTTGTGATTGGAAATACTCAGTTAAAGACAATCAGGACCCATACCTTTTGCTCGTTTTATGAAGACAAGGCCATGGGAGAGGTGGGACTAGGTGCCTATGATGGCAAGATCGCGGTGAAGAAGGTAATTACTACCAAGTAGTTGGCTTTCCCGTGTATGGTAACTTAAAGTCTGATGGGCGAATTCTGACGGGGATTGATCTGTAAAAAGACTTCCCCGTTCACGAAGGCCCTCACAACCCCAGTGGATTCTGAAATAGCCACTGCCATGCAGGTAGTGCCTTTGGAAACTGCGGCTGCGGCTGTATGTCGAGAACCAAGACCCGGTCCTACCTGAATATCTGTGGCGCGAAAGTCCAAATACTGTCCCCCGGCCTGTACTATGCCTCTATCAGAAATCACGAGGGCACCATCAATTTTAGCCATTTCTTTGACACTGTCACGGACCTCTTGTTTCAGTATGTCGCGCTCCTTGACCGTGTAGCCTTTGAAGGGATTAAACACCAGAGAACGGCTGCTTTGTAGTACCTTTTTGTGATCCCCAATTACCAGAATGGTACCAATCGGTTTGCCTTCCCGTCCTTCTCGCCCTAGTTCCAAAGCAATTTCAATCACGGTTTCAAGAATGTGCAAGGGTGCAATGTGAGTAAGTGAGGACAAGGAGCGCAGATAATTGGCTTCGGCTATATTTCCAAGCTCCAGGTACAGAATTTGTGAGAAGCAATCCCAGTCATTTTTACTATACAAAAATAACACTGAGCTGGATTCTGTGATTTTTTTACTATTTAAAAGCATAAACACGATGTCACGGACCAAATCTTCCTGCACATCGGACTTTTTAGAATAGTGCTCAATAGTTATACCGGAATCCAGAAGTTGCAGGCACCGGTTGGCATCATTTGTAACCATAATCAAGCGATGGCTTTCGTTTAGTTCTGCCAGCAGCCGTTCATCCAAAACCGAGTTAGTACATAGAATTACGGAATCTGGTTTCATTTCAGCACAAATTTGCATGGCACTTTGTAGAAAGACTTGATTCATTTGTTTTCTACGGAATTTACTGGCTAGATTACCGCTAATATTCATGCTCGACGCTCCTGATCCGACAGTTATGGTAGTATAGATATGTCTGAGGTGCAACCAGGGTGTATAAAGACCAGATTCGGAGGCTGTTATGCCCATGAATGAAAAAAAGAAAGATGAGTTTTTTAAACTCTGTAAGGCTAAACTGGAATCTGCCAAGATATCGGTTAAAGGCCGAGATGATGTTTCTTTTCCCAGTAAACTCAAGCACATTGATGATGTGACTATGGAATTTACTATGGGGCGGGTCCATGGGATGGTTCCCGATGTCAATGTCCATGATGTCTTGGATGTGGCAGGTACATTGACTACCGGGCAGCAGATCATGTTTTACTGCAAGGTTCGGAGGATGAATATATCTGACAATCCTCAGCACCCTAGTTTACTTATATGCCAGTGGCCTGACGACTTCGCCAAAAAACAGCTTAGGCAGGATGTTCGTGTCAAATGCGCTTTAAAGACCTACTATTCTGATGCCTTGAATGAGAATCACTGTATTCCTGAGGATAATATGCATCAGGGAGTACTAGCAGATATTTCCCGGGGTGGAGGTTTTATGCTCACCAAGGGAAAGGTGTATTTCCGAAACAGTGATATCTTCCTTTTTTTGTACATCAATGATAATAATATAAAAATCGAAACCATCATCCCCTGTAAGGTAGTTGTACTCAAAGAGTTGGGAACTAGGGAGCCAAAGGTACAAGGAATGGCTCTCACATTTACCAATCTGAGCAAGGATACGGAAAATGCACTTGTGGACTGGCTTTTTGCCCAACAAAGGATTCAAGCAGCCAATCAAAGGCACACTCGTTAGTTTATTTTTTCTGGGACTGATTTTATTTTCTGGCAATGTTTCGGTGTGGGCTTGTGATACTTCAGCCATAGACAGTCACTTGTCTGTTTCGCAATGGGAGGATGCGGAAGTTCTTTTGCGGGACTGTGAATGGAGTCCTCGGGTTTTTTCCCTGAGGGACAAATTGTATCGTGGCAGGCAAGAACCTGAGCTACTTTTGTTGAATCAGGCAATGGCCTGGAAACATAATTTTTCGGAAAGTGCATTTGTTCCAAGCGGTCCTATGGCCTCAGAGGCATTCAACCCCTGGTGCCGTTTGGCTGTAGGAATTGCTCTGCCGTCTTTGATGACATTGTGTTTTATTCTGATTCTTCTTGGTCGTTATCGGGTGGCAGCCATTTCAGGTGCAGTAGCTCTGGCTTTAGCATTTTTGCAGTACAGGGTTGATACGGTTATTCAGACATTGGCAATTGTGAGAACCGGCACAGGGTTGAGAGCTGCCCCTGAATTGGAGTCTCCCGTATTGTATGAATTTTCAAAGCCTCAGGTCTCACAGATCACGGATTATGATGATAGCTGGGCCCAAGTCAGGGCCCAGACGGAAAATTCTGAAGATATTACTGGTTATATCTCGGTTTCGGCTTTGGTAAAAGTGCCTTAACGCTTGATTCCAATCCCTGTCTGTAACAATGAATCTGCTGTCGTGATGATCTTGGAGTTCGCCTGTAAAGACCTTTGAGTGATAATGAGTTGGGTGAACTCTTCTATCATATTAACATTGGATGTTTCTAAAAATCTGGGTCGAATTAAACCGCGCCGGCCTGAAGAGGGAATATTGACGGTTAAGTTGTCTTCACCGGCATTCACTCCAGCGCGAAACATATTGTTTCCGTCTCGAATCAGACCTTGAGCATTGGTAAATACACCGATGGCGATCTGACCGAGAATTCTTTCCTGACCGTTGGTGAAGTTTGCGATGATTTTTCCTTCTCCATTAGAAGACACAGTGGAACGGATTAAATCGCCAGCCACATATCCGTTCTGGTTTCTAACAGAGGTTGAAAACGGGGCCCCAAAGCCGGTGATTAGATCCATATTTAAGGAAGAGGTAATACTGGCCCCAGCTCTAGTCTGGGCAGGGTCGGTCACAAAACGGGTGGGAGGTAGATTGGCACGCAGGGTGGGAATTTGAGATTGGGACGAATCAAGTAGCCCTTGGCCATCAAACACGATCTTACCAATTCCTGAGGAGCCAAAAATAGCTTGATTGGCTTTTTCATAATCGCTTCTGCTGGGTTTTGTGAAATCAATCCCATTGGCAGGGTTTCTGTAAAAATCCTGAATATAGGGGCTGGTTTCCTCCAAGTATACTCTGTATTCCCACAAGCTTTCTGTGGGGCTCATGTTCTCAAAGGTAAAGGTCACTGAGTGGGGATTTCCTAATGTGTCCACTAATGTGGTATTTGTATTGTGTGTAGTGCCCTTAAGGAATTCGTTGTTTATGGTGACGGCGTCTTCTGAGCCATTGCTTAATTGATAGGAAAAAATCGATCCGGTATCTTTCAATTCACTGCGTTTTGGCAGGGAAAATACTCTGGTTAAGGTGGCATCTGGTTCGTCGGCCAAAGGAGAGGGGTATGTCCAAGATAATCCGGTGAGGTTTCCCGCATCATCTCGCACGGGCTCAACACCATCAGCCAGAGAGTCAATTTTTACATTAACAATGTTGCCTAAAACATCCACAGGCATGCTGAACTTAATATGTTCTTTACCATTTTGATTGAGCGTAAATTGAAATTCATCTTTTCCAGTTCTATCCCAGTGAGTGGTATATTCCATTGAATTTTTTCTTTCATCGATCATGCTGAAAACGGCTTTATCGGCACTCATATTTTTAGCAGAGCTTTCAGAATTCAGGTTTGAGGAAAAGTCTATGGCTGTGCTGGTTTTAGCTGGTAGAAAGGAAAGGGAGTCCAAAGCAAGCCGTTGGGTAGGTCCAGATACATTTAAATCGGTTCCACCATCTGCATTTAGTGCTCCTAGCCAACCTAATAAATGTGCTCCATTTCCTTCCAATACGATGGATTTGTTTACATCAAGCGCATAGTTGCCATCGCGGGTGAATCGTTTCTGTCCATCCCATTCCACCATAAAATAGCCATCACCCTCCACGGCTAGATCCAATGGATTTCCGGTTGCCTGTAGAATTCCATTGGCGGAATCAATGTAGATATGGGGTCTTGCTTGTCCAAATCCGCCCTCGCGAGCGTTTAATTGTGATGTGGCCCCGTCTGTCTCTATGGCATTATGAAGCTGTTCCTGAAAGGACTCAACCGTGTTCATACGGGTTTGTTTGAAGCCAATCGTAGATACATTGGCTAAATTGTTACCGTGAATGTCTAGTTTGGTCTGGTAGTTTTTCACGCTGTGAGAACCTACATAGATGTTTCTTTCCAGGGACATATTTACTCCTAGGCGATAATTGTACCTATGGCTTATCGGCAAATGGACCCTTTTTGTTGAGACTGGTGTAAAATTGTTGCTCTATGTTTAGAAACGGACTTCGATTTTTGATTGTGATTTTTATTCCGGCAGCTCGTTGCCTGTGGGCAAAAAAGTATTTTGCTTTTATTGTGTGCATGGGTATTATCGGGTTGCTGGCAGGGTTTTTGCTTTTTGTGCAACTCGAGATTCAATATCTGGAAAGTTTGATTCGTAGTCTTGGGGCAGATGCAGAACAAAGAATTTTGGTGCATCAGTTAAAATGGGAAATTCGATACATAAGTCTTATAGTGCTGGCTGTAATCTGGTATATGGCAGGAGTTGTGAAGTAATGCGATTTGAAAATAGCCAAAAATTGATGCAGGAAGCCAAAGAGGTTCTGGTCGGTGGAGTGAATTCGCCCGTTCGAGCCTTTAGAAATGTGTCTGTTCCGGCCCCGTTCATAAAACGAGGTGAAGGTGCATACCTATTCGACGAAGACAATAACAGGTACCTAGACTATGTACTTTCCTGGGGACCGCTACTTCTAGGCCATCTTGATTCTGATGTGGTGAATGCCATGAAAGAGCAGCTAAATTTTGGAGTCTCTTTTGGTGCTCCTTCGCAATTGGAAACAGAACTGGCTCTTTTAATCCGGGAGTTTTTTCCGGTAATGCAGAAGCTTCGGTTTGTCAGCTCTGGTACTGAGGCCATCATGAGCGCTATCAGGGTGGCTAGGGGTTACACAAAAAGAAACCTTCTTCTAAAGTTTGATGGTTGTTACCATGGACATGCCGATGCCCTTTTAGTCAAAGCAGGATCCGGTATGTTGACTCATGCCCATCCCGATTCTGCTGGGGTTTCCGAGGCTTTGGCCTCTTCCACATTGGTTGCCGAGTTTAACAATCTGCAATCGGTAGCAAATCTTTTGAATGCTCACAAGGGACAGGTTTCCTGCGTACTTTTGGAGCCAGTGACCGGCAATATGGGAGTGATTGCTCCCGAGCCAGGTTTTCTTCAAGGGCTCAGATCTCTTTGTGATGAGCATGGTTGCCTTTTGATATTTGATGAGGTAATGACCGGATTCAGAGTTTCTATGGGTGGAGCCTGTGAATTATATGGGGTAGAGCCAGATATGGTTTGTTTAGGTAAAATCATTGGGGGAGGAATGCCGGTAGGAGCTTATGGAGGCAAAAAAGAAATCATGAGCTTGGTTAGTCCAGAGGGCCCGGTTTATCAGGCTGGAACCTTAAGCGGAAACCCAATGGGAATGGCCTGCGGATTGGCTACCTTAAGAAAAATTCGTCAGATCAACCCTTTCCCTTCAATCAGGGATTTTGTGACAAAATTGGAAGATGGTCTGGCAGAATTGTTGAAGAAAAAGGGGATTGAGTATACCATTAATTCCGTTGGTGGAATGTTCACATTGTTTTTTGTGAAGGGTCCGGTAACTGCAAAATCCAGCGTGGATAAACATGACAAAGAAATGTTTCGCCAATTTTTTGAGGGTATGTTGCGGGCAGGGGTTTATCTTCCTTGCTCACAGTATGAAGCGGTTTTTGTATCTGTAAAACATACAGATTTGGAGTTGGAAATGACATTATCTGCGGCAAAAAAGGTTCTGGAAGCAATTTAAGCTGGCTTAGGGGTTGTTTTTTATGCTGGTATTACCAATTGATAAGGTCACACCTGGTATGATTCTGGGTGAAGATCTGATGCATGGTGGTTCTGTCATGGTTCCTAGGGGAGCCGCACTAACAGATGGACAGATTGCACGAATTCGCAAGTTTGAAATCACATCTGTCATGATTGATGACTCTGAAGCCCAGAAGGCTAAAACCGCTGGTGTCGGCCCTAAGGCCGTAGGTGGTCTTGCCAAGCGAGTGGTCCAACCTGGAGAATTTGTCTGTGTTCAGGGTGAGCCTTCTGGTGAGCTTTTTATCCTGGTGGCAGGTGAGTTGGATGTTATTTACACGGACGAGGCCCTGTTCAATGAAAAAATGGATGCGGTGGATAAGATCGAGATTATTCGGCAGCACGGAAAGAGAATCACTAGCATCAAAGGTAAAATGGTGAACTTTGGTGAGCTAGGGGCTTTGTTGGGTCAGAGAAGAACGGCCACAATTGCCGCAACTGTGGAGTCGATTGTGGCTTCTATTCCCGCAGTAGGCGACAGTTTTAACAATACGGTTTTAAAAAATCCTCGCTTGGGTCTGAATATTTCCATAACCATTGCTAAGCGCCTTAAAGACATTAATGTATTTATTTTTAAATACAATAGCATCCTCTCCCAGGTTGAGAATATGGTCAAGGAGTTTGGCACTATTTATGTGTCGTTGGCAGCCAAAATTTTGAAAAAAGCCATTCAGACCAGAGATACAAAACTGGAAAAAATCCATGAAAAGTTCAAGGATTCTCCTTTGTATAACCGACTTTTGAAATATCAGAAGGCGACTATTGACTCTAAGTCGATAAGCCAGGACAACTCAGCACATGATCCGAATGATACTTTGTTTAATCATGGGAACCTGGTTGGAAAACAGGCCGGTGAGATCGTTTGTTACAATGGAGAAGTCGGCGATAAGATGTATGTTCTTGTTACGGGAAAACTAGGGGTTTTTGTCGGCGACAAGATGGTCATGGCCTATGAAAAAAAAGGTGACATCATCGGTGAGATCTCAGTTCTTTTAGGATATGCCTCTAAAAATAAGGGTTTTGATAAAAGAACTGCTACCGTTAAGGCCATCAGTCGTTCTCGATTGATGTGTATTGAATCTACAGAAATTGACCGTTTGGTGGACACAAATCCAGGGCTGGTTTTGCATATAACCCGGACCTTGGCAGAACGCCTCAAAATCAACAATCAGACATTTATTGTGTCTCAGAAGCAGGTAGCTGAGTTTATGGCCAAGTTAGCCGTGGAAGAAGGCTCCTGTGGCTATGAAATTGACAGAATTTTGAAGCTGTTTTCTGAAAATGTGAATACCATGGAGCATTGTATGAATGAGGTCAAGGTTTTGCAGAAAATGTCTGCTGCCATTAATGAGCAGTATCAGTTAGTTCAGGAGCGGCTCGGTTCTCTGTCCGTATAGATTTTGGTACCTGATGTAATTATCTGGCTTGCTGAGGTTGATTCGACCATGAACTGGGCTCGGGACAATCTTGAGTCCCTTCCGGTCAATCGTTCTGTGGTGGTTGCCGAGGTTCAGCATCAGGGCCGAGGCCAAAGAGGCAATCAATTTTTATCCCAAAAGGGTGGATTGTATATATCCATGCCCCTGAAGCCACGGATGTCAGAGGGATGGGAAAAGATAATAATCCAGTCTTTAAGTGCCCACACCCAGAGGTGGCTTTTTTTGGAGTTTGGAATTGAGGCGACTATCAAGGCTCCCAATGATTTGTTGGTGGGAAATGCCAAAATCATGGGTGTTCTGGTAGAAACAGTGTTTTGGGGTAATGAATTGCAATCCTTAATTCTTGGGGCTGGCCTTAATGTAGCCCAGAAATTTAAGCATGCTAAGCTACCATTTGAGGCAGTCTCCATTACCGAGTTGACAGGCAGGGATCTTGATCCGAGGGAGGTATTGCCCTCCTGGTTGCAGGAATGGGATCCATGGACTGAAGGCTGGCTGTGAATTCATTTCTTTTGTCACAAAAAATTGGAAATTTGGTCGTCAAAGAAAGTTTGATTGAATGGGCCATTGTCCACCAGGATGGGGCTCAGAGTTTATTTTCACCAAGGTTCGCCTCACAGTTTTGCATTGGGAATTTTTATGGGCTGTGTTTATGGCAGCTTATGAATCGGTTCCAGCTCTTAGGGCATCCGTCCCTAGCGGATTGGCTTCCCTTAAGTTATCAGGGTGTCCCACAAAATACCTTGCAGTACCTTTTGCGAAAACTCCACATTCGCGAGTTACCTTCGCATTGGGTCAAGCGACCATCGACAACTCTTAGAAACACAGTTCATGAAGAGATCCTAAAGGCTTTAGGGGAAAGTCATGGGTTGGACTGGAATCTTGAGGTCAAGAAATTTTTTGATTTGAAGATTGGTGAGGATAAACTTTTGCAACTACCTTATCAAAATTCTCAAATCACGGAAGTAGTTCTTTTGAAGGATCAGATTCAATATATCTGTCAGGCAGTGTCTGACTTGGTAAAGAGCAGAATTTCGCATTTTAATAGCTCATCTCTCTTGTTCACGAGGTTGCCACTAAAGGATTATGGAATTATTTTTCCACAGGGTTTGATTTATGAAAAAAGTGGATATTCCCAGCATTTGTTTTATCTTCCAGATGTTGAATGGTGCCTGTACATTCAGTCGTCCGAAGATTTTTCACAGGTATTTTATGTGTTTTTGAACCTCTTGTGGGAACTGGAATACTTGGATCAGAAGGTAGTGACTTATCTGAAAATTCTGGAAGATCAAATTCGTGTGAGTGGTTGGGCTGAAGTAAGACTCGGCTCGGTAAATCGGGATTCCCGTGAGGAAGACTAAGTGGCTTTTATACCTTATTGGCCTTTTCCTGTTAGCTCGGGTTTTAAGTGGAATTAAGTGGTCGGAATTTTATTTAGTATTTTCAGGGTTTGGACTGGAAACCATCGTGTTATCAGTCTTCTTTCTAGCGATTTCCATACACATTAGAAGCCAACGATTTTATCTGTGTCTGGATCAAAAAATTTCTCGCTCATCCGCTCAGTCCATTTTTTATTTAAGCCAGTTCTTTGGGCAAATCACTCCAGGCAGGATAGGTGAATTTTCCAAAGTTAAGTTGCTAACAGATCAGGGTGTGGATACCACTCAGTCTATAAGAATTCTGATTCAGGATCGATTTTTTGATTTTTTGATTCTGTTTACCGGATTTTTGGGTATCTTTTTGGGTCAGGCCCTATGGCTAATTCCAGTAATAACAATTTTTCATTGGAAGGTCTCTTGTTATTGGTTTTCCATGATGAGGCAGGGTCTCTATTATGTTTCAATATTGTTTCTGACCCTTTGTTCTTATCTGTTTTTTGTACTTAGTTTTGCAACCTATTTTTTTAGTGCAGGCTTGCAGGAAGCCTGGCTTAAGCTTATGGCGACGGTTTTTTCGGCCACTCTGGTGGCCTGGGTTCCTATTAGCTGGCAGGGGCTAGGGACCAAGGAACAGGTATACTTAGCCGTTTGGGATCAACATGCAGTCGAAACCCTCTTAGCCGTATCTCTGGCTCATTTTCTGAGCACAGTTTTAGGCTCACTTTTCATTTGTGGTATTGGCGTTTTCTTTTGCCGTTCCCGCTCCTGAGCTTCTTATTTTTTACTTGTTAGGTGCTTTCCAGATGCCATTTTCAAAGTTTCCAATGAGCTTCAATCCGTCGGGTTTGGTAAGAATTCCCATGCCGTGAGGTTTTGTGTGTTTAACTTCTCCAATGTAAGCAGTTCCATCTGAATTATGCTTGAGAACAACCCCATCAGCATTAAAACCATTGTGAATTCCTATTATTTTGAGCCCTTCGTCTCTAGTTTTTTCTGCGATTAGTCCATGGATAATATTTTCTCTATATTCCCCAAGTCGAATTTGGGCTTGGGGAATACTTTGATTTATTGATGGGCCTAGAAATTTTTCTCCCACCAGTTCGCCTATTTGTTTTTGCAGACCATTTTTTTCAGTCATGATACTTAGCCCAGAGGGATTTCCATGAGCAAACTCTCCATAATAAGATCTGCCATTGGTGTAGGTCAGTGCCCCAAAGCCGTGCTTAACACCACGAACCCAATCACCAGTGTATGTAGTTCCATCAATCAGAATTTCCTGACCGTAACCATGCAATTGCCCTTCAGAAAATTGTCCATTGTATTGATTGCCATACCGATCAACCAATACGCCTGTCCCGTCCATCAAATCGTCTTTCCAAGTTCCCACATAGGTGTATTGATCGGGGATTACAAGTTTTCCATTACCCTGTTTAAGATGCTGAGCGGTGTAACCCAAATACTGTTCACCAGTTGTCAGATTATGATATTCAGTCCAACCATTGCATTTATCATTAACAACAAAGCAGGAAATAATATACTCATTATTATTTAACTCTGAAATTCCGGTAAACTTGGAATTTCCATGAAGCTCACCGTCAGAGCCCACGGAACCCGTAAATATTAACCCTACAAACCTAGAACCTTCCCCAAGCCCAATTGAAAGAATCGAGGATTTATCCTGACAGTAGGAGATCATTGAAAAAAGCCCGTAAAATGTTATGGATTTGATGAAATTATTCATTAGAAGTTATGCATTCCATGAATGGGTGTAGGTTGAGGAATGTATCCCATGCCGTGGCAAGAAAAGCTGTTTTTTCAGATTCTGGAATATCATTTATAGCATCAAATGGAGGAAAAAATTTTAAATAGACCGTGACTTTTGTGAGAAATACGGGATCCTTTTCACAATGTAACCGTAAATGCTGATCTTGAGGATGATGGGATCCATAGGGGTACTCAGACAAGGGGAATATCCCGTATAAGCGTCTTATTGTGAATTGTATTTTTTGCAAATTTTCTGATGTTAGATTTGCCAGGGGTTCGGGGGAGCGCAAGTTTTCTTCTGCCATCTGTATTATAAATGAGGCAAGATGGTTTTTTTTCTGTTGTATGTTACTTGGAAGGGGCTCTGAATATTTTTTTTGACTTTCAAGGAAATTCCATGCAGAAAAAATCGGCTCCGTTGATTGAATATTTTTACAGTCAATTAAGAAAATGAAAAGTCCGAGCGTTCGTAACATGGGCCTGAGCCATTTTTAGGGATTTAAAAAGATTCCATTGTCAAAATTGCCAATGAGTTTTAGTCCTTCGGGTTTGGTAAGAATTCCCATGCCGTGAGGCTTGGAGTTTTTAACCTCTCCAATATAGCCGGTACCATCTGCATTGATATCCAGTACTACACCACTTTTACTAAGCCCGTTAAGATGGCCGGTTATCCGAAGTTTTCCATCTCCCGCTCTTTCGGCAAACAGGCCTTGAATTGTGTCCTCTTTATAACTACCAATTCGAACATTGTTTTGTATTGTGCTACTTTCAATAGCCAATCCAGAAACACGAGAATCCTTAAATTCACCAAATAATTTTTTCCCTGATTGCATAGAAATTGTGCCACCAATTCCTTCAGGTTGATCCTTTTTGAATTCGCCTATGTAATAATCCCCGTTTGCAAAGATAAGAATCCCGTTTCCTTCTCGGATGCCATCCACCCAATCTCCGTAATAGACGGTGGAGTCGCCATAAGTGATTTTTCCAATGCCATGAGGATGGTTATCTTTGTGTTCTCCGATATATTGGTTGCCCCGTTCATCAATATTAATACCAAATCCAGACTTTCTGTCATTAGACCAGTTACCTTCGTAGGTCCCGGATTTTGGATCTGTATATTTACCATATCCATGTCTGACATTTTCTCCCTGCATATAACCAACATAAGACATCTTTGTGGTCAGATCGTGAATCTCAACAAAACCCTGACAGTGGCCATGTACAAAATTGCAGTGTGCAAGGTGCTCGTGTTGATCAACATCGCAAATCCCAAACAACTTTCCTTTCCCGTGAGGCAGCCCGTTGGCATCTAATCCACCGAGGTATTTTAATCCGGCATATCTTGATGCGGGTTCCATAATTTTGGTGTATTCGTCACAGTTATTTATAGGATTTAAGATTATAAAAATCAGAAAAAATAAATTATCTTTGGACATGTATTCTTCTCTCAATCAGTGCTGAAGAACAATGTTTGGTATCAACAATATATTGATTCATCATTTATGCAGTTTGCGATTTGTCTTCAGAAACTATCTTTAGCCCCCAAGTAACTGCAAGGCTTGCTGTGGCAAAGCGTTGGCCTGGGCTAACTGGGCTGTGCCGGCTTGAATCAGAATCTGATTTCTGGTGAAATTCACAGTTTCTGAGGCAATATCGACATCGCGAATTCGGGACTCTGCGGCCTGAAGATTTGTGGTGGTAACTGTCAGGTTATTGATGGTATTTGTGAGCCGGTTTTGCAGAGATCCAAGTTTAGATCGTTCTGACGACACTTTATTTACAGCTCGATCAATGGCACCTAATGCCTTGTTGGAAGCCCCAAAACTGGTGACATCCAGACCCTCCAATCCCAGGGCCTTTGAACTAAAATTGGCAATGCTGGATCCCAGAATCTGATTTTCATTGGCTCCGATTTGTAAAATGAAACTGCGATCGGATACATGGACTGTGTATTTGGTCAATCCGGCTCCGGTTGCCACCTGAGCCCCATTTATACCAAAGGTGGAAAGAAGGCTGGTCTGGGAGGTTGAGGATGTAAAAATCCCAGGCCCCACCACAGAAGGGATACTTAATGGTGACACAGACTGCAAAAGAATTCTGGAATCCTGTCCGGCTGATTTTGTATAAAAATTGAGTCTTCCAGCGTTATCAAATCCATACCCTACATCAGTGGTGCGCAGTCCGCTGGAATTAAGCACTGCCGCAATACTGGTTTGTGACATGGTGACATTATTGCTGGTGGCTACATAGGTGTCTATACCACCGACTACCGAGATCTTGGTTCCAAAACCAATGATTCCTGATCTGGCCCCGTATTGGTCACTAATTTCAAAGGCTGTGGTGGTATCAAAGGTGTAGCCGTACTCTGCAAATGAGGCATTGGTTTTACCAGTGAAGCGGGCAGGACTACCACCTCTACCGTTAGCTGAAGCTCCATTGACCAAGCCTAAATCAGCTAGATTGCCAGCGTTGGTAACTAGAGAAATATTAGTGTCTTCTCCGAGTTCCAGACTGGTCAGCACAATAGATCCATTGACATCTAATGTGGCTTCAGCCCTGACATTTACTCCCCGTAAAGCATTGTTTATTGTGGCTGTGATTGAGACTGGACTTATGTTGGAGCTGGCGGGAAAAAATATATTTGCCAAGCGACCATCAGGGCCTCTTACTGAAAAATCGAGAGCTGTGGCCCCAATGTTGGTTCCAAGGGACACATCTTTGGTTCCAATAATTCTGGCCGCTTCGCCCTCATCTCCAATAAAGGTTCCGTTTTGAATACCTAAAACATTGACGGCCTGTGAGTTGACATTAAAGATACTGATTTTGGCCGAGGTACCATTTAACCCACTGGTCAGAACCAGATTGTCTCCTTGAAATGTGGCACGGATTGAAGGTGGTGTGTAAGTAACATCGGCCCCACCATAGCTGTAACCTGGTGAATTGATAACTCCGGTTCCATGGAGGACATTGCGGCCTAATCGGACACTTTCATTGATTATGGTTTGAATAGAAGTCAGAGTAAAAGTGGTATTGGCAGGTAGGGAAACATTCACAATGTCAGAGCGGGTAATCTCGGTGACTTCGGAATTAGTGTCGGCAAATGAAAACTGAATGCCGGTATCTCCGGTGCGAATCACTCTTTCTGGGTTTAGATTAGCCTCAATCATGGCATTAGTTGGAGGTTGAAATTGTAAATCTACCCCTGGGATAATACCGGAGAATCGATCAGTTGTGGTCGATGCCGCACTACGGATTGGATTTTGTACCCCCAACTGAATGGCGGTTGCCCTGTAAGCTGGATCGGAGGCTGGTACTACCTGCTGAAAACCAAAGGCTTTTATGAGGTCCTCATCGGTAGAGAAAGAAATTTCTCCAGAGGCTCCCTCTTTTCCTGATACCATCACAATCTGTCCCAATTGCTGGTCAAAGGACACATCAGTATTTTTAATGCCAAGCCCACCTTGTCGTACATCTTTTTTGATCAGGGCTTCCAGATTTTCTACAAACTCATTGATAGACACATCGGAAGAAAGGGTTAAGCTTGCGGCTGCGCTATTGCCTCTTACGGTAAATTCCATGGGGGTTCTTAAAATATTATTGCCCTCATTATCGTAGAATGTCTCAATAGCACCAAGTTTGGTATCCAGATTGACTATGGACTGATCTTCTTTGGTTCTTAAAATATTGGAGGCTTGTTTTTCCCGTGCCCCCTTATTGCTCATATTGATTTCAACGCTATAGTCCCCGGCAGATTCCCTAGTAGAACCAACCTGAATCCCGTTAAGACCTTCGGCATTAGCGGAAACCAGAGCAGTCGCAGTACCATCCAAAAGTTTTTTGGTGTTGAATTCTGTAGTATTGGCGATTCGATCGATTTCATCGACTAACTGGTCAATTTCTTTCTGGATTTCCAACCTGTCATTTGTGGTTAGGGTATCATTCGATGACTGAACTGCCAGTTCTCTCATTCTGTTCAAAATGGCGGCATCTTCATTAAGCGCACCTTCGGCAGTCTGAATCAAAGAGATTCCATCCTGGGCATTTAAAATGGCACGATTTAACCCGCGAATTTGCCCGCGCAACTTTTCAGAAATAGTCAGGCCCGCAGCATCATCGGCCCCACGATTGATCCTGAGCCCAGAAGACAACCTTTCAATAGAGGTAGTCAGGGAGTTCTGATTTTTTTGCAGGTTTCCTTGAGCAATCAAGGCAGTAATATTATTGTTGATACGAAAACCCACGGACATCCTCCTAAAACCCAGGTCATCCCGACCATTTGATTAAAGCTGGACCCTTCCGTGTGTCCTGAACCTTTAGATCTATCGGCAAATGATTGAAGTTACCGAAGTACCATTCAACTAGGAATTCATCTAAGCCCTGATACACACATTCTTAGGAACATCAAAGATGCCACAGCGGGGAGCAGAACTAGGGCTAAAATTATTGCCCATAAAAACACCTGCATAAGACAGCGCAGGGTGAGGCTTTGTTTGAGCATGGCCGCAAGATAGGGGCTGAATTCATAGTAGCTTTGAATGAGTAGTTCTCCCCAAGCGGTTTTTATAAGCATCCGGTCACGAATTGTCTGGAAAAATAGTACGGGAAATGAGTTAGCGCTAAAACTGGCAGTAACGACAAAACAGCCAGAGGAGTTTCCCTGGGCCGCGGTCTTTAAAAAATTTTCGTCGGTGACGGAGGAAGGAAAACTACTGGCAGGATGGGGTCGGCTAAAAGTGGGGTCTTCTGGTCCAAGGACTGAAACTAGAACGGTGGATGGCGGGGAGAAATCACTACCATCAAAGACAGTTAACTCAAAGGTATATAAGCCAGATGTCTGAGGTATAAAGCTAGCTTGAGAACTGGTGGAGTTTTCCAGAGTTACGGGTAAACCGCTGATTTGCCGCCACTGGAAACTTAGGCCATCCCCATCAGGGTCATAGCTGCCTCTGCCATCTAAAAGGGCCAATTCACCTGTGGCTACACTTCTGTTGGAGCCGGCACTGGCATAAGGAATTCTTTGGGAATCGGAATCAATTGAGATGACCGATACGGCTTCCAGCGATTTCTGATTTTGATTGGAGACAGTCAATCCAAAACTGTAAGTTCCCCCTGTTCTGGCCACAATACTGATTTCCGGTGCCCCTGTGTTTAAAAAACGGGCTGGACCGGGGCCAGAAATCTGTCGCCAATTCCATTGAAAGATGGGAGTACAGACAAACTCAAATACCTCAAGCCCTGGCTCCTGTAGTATTGTTTGTAAGCTTGAACAATCCTGGGGAGTACTTTGAAATCCACTTAGAACAAAAGTCCTGCCCACAAAGGTTCGTTTTAAGCTGGACACTTTGGCTTCCAAAGGGGATTTAAGCCTATCTTCAATCAGAATCTGATGAAGGGCCGGTCTGGACTTTAGGCCAGTGGCACTTACGACCTCCAGAGAAAAGGTATAAACTCCAGGATCGATGGCTCTAAACTCCAAAAATGTATTGGAAGTGCTCAGAGGCAAGGGTGGTCCACTGACTTGCTTCCAGAGATATGTCAGGCCGGAGTTGATACTACTACCATCCCTAAGCCGTGACTTTGAGCCGTTGAGCCGAACCAAATCCGATGTTTTTGCCAGAGGAATACCACTGATGTTGGCCTCGGGAACCTTTAATAAAATATCGTCTACCAGAATGGAACTTTCCGAATAAGGTGAAAATTTACCGGCACTATCCACTCCACGGGCGCGAATCACTGAAACACCAGGTTCTAAAAAGCGCACAAAGGCCGGATTGCCTGTAAAGGTCCCTGTGCTGACAGGAATGCCTGATTGAGTCACAAACTGAGGTACGGAACCGCTGAGTCCTTCCCAAAAAACGCTGGTAGTGGTACTACTTGGCTTGGAATCCAGGGTCAGAATCACTTGGGTTGAGGTATTTAGCTCTTTGGGAAGTTGTACAAAGACAGGTTCTGCCTGACTCTGCACTGTGATTGCAAACACTTCTGTAGAGATTGCGCTTAGAGCCAATCCACCAATCTGATTTACCTTTAGGCGATATTCACAGGTATAGGATCCAGCTTTTAAAAAGAGAGTGGGATTGGCTGCCGCTGAGTCCGTTATGGTGCAATCCTGATTGGCTGTTTGCAATAACCACTCATAGGTAATTCCTTGCCCGTTGGCATCAAAACTTGGGTTTTCTGCCAGCAAAAATCCATAAAAATGTTCGGATCGTCCGTTGACACCTAAAACGGACCTTGAGGCGGGAAGGATTGGGGTTGGTGTCACATCCTGAACTACAAAAGTGGTAAAGGCTCGATCAGCCGGCAATGATACTAACTGTCCCGTAAAATCCGTTCCACCCAATACGGTCTGATCAACCGCGAAAATATAACTTCCGGGAATTCGGGCTGAAAATGTCATGGTACGAAATGTAGGAATAAACTGGATTTTGGACTGAATTTGCTCACGGTTGGCCGTGTATTCTGAGGCCGTGATGCAGGGGCTAAAAGTCTGATTGGGAATGGAGCATATTTGCCATAGGTTAGTTGGGGTACGACCCTTACCTTCCCTGGCATTTAGCTCATATCTTCCTGGAGGGCCCGTTGTTTGATGTGGATCAATGATAGGTTTAGGTAGATTGGCGATGATCAGGGCCGAGTCATCAAGCAGAGGGTTTGAGCCGATTAAGAATTCTTCAAAATCGGTAAACCCATCCAGATCGGTATCCACCGGTTTGGTACATTCTGTAGCGCCAGGAACTGCGGGAGTTGCAATACAGGTTGCATTCTGGGAAAGCTCAAACAGGTTGTCAAGGCCGTCCCCATCAAAATCAAGTTCGGCATCGGCCGGGTTGTTGGCATTCAGGTTACCGCCCAAAAAGGCCGAGGACTCCACCACATTGGGTATGCCATCTCCATCGACATCACTCATACTTTGTTCAAAGGCCCCCATATCCATTCTTCCAGGTGCAGTTTTGCCTCTGGGAATGGGCAGATTTGCTAAGGATGTGATGGTAGCGACATTGGCAAATTCAGGCAGAATGGCTGAGGATGGTGTAAACGAAGGGTCAGCCGAGTTTAAGCCCACAGAAGCTCCTATCACTGGGTCATATGCCAAAAGCAGAGCAGTTCTGGGATTTAGTCTCAACTGAACTGGGGATGTATTGCGAAACAAGGGTCTGGTAGATTGGTTTATTGAGGCAAGATTACCCTCTTGAGTTACTAAAAAGGCTTCCGTAGTCAGGGCAGTTTTATCACATAAGCTAAATTTAACTGTCAGATTTCGGGTAATGCCAGGGGAGGTGAGAACGCAGGTTTGGGAGGCGGAAAAGATAGAGTTGGTGATGCTGGAGCTAATACTATGAACCACAGAGATTGAATTGATGGTGTTATCTCTTAAAGTCAATTTGTCCATAAAAATCTGATGGGAATACAGGGGATACAACAGATTTTGATTTTGGGTGGCGTGGATGTGAATGCCGTCGGAAGAGTTTAAAAACAGGACGGAAGAAGTGATTTTTATAGCATCCGAGGCATGAACTAAAACCCCGGTTCTGTGTCCCTGAATAATTACCGAATCTATATTTATGTGCCTTGAGTTACTGATGTGCAGTCCGGCCCTGTCACAACTTGATGTTAGAGAACTTCCATCATTTGAGAGGCTATCTGTTAGATACAGGTTTTTGAGATTAAGGAAAGACTGGTTTTGTATAAGAATTGCGTCTTGATTCAAGTTACAGTCAATTCTGGCAGGTTCACCCAAGCCTTCTATAGTCACGGTGGCCCAACCGGGGCCGGTGGATTTCAGCCTGGTCATGTCTAATTTGTAATGCGGTGGAGGAGCAGTGGGCACAATACTTCTGGTGGAGCGAATTTGTATTTTTGCGCCCTTTGGAGCTAGCTCCAATGCTCGATTAAGGCTGGCACAGGGGTTGGATTCATTGCCACAGTTTCCACTGCCTTGAAGACTCTGATCCACAAAAAAGACACCCGTAGCCGGCTGGGTGACTGAGAGGCCCTGAAACGCTCCAATATTGGTACCGCCAAATCCTTGTCCGATGACCAAGGAGCCATTGATAGGCGTAAAATTTCCAACCTCCGGATCTAGAAGCAGGGGATCCTGTGTTCTCCAGACCGTGGTTTGTGAGACATAGGCAAACCGAGGGTCGGCCTGAGGCTCAACATTGGCGAAGGACAAGGAAAAATCGATCACATGAGAGAATCGCTCTGCAAACCAGTCTTTGATATTGTTCACATACAGATTGGATAAAAAGCTGTTTTGGTCACTTTGATTGGCAGGCTCAAATGTCACAGAATTATTGATGGCTGCGTGCCGTACAGGAGGAGCCCAGGTGGTACCATTTCCATAAAATGTATTGTTTGAGATGCGGTTTTTGGTTGTGGCCTTATTGGGTTCAAGAAATATCCCGTATAGTTGGTTTTTAAAAAAGGTATTTAATGCTAGGGCTGTATCTGTGCTTGCACCCATTTGCACTCCAGACTGATTTTGTGCAAACAGATTGTTGGTTATCTGGAGCTGGCCTACCTCATCCAAATAGATGGCCGTTCTATTACCCGTAAAGGCCGAAGAATTGAGGCGAATCTGATTAGAACCCGTAATTTCTACAGCATGTTTCTGAGTAAACCCGAAAAATTTTAGTCCCTCCACATTGACAAATGCTGAGTTGGATATGCGAAAGGCAAATTCATCTGAGGCCGCTTGGGGGCGGATATGAATAAATTCAGCATCTTCTCCCCTTAAGGTAATGGGTCGGTTTGCGACTCCTGATTTATTCCAGATGACTTCTTTTAAAGCCCAGGTTGTTGGTTGTTCAGGGGCTCGCCCTAGGGAATGCATTAACAATATAGAATCACCAGGCTCAGAAATTTGAATTGCTCTGGAAAGGTTGGCTAAAGGAGTTGTAGAAGTTACCTGCAAGCGGGTCAGTAGATCATTTCCTCCAAGTTGCACATAGATGTTACGATTTTCCACGGCATTAATCAGTACATTGGCACTGGCCACATTTAAGGGATTACCGTCAGCATCGTCTACTACGACTTGTAGGACATAAGCCCCAGGGGTGGTGGGCACAAAGCTGGCTGTAGAGGTTTCAAGGCTGACCCGATTAATCGATAGGGTTGGGGTTGTCACTCCCGATGGTACAGAAGTCAGGTTCCAAAAAAATGACAGAACCTGAGCATCAGGATCTGTTCCTGTGGCTGAGATTAAGACCGTATTGTTGATTTGAACATCCACCGGACCGGAGGGAGAAAGGGAAACTACAGGGTCGGCAGACCAGCATAGTTGGCAAAGAATGACAAGGATGAGAAAATTTAAGAAAGAGTGGCGATTCATGGTTTCAAGTTTGGTATCGTCCAATCCGATACAGTTTTGTGAGGAAAAATGATAAACTGGGCAATGTCTAAGTTGTTGCCCATACTGCCTCAGCTCAGGTAAATATGTCTACTGTAACTTTTGCTGGTTTATTGATAGCTTTTGGCCTGATTGTGGCAACTGGTGTCTGGTTTGTCATGATTCGTGAGCCTGATCTGAATCAGGGGCCTAACCAAGAGCCGGAGAGTTTCCAACCGTCGGATACAATGAGTCAATCGGACCGTCTGATTATGCAGTTTGGCAGGGTGCGAGACTATCTTGAGGAATTGGAGTCAGCTTTTGCTCATGCAGGGATGTTAGGGATTCAGGAACGCGATTTTTTTCAAAATCGTAGAGAGTTATTGTCAAGAATGGAGACAAGGCTGGTATCATTCCTGTCGCCCGAAGGTGAAGATCTTTCACGGCGGACCTTGGAAAAGGTTTTGACAGATCTGGAAAGTTTACAGAAAAAGTTTATATCAGGCGAAATACATGGTGACAGGAATTTACAAAGGAGTTGATGATGGGTCTGTGGGAGCGCATAAAGAGAATTTTCTCCAGTAATCTGAACAATATGCTGGATAAGGCGGAGGACCCTGAAAAAATGCTCGATCAGGTCATTCGCGATATGAATGAGCAGTTAAAGACCACCAAAAAACATGTGGCCTCGGCAATTGCTTCTCAAAAAAAGTTGGAGAGGGACTACCAAACCGAAATGAATGCGGCCAACAACTATTTTGCCAAAGCCAAAGCAATTTTAAATGATGATGATGAAACCAATGATCATTTGGCCAAAGAAGCTCTTCAGAAGAAAAAGCATCACGAAACTCTGGCTAACCAGATCAAGGCTTCTTTAGATGCCCAGACCGACATGGTAGAAAAACTAAAGGGGAATTTACGAAAACTTGAGGGCAAGGTTCGTGAGTCTGAATCCAAGAAAAATTTCTTGAAGGCCAAACATGCAACTGCCAAGACTCAAAAAGCCATTGCTGAGCAGCTTTCAGGCATCGATGATTCCAGCCATTTTGAGGTATTTGAGAGACTGGAAGCTAAAGTAAATCACATGGAAGATTCGGCTATGGCTCAACTAGAGCTTAATCGGGGCAAGTTTGAAAGCCAGCTTGAAGATGTGAGTTTTGATGTAGGGGTTGAGCAGGAATTTTTGGCCCTTAAAAAAGAATCTGGTTTGATTGAAGATAAGGCCACGGCATCCAGTAAGACCACAACTGCGACCACGGCTGAAGATGATGACGATTTTGAAAAATTGAAGGCAGAATTGAAGAAATAATGATTTCTAAAGACTCGGTCTTGACGGTGGCCCGCGATCTGTATCAGCAGATGCGGGCCGCTATTGTCTCGGTTCAGACTCAAAATCTGGATCATCCCTTAATTTCACAGTTAAATTCTGGTTTGGTAGAGGACTGGGAAACCGATATAAAACTGAGATTATTATGGCTGATGATTGCTGACTCCTGTATTCAACAGGAAGAAAGTGATTTATTGGCATTTGTGCTGGATTCTCAGAAGACGCGAGCGGAATGGGAAGAATTTGTGGCTAGATATGCTGCAATGCTTAAGACTATCTGCACTAAGGCCCCTGTTTGGAGTAAGGCTGTGGCTGGTCTGGATCAGGTAAATAAGACTGAGGTTTTACATTCGCTTTTGATCAATCTAGCGACCTTGTTCAAAGCCGTAGTGTTAGTCGATGGTTTGAAGCAGGACTCAGAAATTCAGCGACAAGGGGAGCTTTTAACCCCTTTTTTGGAAATTGCCGAGAAACATGGGTTGTTTGTAAATCGTCTTGAGCTTTTAAATGATGATGGCAGTTCGGACTCCATGGAGCAGCCCGAAGGTAGCTATTTTTCTGTCCTCTCAGAATTGGACGCATTAATAGGCCTTGAATCGGTAAAAAGAGAGGCCCGGTCCTTGATTCATCTGGCCAGACTCAATCAACTTCGACTCAAAAAGATCCTGCCGGCCTTACCTTTGAGCATGCATTTGGTGTTTACCGGAAACCCAGGTACAGGAAAGACCACTGTTGCCAGGCTGATTTCCAGGGTGTATTCAGGAATAGGGCTATTGAGCAAGGGGCACTTGGTAGAGGTGGACCGCTCCGCATTGGTGGCTGGGTATGTTGGTCAAACGGCTTTGAAGGTTCATGAAGTCGTCAAACAGGCTTTGGGCGGTATTCTTTTTTTGGATGAGGCTTATAACCTAGTACAGTCTCCGGATGATTCATTTGGCAAGGAAGCATTGGATACTTTGCTTAAGCTAATGGAGGACTATCGTCGTGAACTAGTGGTAATTGTGGCTGGCTACAATGAGCCCATGGATAACTTTTTAAGTTCCAACCCAGGATTGCGCTCCCGCTTTAATCGTTTTTTGCATTTTCCTGACTATTCTTTGGAAGAGCTTTTACAGATTCTGATGCTAAATTTTCAAAGGGCCAGTTTTATTATGGATGAGATGACGGTGCAGGCTCTCAGAGAAAAGGTCCGATTCCTTTATAAACACAGGCAAGCCCAATTTGGGAATGGCCGCGAGATGCGCAATCTGTTTGAATCGATTGTGCAAAATCAAGCCAACCGCCTGATGTCAGGCTCAAAGTCCCCAACCTCCAGACAATTGATGACTATTGAGCCAGAAGATATTTTGTAGCTTAGCGTTCCCGGCTAATTTCCAGTTTCAAAGTAGTTCCGTCATCAGACTCCTGAAGGCCGGTAATGGTAATGGTACCTTTACCAGAGGCCTTGGAAACGGTTTCCAGAATTCGATCCATGTCCTTTTGCATTTCGGTTGGCTGATAGGTCAGCATACGGATCTGCTTTTGAAATTCATCGATTAGTTCTTTCATATCGCGAATATCCTCGGGGCGCACATTTTTAACCCTGAGTCCTGATTGCTTTTCCAAAAGTAGCAGGTTTTGGTAGGCCCTGATTACAATTCTGGCAGCAGGCTCAACTAGGGGTGTGCTAGGAGAGTGGATTACACGGGAATCGTAAGAGGAAGTAATTATTCCCTTGGCTACCAGACCGCGCATAATGGGGCGAAATCTGGATTTTTGGGATATTCGTTTGAAAGGACGGGAGTCAAAATCAAAGCGACGGGGTAATACCTTTTTAGTCTCAAGGGCCTTGATTTCAGCCGAAGGCTGAATTTTGTGAGGCATGTGGATGGTCAGGCTCAGGGATTCTTCGGCGTAATCCAAGGTATTGGGAAGATTCAAAGTTAGGTTATTTTCAGGTTTTTTTGTGTTGGCTATCAAGGAGCTGACTAGCATGTATAAAAGAAGCAGACTAATTTTCATGAAATAACCTCGTCATTCCGATCCGATCCACAAATTCGGATTCAGGCATAGGGCCGACTTGGATTATGGTCGGTGGTTTTGAGAATATCTGTTTGGCGACCCGTATGATATCGTCATTTTTTACGGCATTCACCATATCTATCAGTTCTTCCGAACTGAAAATCTTCTGGAAGTACATGTGGCCAACGGCAATCCGGTTCATGCGAAAGCTTGTTCTTTCCAGGCCAAGTAATAAACTTCCCTTGAGCTGATTTTTTAACTGCATCAGCTTATTTGATTCAATCCCAGACAATTTTAAATGTTCCAGGGTTTCCCATATCTGTGTCAATACAGGAGTGGTGCTGGACTCATGGTGGGCCGAATAAATGCCTATGGTTCCCGTATCTTGATAAGCCCGTACATAAGAGTAGATATTGTAGGCTAAGCCAAGCTGCTCACGAATCCTCTGAAACAGGATTGAGGACATCCCACCCCCTAGCCAGCTAGAGATGAGATGCAGAATATAACGGTCCCGATGCACCATGGAATAGGCGTGCCAGCCCAGATTAAGGTGGCATTGCTCAACGGGTTTAACCCGGCATAAAACGCCTTGTTTTTTGGTTTCTCTGGTTTGCACTAACTCAATTGTAGATTTGAAACCAGGATCATGAGAAAAATATCTGGTACCTAATTCTTCTACTCTTTGTGAGGTGATATTTCCGACCACAGTCATAAACATTTGGGCTGGCTGGCAAATGGCTTGATGAAAGGCGATAGTCTGTTCGCGAGTAAAGCTCTGTACCCTTGATTTGTCGCCAATCACGGGATGTCCTAAGGCCCGGCCATACATCTGTTTCACAATCAGGTCGTGTACTAACTCCTCTGGGCTATCTTCGTAAGAATCAATTTCCTGAAAAATGACCTTCTTTTCCCGATTCATCTCCTCAGGCACAAACTGGGAGTGAAAAATCAGATCGGAAAGAACATCAAATATCAATTCATCGTGTTCAGAAATGGCCTTGGCGTAATAGCAGCAGTTCTCGCGACTGGTAAAGGCATTCATTTCCCCACCGACCACCTCAAGACTTTCAGCAATTTCTAAGGGATTGCGACGGCTAGTGCCTTTAAACAACATATGTTCCAGAAAATGGGCCATTCCGTGCAGTTCCCGTGACTCATGCCGTGAGCCATGTTTTGTCCAGACGGCAACCAGTACGGACTGAATATGTGGGATCTTTTCGCAGATGATGGTGAGCCCATTGCGGAGCTGAATTGTTTCAATGTTTTCCACACTTTCCCTATCGGAGTCTTGCCGGGTCCAGTGAACAGTGATACTCTAATTTCTATCATGAAGGAAAAGCCGATCATATGGACAAAAATGGAGAGTTGCCCTCTCTGTGAGACAAAATTTGAGACTGAAAATGTGTGGACCAACAGGGTTCGTTTTTCTGACACCTACACAGATATGGGCAAGAAGTATATTGACATCAACCCTCTGTTTTACGAGATTTGGGTCTGTCCCGGCTGTTTATATGCAGCCTACCGCAAAGAAGGCTTTTTAAACATTCAGGGAATCATCAAGTCCAATTTCAAAAAAGGTCTGGAAATGCGCAAAAAAATTTCCCGTACCATTGATTGGAATGCCTCCCGTAGTTTTGAAATGGGTGTGCTTTCTTTCAAACTGGCTATTTTATGTCTTCAGGAACGCTCCGGTGTTTCTGCAGCCCGTTATGGTAGTTATTTTCTGAAGCTGGCCTGGTTGTTTCGCTTCAAAGAAATGAAGGACGAGGAACAGACTTATTTGAAGCTGGCCATGGCGCGTTTTATGGAAGCCTATTCCAAAGAAACATCCCCTGAAGTTGGTAGTATGGGTGAAACTGGCTTGGTATACACCATAGGCGAACTAGCCCGCAGGACAGGGGACACCAAAACCGCCTGCGAATATTACATGAAAGTAATTACCAACAAAGAAATGCAGGGTGACCCACAGTACATCCGCTTATCCCGCGACATGCTCTCCTTTGCCAAAGAGGGTTCACCTGTGGAGTTTATTAAATAAAGGCCGTAGAACCAAGCTAGGAGCTCTATAAATTTTTGGAGAACGCCCTCTGAACTTTATATTAGAGGAGTGCCTGGTTCAGTATCACTCGTTGCTTAGGATTTCATCTATAACAGATGGCCTCCACACAATTCCAATTTCTGAATCCTCTCTGATTCGTCCTGAATAAACACCAAGAAATCGTGTAGCCATACGGGAACTGACTGTAAATCCCTTTGAAGTGTAGTGGCCGCCACTCATCCGAGCGACAACCGGTGATCCTGACATACCACCTCGCGTTGTGGCGTCGATTAAAAATGAAGGTTTACCGTTGTAGTCGATATCGTGGTCAGATGCCAAATGACCAGTCTTCCAGATAGGTAGTGCCGCAGCGGCGCTAATGCCAAATGGGAAACCAATTATGAAGACAGGCATGCCAGGCATCAGGCTTAGGTCGGCATTTGCAAGAGTTCTGTCCATAGGATAGGGTTGAACTCCATTGGGCAAGGTCCCTAAGCGTATGGCTACAACATCCACTTCACGTCCTTTTGGATGTTCGAGCCACATAGGTTTGCCTGAGGAGGGATCCAGTAACTGATAGTCGTATGGAATCCAAAGGCCTAATTGGTGGGAGTGTAACAGAATCTGAATCTCGTCTGGTAAGCCACCAGTGTGTGAACTCGGTTGATTTGTATTAGAGTTTCGACCAGAGACAACATGCCAGTTTGTAACAAGAAAATACTTGCTATCTTTTTCTACAATGAAGCCAGTAGCTGTTCCTAGCAGTTGTTTGTTTACAAATAACGAAACTAGGAGGCTTGGTAAGCTAAGCGGATCGATTTTGATTTTACCAGAATTAGTCATATTTTATTGCCTAACAATATATTCATACCCATGATTCTAAACCATTTATCAAATATTTGAAAGTTAGTACCATTGCATTTCTCACCCACATAAAAAAAGCACCCCGCCTCATAGAGACGGGGTGCAGAATTTTTATGGCTTTAGGCCAGATGTCTAGTACTTCAACCAGTCTACGAATGCCGCGGCGGCAGCCAGACCAAATACTCCAGTTGCCAGAAGGTTTGTGGTGCGGTTGTAGCGAGGGTAGTAGTAGTTCTGGTAAGAGTAGGTATTGCAGTTGTAAGTATTGTAGTTGTAATACCCATTGTTGTAAGTAGGAGTGTAATAATAGGGGTTCTGATAATAAGGATAACTAACAGGAGCCCTGTAATTGTAGTTGTAGAAATAATTGTACCCATAGTAACTATAGTAGCTACTGTAAGATGGGCGCATGTAGGGAGCTGAGGGAGCACCATTTTTAGTGGCGTCGCTCACGACAGCATCATACTGCTTTTCTGCTTCACCACGAAAGGTTGAATCAAGCTCCAAAGTTTTAACTAAAGAGGTCTTGAGAGTTTCCACATCGCTTGACTGAATTTGATTGTAGATCTCACGAGCCATTTCTTTATGTTTGGCTTGCATGGCCTTCAGAATTTTTCCCCGTACTAGAGTTGGATCTACTGGGGCAGCCGGATTGCCAATAGAATCGGCTGGAGCTAATTGCCCGTAGTGTTCCATAACCTGTTGTTCACTCCACCCGTTGACGGCAGCCACTTTCTGTTCCTGACTAACACGGATGTCCTCCAGGATTTGGTCAAAAATCTGCTTTTTTAAAGCTGATTCTTCCACCTGCTGGTTCAGCATTAGCTTATATTTATTCAACGGTCCAATGTCCGCGAAGTTGGTAGCTGCGGCCAAAAAAAAGATTGCTGCTCGTATCATGAGTGTCTCCTTAATTACAGAGTTGTGCTCAGGTAGGTGTTGTCGTTCTGAGTGATTACGGGAATCATGCCGGATGTTCCACTACTACTGGTAGGGGCCATTGGGGCTCCTATGGGAGCCACTGATGTCGAACCAGCGGGGGCATAAGGCTGAATCGGGGTATATCCATAGTTTGGTTGCCCTTGAGGTGGGTTAGCCACTGGAGGTTGCTGACCACACAAAGGGGGACAGGTTTGAGGCTGACCAAACTGAGGTTGACCGTAGGGATCCGCTCCTGGGTATCCTCCTGGCATTGGCTGCACAGGTGGGTACATTGGATTAGCCCCTGGGTATCCACCGGGCATAGGCTGAGTGTAATCAGGCCCAGGCATAGGTCCCATTCCAGGATAAGAGCCACCAGGCATTGTTCCAGGATAAACTCCAGGGTAATAGGGTTGTTGCATTGGAGGCATTCCGGGAGGCATCATTCCGGGCATCATTCCCGGCTGCATACCAGGCATCATACCTGGGTACATTCCAGGATACATTCCGGGGTTCATACCAGGCATTCCACCGCCCATGACATAACCACCGCCGTAATCCATACCCATTCCGTAGCCCATTCCGCCGCCGTAACCCATGCCCATTCCGCCACCATAGCCGTAGCCGGAAGACCATTCATCATCATCTTTTTTCTTGTCCTTCTTGAACATTTCTTTGAGCATGTACGCGCCCATGCCAATCTTGGCACCAAACATTACAGGCTCCATAATGGACTGCAAAATATCGGTTTTGCCTTTGGCTTTGCCTTCTACCTGATTTTCTCCGTAAGCAATATTGTCAGGATGAGGAGGATTTCTTTCCCAATCAGAATCGGGGTTGCTTCCCGAGCCAGGCCGAGCAGGTCCACCAGCAACAGTATCAAACATTCCACCAGCTCCACCGCCAGCAAAAATATCCATAGGAGTTTCGGCTTCGAGTTTTGTGGCCGGATCAATTAATCCAATGTTTACCGCTCTATCGTTAATGCCACCCTCTGTAATTTTATATCCGCTTTGAAGTTTGTAACCCTTCAGGGTAAAAACTCTTTCCTGTAGTGTTCTTTGTTCTCCACCAATTTTACTTTGGGAGTTGTAGTAACACAAAAATGTGGCTCGCCCATCTTTGGCTTCATAAACGCGATAAATCAAAAAGACTTGGCGACTCTGAAGAAACATGGCAATCACGGGTTTGCCCCCGTCTGCTCCCATACCACCACCGGGAAGGAAGGAGACAATGCGTTGAAACATGTTGTACTTGTTACTGTACTCAGTCACGCCTCTCTCGCGATAAAGTGTTACACCGTCACGGGACCTTTGCAAAAAGAGGTTGTGATCAGAGCTAGGATTAAAACCACAATCATGGGTACGATGCAGTACCTTGCCAAGATAGGGGTTTGCCGTGTCAGCACTGCCATCCATTTTAGACAATGAGGCATCATATTCCGAAATTCTGCGCTCAGTAGATGTCATTCCACCAAGCTCAGTCCCCAGATGCAACCTGTCCATCAAATTGTCAGCACTTACCGTATTGCCCATCAGGAGCATGGAAACTCCCAGGGTTGGCATCAACTTCAGTATCTTGCATGCACTCATGTCATGTCCTCCGTTCCCTAAAGACTACGAGGATAAGTAAAAAAAGTTTCAGGATCTGAATCTTTTTATGCCACAATTTGATACCAGGTGTTGCGTTGTCTGGGAATAAATCCGGCTTCGTGAACCAGAGACAGGATTTCATCCACTTGAACTTTCTGCTGGGTCTTGGTGGAAGCCTGGGATACTACATTTTCTTCCATCATGGTGCTACCAAAATCATCGGCACCAAATTCCAAAGCGACCTGAGCCACCTTATACCCCTGAGTCGGCCAGGACGATTGCATGTGTTCTATGTTTTGCAGATAAATCCTGGAAATTGCCAGATTGCGCAGATATTCATTGGCTCCTGAGCCTAACAATCCCCGGTTGATGGATTGTCGTCCCAAAGCCGTTTGTTCATGTTGCAGTGTCCAGGATATGAAGGCAATAAATCCAAAATCGCCGCGCTCCTTAGCTTTGTTTTGCTGTTCCCGAATCATGCTCAGGTGTCTGACGCGGTTTTCGTCCGTTTCTCCAAATCCAATAACCATTGAGGCGGAAGTAGCCAGCTTTAGGGACTGGGCTGCATCCATAATCTCAATCCAGCGTCCCCCTGATATTTTTTTAGGACTGACACGGGATCGGATTCTATCGTCCAGAAGTTCGGCTCCACCCCCAGGTAATCCCATCAGGCCAGCATCTTTTAAGGCAGACAAAACATCGTAGGCTGATTTGTTTTCAATTTGGCAGATATTGTCAATTTCGGAGGGACTGAAACAATCTGTTTGAATTTTTGGGTAAGTCTTGCGAATCCAGCCTAATAAATCCTGGTACCAGTCCAGGCGCAAATCGGGGTGGTGACCACCTTGCATCAAAATTCTGGTACCACCAATTTCCAGGGTTTCCTCGATTTTTTGTGCCAGAATATCGCGGGAGAGGACATAGCTTTCTTTATGTCCGTAAGGCCGATAAAAGGCGCAGAATTTACAGGCAGTATCACACACATTGGTATAGTTAATGTTTCTATCGATTAAGTATGTGACGGTATCGGGGGAATTGATGCGTTTTCGGATAGAGTCCGCAGCAGAAGCTAACTGACCAAGATTAGCGTCTCGGTAGATAAAATTACATTCCTCTTCACTGATCTGTTCTCCAGATATAGCCCGATGAAGAATTTCTTGAGTATTGAACATCTCCAATCCTTTCTGCCGCAGGATACCACAATCAGTAAATTACGCGATAAGCCTGGATAATTTCGGACTTGCCTTTCACTGTGAATGGTTCCAGTTTTTCAAACTCAAACTGCTCTTTACAGTATTCAAAAGTTCCAGCATCTACAATGATTTCAAAAGCCTGACTTTTGCCTTGTAGACGGGAGGCTAGATTGATTTTATCCCCAATGGCAGTGTAATCCTTATGTTTTTGGGCCCCAATGTTTCCGACAACCGATACGCCCGTAGAAATTCCAATGCCCATTTCCAGTTGTTTTAGTTCCGGGCTAGAGCTGGCCTTGAGGGTTTCCTGCATTTCAATTGCCGTTTTTAAGGCATTTATGGCCATGGTTTTTGGGGAGTTGTCAGGCAGTACTGGTGCTCCGTAAAGCACCATAATGGCATCACCAATAAACTTATTGATGGTTCCATTGTATTTGGTTATGACGGAAACCATCAGTTCAAAATAGGTGTTTAAAAGATGTACTACCTGTTCAGGGGATTTATTTTCTGAAAGGGTCGTAAATGAACGAATGTCAGAAAAGAGGGTAGTAATCTCAAGTGCCTTACCGCCTAGGGACAGGGAATCGGGGTGATGTAAAAGCTCATCTACTACCTGATTAGATACATACTGATTAAAGACTCGGCGGATCATGGACTTTTCCTTCTCCCGAGTTACCATTCTGGCAGTAATAATTAGAATATAACTGATGGCAATGGCTAGAAAAAACACAGGTACAGGTAAAAGCCAATGGTTTTGAAACAATAGACTTACCAAAATCCAGTAGGCGGCAAACTGCAAAAACAGGACGGAAATACTGACTGCAATTGAGAAAAAACTGGTGCAGGTGGTTACGATAAGTGCTAAAAGAAAGTAGATCAGGAAATGAGGCCATCCTGAGATGCTTCTGATGCTGGGCTGTGAGTCCGTAAGTATGGTGTAAAGAGCATTGGCATGAATCTCAACCCCACTGGTTTGTTTGCGGTTCCAGGAAAAAAACGGAGTGGGGTACATGTCCTGAAGTCCAGGGTGATTGAGTCCAACCAGCACAATTTTTCCCTTGATTATTTTTTGCAGAGTATCCTGTTTTTCGGGCTCAAACAGAT
>DITF01000343.1 GCA_002422125.1 bacterium UBP17_UBA6191
GGAAGAGTAGTATGCACTACACTTGCTATATCTGTCAAGATGTTTTTGAAAAAATTTCAAATAAACAATTGCTCCACTGTTTTCATGCTAATAAACAGCCGCGTGCGCCCGTTATGTTCACACAATATTTCAAACCCGAACTTCTGATAAAACATTTGCGCCGAGTCCGTCAGGCAATCAACAACAATTGCATAAGCCCGCATATGAGCATTGACCCCCCACAAAAATTCCAAGGCCTTCACCAAAGTAACTTTGCCCAGACCACTTCCATGAAAAGCTTTATGTACCGCCAATTGAGCCAGCAAAAATACCGGGATTGGATAGTGGGGCAATTTTTTAGACAACTGGGCGGGGAGGGTTTCACGACAAATTGAGCTTGGCGCAACACTGTAGAATGAGCAAATCAGGTATTTTTGATTCGACAACCGTTCCTTAGACGGCAAGACCATGGTTCGACTGATACCAGCCTGCATATGTTTGGCTGCCTGAGTTTGTATAAAAACATTCAATTCACTGGCTCCACAATCAAATGACTCACGGTCATGTCTGGCTGCATCCAGCTCTTCAAAAGTCTTTGACCAACTCACCGGAAATCGTTTTCTTTCGTAAATTTCACAGCTTCCAACAAAGCTTCATTTGGNNACCTGCTGACAGGCTGCCACAAACTGATCAAATATACTGTCTTTGACCGCCAGCACCTCATATTGCTGGATAACCTGTGTTGCATCCTCGTCCATCAATCTAACCACATATTCGGTTAAACTCTTTAAACCCAAAAGCATGGCCGCCTTCTCAGCCTTGGCCTTAATCTCTTCATCAAGTCTGATATCTAACCTTGCTGTCCCCATAATAAACCACCTCTGTACAGAAAAATTCCGTATTCACTACAATGTTAGTATAAATAGCATGACCAAGTAAATATGTACGGAAGAATTCCGGCATTACCCCTTTATACAAAGAATCTGTTTGAGGGTGTATACAATTTCCACTAGATCCGATTGGGCCTGCATAACAGCTTCAATGGATTTGTAGGCTTTGGGAGATTCGTCCAAAACTCCGGCATCTTTTCGGCACTCAACCCCTGCCGTGGCTAGTATGTGATCCTCAATTGATATCAGTTCTTTGGCCTTGCCTCTTGATAACACTCTCCCGGCTCCGTGAGAGCAGGAGTTAAAACTATCCTGATTGCCCTTGCCTCTGACAATAAAACTCTTGGCTCCCATACTGCCTGGAATAATGCCCATTTCACCCTGGCCTGCCCGTACCGCACCTTTTCTGGTAATGTAGAGCTCCTCTCCAAAGTGAACTTCTTTGGTCACATAATTGTGATGACAGTTTATGGCTTCCACTCGCGCCTGAAAGGGGGGTACTCCCTTAAGTTCGGCAAGCGTTCTCAGGCTTGCTGCCATCATTTGTTCGCGGTTTTCCCGGGCGTATTCCTGAGCCCAGCCCACAGCCTCCCAATATTGTTGAAAATGCTCTGTACCCTCACTAAAATAAGCCAAATCCTTATCCGGCAGATTGTGGATTACCGATTGCATATCGCGTTTGGCCAATTCAATAAAATAAGTGCCGATTTTATTGCCAATCCCACGGCTGCCAGAATGCAACATGATCCAAACGGCATTGCTTTCATCAAGGCACACTTCCAAAAAGTGATTACCCCCGCCCAGAGTCCCTAACTGCAATTCTGGTCTGGCTCCATGCTTTTTTAAAATCGGGTGACTATCCAAAATTTTTTCCAGGCCCTTTTCGAGCCTGCGATACCTTTGCAAGACCGAATTTTGAGGATTTGTCCAAGCTCCTACTGAAGAATTATGTTTGGCCGATCCACTAGGCACAGCCTTTTCCAGCCTAGTGCGCAGTTCCCGCAAATCATCGGGGAGATCCTCACCTCTTAAGGATGTTTTCACAGCCATCATGCCGCAGCCAATATCCACCCCTACAGCCGCCGGAATAATAGCCTTCTTGGTAGGAATCACACTGCCAACCGTGGCACCAATACCCCAGTGAACATCAGGCATAACCGCCACCCAAGGCGATACAATCGGCAATTTGGCGGCATTGAATAGCTGTGCCCTGGCCTGGGCCTCAAGTTCAACCCCATTTACCCAGGCTTTGATTGGTCTTGCGCCCTCTTCTTGCAATAGATGATAATTTTTCATCCTGATCAAACCTCTTATTTAGTCCTTGGTAATAATTTCATACCCATTCCCAACTGGGACAAAATCATATAAACCCTTAAGATTATGCATTAACAATTCGTCACACAGAACTAAAGAATGGGAGGCATTTTTGGATTGAATCTCGAGTTCTTCAGCTCTCTCAAGCATACCACCAAGAGCCAAAAATTCTCGTTTGGATTCTATTCCAATTATTCCAAGCTTCAATTCTCCCATCACCAGACCACAGCCATTTCGAATCGTGGCTTGATTCATAGCCCTTCGCTCCTGATTCCATAAGCGAAGCCTCCGGCTAACCGCCAAGGCGGTTTCCGTAGCATCCTGAAGATAGTTTGATGAAGTATCCTTAAGAAAAACCGCAATGATGGCATCTCCAATATAACGAATCACAATGCCCTGATTTCTATCCACCTGCTCCTGCCAAATGGAAAAATAAGTATTGAGCAGAGCAACCACTTCTTCTGGTGCGTGGGACTCAGAAATAGAAGTAAAACCCCGAATATCAGAAACCAAAATTACACACTCAGAACATAAAAGCTGGGACTCGCTGATTTTTGAAAATGCTGTAATCAAAGCTTCGGGTACATAGGGTGCGATTCTCTGTCTTTCGCCCAATGCTTCAGACATCGTATTAAATGAGTCCACTACCAGTTTACCTTCTTTATGGAGGCCTTTTGAGGAAACACTGGGAAAACGATTCTTCAGTAATTCCTGCAATCCATTTTTCAGAATAGACACTGGCTGCATCAGCACCCGAGACAGGGCAAAGGAAAGAAACAAAGAAATCAAAAAATAGATTAGGGTCAGAATCTGAAACCAAAGATGCTTTTTATAGACAGGGGAAAATAATACAGATTCCTCAATCTGAATAACCCAATGAGTATTTGAGAGGGATTGAGAAGAGTAAGCATAAGATAGATAATTTTTACGATCAGAAGGTGGAGTACCGATCCATTCCTGGCCGGATCTGACATGATGATTTGGTTCGGCTTTTTGGGACAACAAATATAACTTCTCCAGCTCATTGGAAAACCATATCACCAACTGGAAACGAAAAAGCTCCTCTGGTTTACTGGCCAGCCACATGGAATGGTAGCTTCTCCCAAATACGGATTGCTGATTGACCTTGCCGTTGGCCTCTGCTTGTATTAAGGGGGAATCTGTATAATTTCTTTTTCTGGCAATGTTATTCACAAATAGACTGGAAATTGGAAAAACCGTTCTCGCTTCCTCGACTGATTTAATCCCTGAGTGAGGGATGTGAGGTACCACCCAAATTGAAAAATGATTGAGAACGGATTGGGAGAATTCATCCATGTCATCGGGAAAATAGGTGGGATTTTTTTTGTCATCAATCAGTAAAGTTGTAGAGTTTTCCGGTAACAAATCCGTGATGGGAGAGCCGGAATAAAATGTCCGTCTCAATTGATCATGGTACTTCGATTCCCATTGGGGCCACTGCTCTTCAAGCAGGCGCAATTTAGCATGGCAACTTTGATCCCATTCCTGTTTTAAGGTTTTTAAGCCCGTCTCGTGAGCCACCGAATGCAAGTACCAAAATGGCAGGTACACAAGCAATGATGAACTAAGGATAAAAAAGATTAGTCTCAATTCAAACTTGAATAAAATTCTTTGAATTCTGGATAGGAGTAAGCTTTTGCCCAGTAAAATCAACAGGAGAATAAAAATGTATCCATACATTTCAACGCTTGGGAGAAGCTCAATTTTGATGGACATCGAATCAAGATTCCCGCGGATTTGCGGATGGCTTATTTTTAGAAGTTTCCAGACATGTTCTCTGATATCCTCCTTTTGAATCAGCTTCAGGCGATACATAAGTACAGAAAGCGTATCCCCTTGAATCTCAAACCAAAATAAACAAGGCTCCTTACGAGTTGTAACAATGCGAAATTCACCGTTTAACTCAAGCATCTGTGTTTTACTCAGTGGCAAAGTTAAAAATTGTGAAGCCTTTACATCAAACAACTCTTCTTTACCAAACATCCCCATGGCCATAGCCTGTTGCCATTCATCCGGCATAAATCCCGGCATCTGATTCCCAGTCCTATTAACAATACGATGACGACGGGAAACAAATCCTCCCCCAGCATGCTGCCAAGGAACCTCCGGCTTTAGGGGAGAAACAAAGGGCCTAAGCAGATCAATTACCACACGGTGAAATAAAGGATCTGTCGCTAAATACTCAGAACCAAGCTCTTGCAACAGCTCATTTTTCAGACTCCTGGCTCTATCCAATTCAACATTTGCCGAATCATACTTATGGTAATAATCCACCATAAATAAAAGGAAAAAAGACAAAAAAATCATAACTGAGCTACCCTGACCCGGGATTTTTTGCCGCGAATTTCCAAATCTCCTACCAGATCAAAAGTTTTAATACCACAAGCAATTACCAACTCTTGGTGTGTCATGATTCTTGTCTTTAACCCTTGGGCCTTGGCACATAGTCTGGCGGCCAGATTTACGGTATCCCCAATACATGTGTAATCCATTCTGGACTGAACCCCAACCCTTCCAACTACAACTTCCCCATAAGCAATTCCAATTCCGGTGTGAATCTGTGGATATTGCTCCTGCAATTCGTTCAGCCTAATTTTTAAAGTACGGCAAAAGCTCTCCATCTCTTCCAACTTTAAGGGCCACGGGTGAATACCCAAACAGTCGTGGTTGGTAAACTTGTCCACCTCCCACCCAAATTGAAGCAAAATTGACTGTGAGAGTGTCAAAAACTGGTGATGAAATTCTATCAGCCTGGAGTCCGACCATTGTAAAAACTGGCCACTGGGATCTCTAAAACCAATAAAGATAATGGCCGCCAGTCTCCGTTTAGTGATCTCTTGATCGGAAAAATCAGACTTCTTAACTAAAGAATTTAAAAACTTCTGCATCAAAGCCGTCTGTCTTAGCCCATTTAAGACCTGATTCAATAGCCCAACAACAATTGAAATTTCATCGCGACTCAGTACCTTTACTTCGCGACTAAGATCCTGCAAACGAATTCTCTCACAAGCCTGTAAAATTTCCTGTAGGGGGGTTGCGGTGCGCTGGGTGAGGACATAACACAGGATGAGAGAACATAGAATCAGAAGCCCAATTACCAAAGGAATGCCAAAAGCAACTGCATTTACCCAACGCCAGACAGCAGTGGTTTCCATTCGAACCACAAGGGTATAAGGCTTCCACGAATCCAAGGTTTTAGCCAGATACAGATAACTTTTGCCAGACTCATTGCTGTGAACCATCAAAGGCCGATTGTTCTGAATTTGCTGGGCCGCAATTTTGTGAAATTGTCCCTGATTGATGATTTCGTAAGGCCAGGGAATATGCCCAGGTGGAGGCATCAGATAATATTCCAATTGCGGAAATTTTTTCTCCAAAAGACTTATTAACTCTGGAATAAATAGATTCCTAGAATACTTAACATGTGCGAGTACCTTACCCCAGTTTGTCTCTGGAATGGCCCATACTTCCTGAGTCCTGTGAATCGATTCATCGGATTCTCCAACCTGTAAAGAGCGTTCTGGATTCTGCATCATCGTATCGAGACTTTTTACATTGGAATTGTCCTGACCAAGTAACAAGCGCATTTCTTTGATTGCGTTCCAGGAATTACAGGCCGAGAAGGCCTGTCCTTGAGCCATTGCATACTGGCAAAGCTGGTTCTGGGTAGATAACCACAGAGGTTTCAATTTAGTTATGGAAGCCCCAGTTCCAACATATTGACGAGAAAACTGAAATTGCTCCCCTGTAAGCTCCATTGAAAATCCAAGGTTCTGTTCTAAATCGGACAGGACTAGGGCAATTGGATGAGATGCCCTGGCATAATGTGCTAGACGATTCAAAACCGTGAGCGGAGGATCGGTTTTGGCCCGAATCTGTAGTTCTTTGAGGGATTCAGTCTGGTTTTTGCAAGACTCCAACTCAACCCTTAAAGATTTGTGCAGATCCCTTCCAGCATCTGCCCACTCCATAAGAGTTTTGCAATACAGAGGATAAATCTTATCCAGAAGCAGGGGCATGTCCAGAAAATTCTGCTCCGCCTCATTTCTAATTATCCTGGCGCTAACTCTAAGATTCTCCAAAATGCTTTCATTAAGATCCTCTTTCATGTAGTCATTTAACATGTTCAAAGAATCTAATGCCTTTTTTACGCAATTTTGATTGGCCTTCTCACTCAGGGAGTGAACATCCTCCCACAAAGTCCTGATATCCTCCTCTGTAGACAGGCGTAATGCCGCATGCAACGATTGCAGTGGTTCACTATCTACAAGCATTAAAAAAGACATGAGAATCAATGGCATCATCAATAAAACCCCAGCAATCAAGTAGACTAGCTTGCTTTTAGCCTGAACCAAAATAAACAGCCACAAAATAGCCGCAGCCACAAAAACCCACATAGCCAGGGTTAAGCCAGAGTACATAGGATCATTGAGGGCTTCTCTCACAATCTCTGGGGGGTGGTTCAAAAACTCAACCTTGTGAAACCACACTCCCTTAAGCTCACTTATAAAACGAAAGGCCTCTGGGGAGGATGCCTGTTGATTCCAGTACAATTTGCGCAATATGTCGAATTGCTCTGGGCTTTCCTGAACTGGTACAACGGCCAAATCCTTATAAAAATCCAATCTCAGACCCATACCAGAGTTGTCTGAGTACACAAGGGGTAAATCGACCGTGATCCAACGGCTTCTCTCCAAATGGCTTAGGTGTAACAAAAAAGTACCCCACTCACCACGAAATTGATTCGAGGTGTACACACCCCATCCATCCTGATTAGGCGCGTCATCCTCAACCAGCATATGCAGTCGAACCGTTGTAAGACCTTTAGCCTCAGGTATTACAATTTCCTCGGGCATTTTCAAACAAGCCGCCGAGAATGCTTGCTGATCCTGAATCAATCGAATCTGACAATCAGAAACACTGGGGGAAAGAGTCGTGCTGGAAACAAAATTCTGGCTATCCAGTCCTAGTATCGTAAAGCAAAATGTCTTAACAACAAATGCCTGAAAAATTAAGAGCAACCAACCCACAAGCTAATAATAGGTAGTCACAATGATATGCGCAACCCAATGCCTGGACACTACAATATCTGCTTGGCTGGCATTACCCAGGCTTCAGTTCTGTTCATTTTACTCCGTACCAACCGGTAATCATCACTTCAGTCTCTCTAGCCGCCCTTTTTGTCGGATTAAGTTTTTGTAGTCCCATTGAATCTCTTGGGCCTTCTTTAACCATCGTCGCAAAGCCTCTTTTTCAATCTCAGCGGTTTGATTAAAAAAGACAGATGCATCTTTGAATTTTTTGCCTACAATGTTTAATTGCGGCTCCTCAAAGTCAGCCCCACTCCAAAACATCAATCGAATTCCCGGCTTTTGTTTGCTGTAGCCTACGGTTGGATTGCCATTAAGAAACCAAACAGGATGAGCGTGCCAAATCTTGCTTTCAGCCTCAGGCAATAGTTTGTCGATTTCCTGTGCCAGAACATCACACACAGCTTTGTGGGCGGGTTCTTGTTGTTCGTTGTATTTCAGAATTTCGGGGTGCATGTTACTCCAATTGCAAACAGCAATCTTTCAATACCATCAGGATAAACAGGCAACTGGCTGCTGGCTAGCTGTTCGCGGCTAAACCAACTGGCTATGAACCTGCTTCCATTAGATTCAGTGCCCTGTAGTTCCGTCGCTTCATACACCACTGAGTTTACAAACCTGGCATCATAGACATATACGATTTCATGGCCTTGTTTGCCATCAAAGACAAACAGGTTTTCAAAAATGCCTAAAAGCTCAAAGGAGTCTGCCTCGGCACCAATTTCTTCAAGGGTTTCTCTTCTGGCTGCATCTTTGGCAGTCTCCCCAAAGTTGACTCCTCCGCCTATTGGTATCAGGTAGCGCTCCCTCTTACCTGGGTCATAACCTTCGGAAAGCAAAACCTTGTCGTGATGGCGAAAAACACATACAGATTTTACTCGAATCACAGACATTCTGATCTCCCAACATCATGGATAGGTTTAGGGCCGTCCATCAAATATAGTCTATACAGGCCCAAAACACTGCCCATAATTTTCTCCATGCGTGATACCAGTACCTTCAATTGTGGAGCTTTGAGGATATGGCTCTGTTCTATATGTGCTTGGCTTAACGGATATACTTATCTCGCTCATCTCGCAAACAGGGGGTAACGGATGAGTAGTTCAACCTGTGGTTTTACAATTTTAACGATGAAAAATATTCCACCAAAAGCCCCACATCATGGCAATCTTTTGGTAATAGTTCGCGACCATGAAGCTTAAAAAGCATGGTAATGCCTGGGTTTAGCAGGCGCATGCCGCGATGCTCAATCCAAAGGGAGGCTAAAGGCCAGCGAATCCTTTTATCTCTTCGGTAGCTGATAGTGTCATCATGGCAGTCAAAAATCAGAATTTGAAGAATGTAGTTTTGCTGATCCCGAATCCAGATGCTGTGAATATCCTCTGGAATCTGCGTACCCTGCCAAGGTACCAATAAGCCTTTTTTGGCACACAGAAGTACCTGATCCTGAGAAAAGCAGGCCAAACAGGACCGTAAATCCGAACGCATTATGGCAATATCTGTATCCGCATGGGTACGGGTTGTCTTACCTATCAGCCAATCCACTGAACAACCACCGGCCAAACACCAGTCAGAAAAACCCTTGAGCAACTGCGGCAATTGATCTGGCTGGACTGGATTCCACATCAAATCAGATCCCATATCCCCTTGATTCCGATGTTTTTCCAGCCATGGAATCGCAAATCTGAGCAATTGATCTGCATATAAAAGATGACTTTTAGATAAGCCCACGCTACCTGTCTTGGCATGGCCTGCGGCTAAAAAATCATCCCCCAGATTTACAAAATCATCACTGTTATAATTTAGCTCACGGTACTCCACCCAAAGCCTCTGCTTATCAACCATCATAGGCGATCCCTGCAACATGCTCCCTTTATCTGAATAGTTGGCCCTGACTTCCGCTAAGTGCAACATGGTGCAGGATTCAAAACCCACACCAAGTAACAGAATTTTGGCATTAAGTTCCACAAGCCGGGCTAGTGGGGAATTTTCACCCATACCATCTTCGAGGGAATGTGAAGAAATAATCTGGGCGGCTTTATCTCCAAAGGCCGCAAAAGAGTGGGTTGGATGACTGCTACGGAACACACCGGGAACCCGTAAAAAACAATTCACAATAGCCCCCATGCCACAGGTTGGTGTCAGATAGGGATTGTAAGCGGGAGTTTCTGCGCGAATGATTTCCCAAAAACTTTCTGGTACAGGAGGATTTTGCCAGAGCCTCGGCTCCGTCAAATGAGATGAGTGAGTGGGCATAACTAAAGTACCGCTTGGTAAGACGGCCTGAAGCAAAGCTTCCACTACGGCCTGTTCCCCACCTGCGACCCAGCCCAATGAAGAAAGAGAGGAATGGACCAAAACAGTGTCACCGGCTGCTAATCCCAGTTTTTTCAGATCCGACAATATCTGAGCCACGGTTATGGGATGGGGGCTTTTTTCAACTACGGTAGATTGTTTTGACATGCTGGCATTATACCCCATGTTATCTTAGAAGCTGTTTTACAGGAGGCAATCATGCAGGAAATTCTGGCCGGAACCCTAGAAGATTTAGAAACAAAAGGTCGTCTGATTGTGAAATCAGGCAAGCGGCAGATTCTGATTTTACGATCTTCCAAGGGATTGCATGCCGTGGATCATCGCTGCCCACATGAGGGTTATCCCTTAAGTCAGGGAATCCAGAATGATTGTGTTTTAACCTGCGCCTACCATAACTGGAAGTTTGATTTGCAAACTGGCCAAAATTCAGTGGGTGGGGATGGTCTAAAGGTTTGGCCCATGGATATCAGGGATGGAAATATTTTTGTAAGTATTTGCGAGCCCGATCCTATCGAGGTGCAAAAGGAAGCCATCGATCAGATTAAGGAAGCTATGGCCCAACGAAATGCCGGCCTCTTGATGCGTGGACTAGCCCGTTACATTGGCGCAAAGGGAAATGTTTGGCCCCTAATAGAATCCACAATTCAAAATCGAGCCGTTAGATATCAATGGGGATTTAGCCATTCCCTGGCCGCAGCCGTGGATTGGCTTGAGCTCATCAAGACTCAACCTGGCCTGCACCAACAACTAGCCATCCTTGAGGAAATTTTTTTTGAAATCAATGAGGAAACCCTGACCCTCAAAGTTACCCCATTTCTGGAAGGTGAGCCCCCCAAACACCAAAGCCTGCCCCAATTGATTGAAGCCGAAAGCGAGGATTCACTTTTATGGATCGGACCAAACTTTAAGCTAGAAGGAGAGAATCTTAAGGAATTGATCAGCAGCACTCTTTTTCACTACCGTGACTTTGGTCATTGCCTGATTTATTTACACAAGGCCTGGCAACTGAGCCAAAAAATACCTGGGCTTTCTCAGACTCTAGGCCGATTGCTGGTGCGAAACCTGATTTATTCGACCCGTGAGGATGATTTACCTCAGTTTGTGAAGCTAAAGGCATGTCTGAATCAACCATTTACCTTTGGCCCTCTGGCTTTAAAACCTGAGGATTTGAGTGGATCGGGAATCAGTGAATGCTTACAGTGGCTTCATAACAAAGAAGGCTACAGCGCAGAATCTATTTTGGAATCTCTGGTTTATTCCGGGGCTCTGTGTCTGATGAAGTTTGATCCAAGCCTTATGGATCAAGTGGAAGTAATTCCGGCCCAACAGGAAAGCTGGCTTAGTTTTACCCATATCCTGACTTTTGCCAGTGCCTTAAAGGATCTGGGTCCGCTTTGTCCCGAATCATTTGCTAGTGGACTTAGACAGATGGCTTCGTTTGTAGGCCGAGGCCATAAAGCCCTCACCCAGACCCCTGACTTACTAAACGCACACTGCCCCACTGAAACGGAGCTTTTGGAAATGGTTTCTGATATTGATACCATGCATCCGGTTTTGGCGGCCCATCGGGTCAAAACACTTTATGCCGTGAAACACCTGGCACTTGTCTACCCTAATCTCAAAACCATCCTGTTTCAGGCACTTTACCGCTACCTCAACTATCCCATGCGTACCAAATTTCCGCGCCGCTTGGCCTGGCAAAGCCTTCAACTGGTAGGCCGCGATGTAGATCTGGACGGGGTTTTGGTGCTTCTATGTGAACCATTTTCTGGCTAAATCTTGCAAATCATCTCCGTTTGGCAGCAGTTTCAGATACCATTTCAAATTGCTGTAACGATGCAAAATGGCGTATGCCATCACCCTGTAGGGTCGATTCTGGTCCTGCAAGTCGGCACAATACCCACTAAGAAAAGATAAAAACAAGGACGGTTCCCCCATACAAACAAAAACACCCACAGAGGCAAAATCGTACTCAGGATCCCCAATCATGGAAGGTTCAAAATCGATAAGGCCTGAAATCTTCCATTGCCCGTCTACCATACTCACAAAAACATGATCCCTCATTAACTCTGTATGTAAAAAGGATTCCCTTTGTTGATTCTTAAATTCAGTACTCTCCAGAAAATTGGGAATTTCATTCAAGAAGTGATCGACTAATCCCAGCCGTGTATGACGATTCATCACATTTTGTCTCTGCTGATTTATAAATTCTGACCATGGGGCTGATTCATTGGCCCAAACTTTTACGGGCAAGCCGTGCATGTCTTTGACAATTTTCCCCAACTCCAGCATCAGATTCATCTTATCCCTGGGGCTCAAATGTTCCCAGACCTCAGTCAAACTTTGACCCGACACCCTTTGCATTACAATATAGGACCAACCCGCCACAGCTCCAAAAGCCCTCACGGCAGGCCCATACCTAAACTCACTCTGTTGCAAAAACCTGAGAGCATTCACTTCAGTCTCAAAGTGTTTGATATTTAATGGGGCATACATCTTGATAATATGCTGATCTGATACCTCAAACACAGGGCTTGATCCCGTCTTAAAGGTCTTTACATTGTCCATCACAATACCTTCAAGCTCACATATCCGCACTGCTGCCTGTAAAAATGGCTCACCGCGAAAATCGATTTGATCATATTCCTGATCATTGCTGGGATTGGGTAGATTTAGATTTTGGGTCACAACCAATACACCTGTATATTTTTACCCAAATGCTCCACTGTCTCAACCCGGTAGCGGGAGTCCTCATCGGTGGCCAGAGTGTTTAGAAATATCATGAGATAGCCCTTAGAAATTCCAATCTGATTTAAGTATTCACAGATCTGGTTTAAGCCATCAGATAGGGTTTTTTCACCGCGATAGAGTTTGATTTCCGAGACAAATTTTTCACCAGCAAATTCAACCAGAATATCCAGGCGTTTGCGACCCAGAGCATACTCTCGGTGAACTGTGCCGCCCCCGTTTACCAACCTTTGCAGCCAGGCCATAAACAGAACATGGGGTGTGATCTCACGATCATAAAATTCCTTGTGCCCATGTTCCCGCCAAAACTGCATAAACTCATCCATTAGTTTTTGGTAATTGAGCGTACCGTTAGAGTTCTCATACCACTTAGGTTCTTGAGTAAGAGTTTGTTGTATGACATAGGTCATTTCACGGGGCAATATTTCCTTATACAGAGGATTAGCAATTTGCAGGGTTTTGGATTCGGCATGTAAAAGCCCAAGATCCCTGGCATACTCAATATCTGCTGCTGGAAAGTGAAAGGAATCCTCACCTAAAAGCATGGGAATCACAATTTGGCGGATTCTTGGGTCTTCCAGTCTGTAATAAAGCTGATCAATATGGGTAGCTCTGGATAAAATCAGGGCTTCTTTGGCCTCGTGTAAGTGTTGCTCATTTAACAGAGGCTCATCAGGGAACAGTTTATGGCACATTTGTTCGCCCAAGGCATTACAGAGCCAAGGCTGGCCCTGAGTCAGTTCAAAGATTGTCTCAACCAGTCCCGAAGCGAGCTTTTGCCCGCGTTCGGCCTCGTGTTGAGAAAATAGATCAGAGATATTTTGCAGAGTAAAATTGCCTAGTCGCACCGATTCCGCCTTAATGTTAAAGCAGGACCCTCCAGTGAGCCAGATGTCGTCTTTTTTGGAGTAAATCCGGTAATCCTTCAGGTCACGAACCCCGTTTAAAATAATGGATTGGGGGAAGGCATGCGGTCGTTGGTCGTATCCAGCCCGCAGTTGCCGCAAAAGGGCGATTAAGGATTCTCCCGCCATGGAGTCAATCTCATCAATCATTAAAACTATGGGTTTTGCTGAGGCTTTAGACCAGCTTTCCAGACAAAACCTTACCCCCTCTAGCTCACCAAAAAATTCACTGGAAGGGCTAAGAGGTGGATAGTTTTCACAGGCCGTAAGGCCCGAGTTCAAAGCTCTGAGAATACCTCGGTTTGCCTCTAAAACATTATCTCTGGCTGCTTGCGCAGATTCCACAGTGATATGAATTGCTAAATATTTTCCTTCTTCATTCAACTGCCGGCAAATTT
>DITF01000135.1 GCA_002422125.1 bacterium UBP17_UBA6191
CAAGATGAGGCCGAAGACTTGAGGGAAGGGGTGTATCAAAAGCTACTGAAAGAGCTTGATTCCAAATCCGTTGCCCCCATTTCAATTGCATCAGCGATACTGGCTCTGGACTCACGACACAGCAGGGTACTAGAGGGAAAATTCACGCTTTTAGACTCACAACCCTTACAAAGAGCCATTGAGGATGTTCTGATCACAAAGCTATCTGGTTTAGACTCCAAAAAATTTCAGGAACTATTGGAGAGATATATAGGACTGGTTCTTAACACCAAGGAGTTTTCCCGTTGGCAGAGTCTGGAATTCTGGTTGAGTTCCTGGCAGATTTTATTTGGTGGAGGAGACATAGAAGCTCAGACCGTGACCAGGATTTCACAGGCAGTATCGCAGTCCCCTTACCACTTAAAGGCGTATTATATCAGAGGTCGGTACCATGAAATTCGGGGAGACTTTGTTGCCGCCATGCAGGATTATTTGCATGTGTTTAGTCTGGATGTGTTTTTTCTGGATGTAAAACCAAGACTGATTAAGCTGATGAAAGATCATGGCAGAGAAAATGAGGTGGCTTTGGTTGAGCATTTTTTTGACTCAGAAGTAACCCGATTTCAACACCGCGATTTGTTGAAGTCAGCCGAACAGGGATATGACCTGATTCAAAAGTTGCAAGACGGTGGTCCCAAGGAGTTATTACTTGAGGCAAGATATAATCTGGCATTTTTGTTAAGAGTGCAGTTAAGCCGTCACCAGGAGGCGATTGAAGTACTTTCTGAAATCCTGAGTCAGGATTATAGCCTCAGAGAAGAACAGTCCTTATACCATTTGGGTATGGCGAAGCTTTATTTAAATGATCTGAAGGGAAGTGATAAAGCCTTTGCCCGGCTCTTGGACAGATATCCCAGTCACGAATACCAAGGGCGGGTAGAACTTCTCAGGATGATGATTCGCATTCTTAAACTAGTTCGCAATGTATGGGAGGATGATTCTGTTGTCGCCAAAACATAGTGTATTAAGTGTGCGCGGCTTAGGTCGGGATTTTGGCAGTTTTTGTGCTGTCAAAAGTCTTGATCTGGAGCTTTATGCTGGTGAGGTGTATGGCTTTCTTGGACACAATGGGGCCGGGAAATCAACGACCATTCGTATGTTGACAGGATTTTTGAAACCGAGTCGGGGCGAGATAAGAATTCTGGAGCTTGATCCCTTGTTATATCCAGTTGAAATTAGAAGAAAAATTGGCTTGGTGCCAGATCATTTACAAATGTATGACAGACTATCCTGTTGGGAGTTTCTGGAGTTTTGTGGACGAATGCATGGATTGTCGACTGAGGATTGGACCAAGAGAGCTTCTGAAGGCTTGCAGTTACTGGAATTGTGGGAAAAAAGAGATACCCTGATTCTTGACTGTTCCCAGGGCATGAAACAGAAGCTGGCCTTGTTAAGTGCATTGATTCATAAGCCGAAAATTTTGTTTCTGGATGAACCATTTAATGGGATGGATGCCATCAGTGTCATCAGAGTCAGACAGCTTTTGATGGATTTAAGAGATCAGGGAATGACAGTCTTCTTTTCTTCACATATTCTTGAAATCGTGGAAAAGGTTTGTGATCGGGTCGGAATTATCAGGGATGGCGAACTTATCATGGAAGGGACGCAGGCAGAAATTCTCAATACAACCGGGGCAAAAAGCCTGGAAGAAGTATTTTTACATGGACATGGCACAAAACCTTCAATTCCTTAGCATAGTCGAGTTGAAGTGCAAATTGAATTATCGCCGCTTAAAGGCAGATTTGCCTAAATTTTTGCCTCCAGAAGCTGTGCTGGGATGTTTTTTGGCCTCTGGTTTCTTTTTTGGTTTTCTTGGGTATGCTCTGATCAGTTGGGTACGGGATAGCTGGAGATTTGATTTTTTTGGTTTGGCACTTAGCGTAGTATGGTTTGGAACCCTGATTGGTCCAATTCTTGGTTCAAGACTGGGAGAAAGTCTCGATTTTCGTTCCATGCTGGTTTTTCCTGTCCCAAAAAAACAATTGTTTTTTGCCTCCTGTATCAGCTCCCTCTTGGATACACCTGTACTTGGTAATTTGCCCCTGATCTGGGGAATGGCTTTAGGGGCAGGCATGGTCTCTAGCCTCTGGTTTGCACCTATATTTTTTATTCTGGGCCTGATTCTCTTAATCGGCACCCTGGCAGCTTCTCAGACCATTCTGTTTCTTTATTACACCATCTTAAGAAACCGCCAGTGGTTTGTTTTTTTTATGAGTTTTATGCTGCCTGTGTCTACCTTCCTGCTGGTATTTTTTCTTTACGGACAGATTCTTTTGCGCCTGCCCCTGCTTGAGCCTTTCACCCGTCCCGATTTTCCATTTTTAGTCCATACTTGGTTTTTACCGCCTAGTACACTCATGTTGGCCATTCAGTCTTTGAGTCTTTATGAGATAGTTCCCTTTTTTCTGTATTCTCTTTTGTTAATCCTGCAAACGCTTTTAGCCATGCTATTAGGCAGTTTTGCAGTAGGCTGGCTTCAGGTATCTGAGGAATCGAGTACTATGAGGGTAAGCTGGTATGCCAAACAGTTGTATAAGACATTGGAGCGGCTTATTGCTAAACTCCCGGGTATTTCTGAGTTGATTCTAGTTCAGGTTATGAAGGATTTGCGTCTGTACTTAAGAGAGCCTTCGGTTCGACTGGTACTAATTCTTCCCGTATTAAGCGCCATGATTTTCTGGGCTGTTTTGTTTGTGGTTTTGCAGATTCAGGATATTCACTGGCCCATTTTGAAATTGTGGCCGGTTTTTGTTTTTGGAGCCCTGTTTTTATCCGCATCCGATATGTCCTCAAATCAGTATGGTATGGAAAGAGAGGCCATGGTTCAGCTTTTGGTATTTCCGGTGCCTGAAAAGCAGATTCTAATCGCTAAAAATATATCCATTATGCTGATTTTCAGTGCAGGTTCACTGCTGCTTCTGCTGCTGGCCTGGATGACCGACACAATGTCAATTCACTCCTTGCAGGTAATCTGGTTTTCTTCGGTTATGATGTTTTTGGTTCTTTTGCCCGGTGGAAACATTTTATCCATTTGTTTTCCTATGCGCATGGAAGGACAGACAGCCAGAGCTCTGGGTCGAGAAGGATTTGCGCGGGTTCTGATTATGCTTTTAACCCGTTTGATTCTGGCCCTTATAAACACCATACTTACCTGGCCCATTGTCATTTTCTGCATTCTGCCTCTTAGTATGGATGTGGGTAATTACTTAGCCCCGCTCGGCTATGACTCTGGATCCTGGTCCTCCGTATCCCAGACATTCTACCGACATTTTTTATTTCTCGTATACGCCCTGGGAGCGTATTGTATATCTCTGCCAGTGGCTGCCTGGCTGTTTTCGAGGCAAAAAGAATCGATGGTAAAGACTTTGGCCCAATAGAAGGAACAACAATGTTAAAAAAAGTGAAAAGCTTGTATGACTGGACCTTAGGCTGGGCCGAAAAGCCTCAGGCCTTGTGGGCGCTGTTTTTTTTGGCTCTGGTGGAGTCCTCATTTTTTATTGTTCCCCCTGATGTACTTCTTCTGGCAATGTGCGTTGCTAAACCCAGTAGAAGTATCTGGTATGCCTTTGTTTGTTCCTTGGGAAGTGTACTTGGAGGGGCTGTTGGATACGCGATTGGATAC
>DITF01000057.1 GCA_002422125.1 bacterium UBP17_UBA6191
AAACTCTTCTGGTCTATCGGCTTTGTTGCAGTAGCTTTCAGCTATGGTTTCAAGATTCAAGACCAAAATTGGAGCTTTGCTGCCAATGGCTATGGTTCCTTCAAAATAATGGTTTTGATTTAATCGAGAATCTACAAAAGGCTCTATCACCGCGTCTAGGGTCTGCACGATTGAATCAACAATAATGGCAAACTTCGACATCTCCTTCTTTACGATTATGGCCGCTCGAAAAGTAGCTAGATTAAATTCAACTTTTAAGCCCAGTAAAAAGGCCAGATTCAAATAAGATATTACCGATTCCCGGTAAATTGCAATTCCATCTGCACTAAGACCGTCGCCTAATTTTTTAGAGTCCATAATTTCCAATACTTCTGATTCCCGAATGGCGAATCGCTGGCCTGAACACACAACCAGAATTAATCTAGCCGTCTTGACGGCCTGGTTTTCAGGCACAATCAAGGAAAATATACTGCCCTCACCTAGCTTAGAAAAAACCTCAATTTTCCCTCCTGTTCGTTTCACAGCATGTAAAACAGAATCAAGACCCACCCCTCTTCCCGAAACATTAGTAACTGTCTCTGCCGTTGAAAAACCAGACTGGAACAAAAATTCATAAATTTCAGCTTCAGAATATTCTGTGTCCATTCTGGCAAGACCTTTGGCCCTAGCTTTATGCAAAATCATTTTTGTATCGATGCCTCTACCGTCGTCCTCAACGGTCAGAATAAAACTTGAGTCCATCGTCTGGGCCTTAATACAAATTTTACCCTGCGTGGGTTTGCCAAGTTCCTGCCTTAAAACCGGCGGCTCAATTCCATGATCCATGGAATTTCGTAAGAGGTGTAACAAAGGCTCCTGAAGCATGGATAAAAGATTACGATCTACCTCAGTGTCTATGCCTATAAGCTCTGCTGTAACATCTTTTCCCAGCTCTATTCCTAACTGCCGAATCTGTTTTGGAAGTCTGTTTAAAAGCACCGATGCTTTGGCCCTGCGAATCAATAAAAGACTTTTGTATAACGAGGAGATCGATTCTCCGACTTCATGTAATCCATACTTCAGATCAGCAGCCAGTGCATTGGGCAGATACAAGCGAATCTCAGATTCCAGATTATCCAGATAGTTACGATACATAATCAAAGATTCCACATTTCTGGTGAATTGGTTTAAATACCGGCTATCCACTTTAACAGTCTCAGTGCTGATTTTGCGGCTTTCATCCGAAGTGCCAGGCCCATCTTTGGATGCCTGATCACTATCTGAATCTGCTAAAAGCTCTTTTCCATCCATTAACTCAAGATGATCGACTTTGGCAACTAATTGATCCCAGAATATATGATAAAAATCTTCCAGCAAATCTGGAAATACATCACGCATGGTGACTAACTGAGTAAAGTCAGCAATTGCTGAGGTATGCTTTATGGTTTGCAAAAACAAATACAAATGTCCATTGACTCCCTCCACATCAATGTCAGTTCGGCCTAACATAAGCTCTTCTAGTCCCCGCAATATCTGTCGTACAGAGTGAGTAAGATCGACTCCGGCATGACACACGGATTTCAATAACAATGCGTTTAAAACCAGGGACACACGGTAATCGCCCTTTTGCGAAAAAAATTGCGAAAACTCCAAGACTTTATCGTAAAAAATCTTGATCTGCTCAGGCGAACTTTTATGGTGAGTCACTAACTTTAATCTCGATATCGTATCTTCAAGCACCGAGATGACATCCTCAATCTTGGGAGCAAAAGAAAAACTCATGGCCCGCAACTCATCCAAATACAATTTGCAGGCAGCAGTAAGCGAATCAACGGACCCGGACATTTTAGCAATCAAATCATCATGCACTAAATCCATGCCTCGTAGTAGAAACCTGACATGTGTCTCATCAGCACCTGATTTTTGCAGTTTTTCCAATACGGATTCAAACTCATGCAAAAACTCAACCTGATCCAGAACCTCCATAAATCCATAAGCACCCTTAACCGTATGGATAAAGCGAAAAATTTCCTTTAAGGATTTTTCCCAATGATTTATCAGTTCGTCTGGACTCAGGATCAGACTCTCGTAGGAGTCCAAAAGTTCCTGTAGTGTTTCTTTTGTATCAGTGTTTAACCCCATTATCCCCCAAAAATTGCATCCATGCCCTCATCATGATAAAGCCTATGTTTTCGTGGGGAAAGAGATAAAACGAATCGAACACATTCAAAATTTGATCGCTGTTGGGAAACCGTTGCATGGACTGGACTAGCTCTGTGCGTAGATTCTGTTTAAATTCTACCCAATGAATCTCTTGAACACCAGATAAGATTCTTTGGTTGATGGCGGGAACGATCAAATTGTTGATCCAGGCCGTACCCGTTCCCTTGGTCAAAATTATTTGCGTGTTTGGAGACTGTTGCAAAATAGTCTCCAGATTTTCAAAACCACCACAGGATCCCACAATGGCTAACATGGTATTTGGGTTCAAATACTTAAGCGAATCAACCACATGATAGGAGTGCCCACGAAAGACAAACACACTTGGTTCATGAGCCTCACTCAGATTATAAGTCTCAATATCAATTGAACCTTGTGAATGAAACTGAGGTAAATTGGAAATCATCTGAATCGTGATACCGGTAGTCTGATCGGTACTTTGAAATATCTCAAATGTGGGCAATGTCTCAATCTGCCAGTGATTTAAAAGCTCATGTCGTTTTCTGAAAAAATGATAGGTGGATCGTCCATCCAAATCATTGTAGAAGACATGCCTTTGCACATTCACTGAGTCTTTGCCAACAAGCGTCCTCAAATCAAGGAAATCATCAAGTTTTACAGAGATATTGTCCTTATACCTACTCTCAATCTGCAAACAGGATTCAGAAAGTGTGGCACCTACCATCAGGCGATAGGTCTGACACATCAAGGCAACTAAGGCGTTAGAGGTTGTTTTTGGATTGGCAACCACTGAGCCTTGAGGATACAAAGCCATCAGGCTAGGACTGATTTCCTGCTCATCAGCCATTTCAGCTATCTGCTGCTGCAACACCTTTTTAATCTCACTACTTACTTTGGGATTGAGAAGATACTCCATCCAGGCGATGGCATTTCGGATACTGTGGGCCTTTTGCAGATATACAAGATCGGATAAAATAAGCTCAGATACTTGGGCCTCGGTCATGTTCTTTAGCACTTCGGCCAACCTGTTGTACGCGGATAGTGCCTCAAAAAAAACCGCCCTGTTTTCAACGGTTCTTGCAATAAGTTCAGCATGTAAGGAAACCCCACCATCGCGAACCAACAAAAGCACCCTATCCAATAGTGTATTAAATGAAGATGTATATAGGGCTTGTCTCCAATTAATGGCTATCGATAAAAGCTGTTCTAAAAGCAAATGATCCAGAATAGAAAATCTGATGAGAGGATCTTGCTCATGCAGATTATTTAGCATTCGCAAAATCCGTACATATATTTGATTTTTTTCTCTGGATGTTTCTAAATTTGAGATTTTTTGCGACAACTCGGCTGAAAATTCACTCAGCATTGCCGGCAAGTGCTGAGTATCACCCATGGTTTTAATCATGTACAGAAAGCCGCGAGCCTCGTTGATCTCAAAACATTGTCGAATAAATTCCAGATCAACGGATCCTACTTGCCTAGCATCGCATTCCTTAACCTTGTAAAGAACGGAAGCATTTCCAAAAATCGTAAATAAAATGAATAAAAGATAATACACATCTAAGGTTTCGGCACTTTTTCAAAACAAAAAAGCCTGCCTTGCAGACTGGACTACAAGACAGGCTTTAAACGACAATCAATTTGTCTTATCTAAAAAAAAGACTTATTCAGCCTTCTCTTCCACTACTTCTTCTACCTTAGCTGAAACCTCTGGCTTATGGTTTTCAGAAACCACAATTACAGTTAACAATGCACTTACTCCAGAATCCAGACGCACTCTGACCACTGATTCACCCACAGANNAGATTTAATCGGGTTTTCCATGCTGATAATTCTGCGGTCCAGTTCAATAAAGTGAGCTTCCTTGAGCTGAGTTGCAATGTCTTCTTTAGTTACAGAACCAAACAGTCTGCCTTCCTCTGAGGATTTACGAGTGAAGGACACTGAAATGCGACCAATTCTATCAGCCAGCTCGTTTGCCTGAGCCAATTGTAATTTCTTGCGCTCCAAAGCCTTGGCAATGCGCCCGGATCTTTCCTTCACTGCGGCAGGAGTAGCTACAACAGCTAGCTTGTTAGGTAAGAGGTAGTTTCGAGCATACCCTGGTTTTACACGAACAACTTCATCTGCAATTCCTAATGCAGCAACATCTTTAGTCAATATCAATTCCATGTCAAATTCCTTTTTCCGTAGATTCCCTGCCTGTGTTTCGAATATCAAAAAAGCTGTCGAAAATTCCGAGCAGCATAATTATCTGGGCAAAAAGTATCCCGGCAGACATCATGACAATCCTTAAAGGAGTTGGCAGTTGCCAGCGATCTGTGAGAAACAGAAGCAGGGATAGCCCAAAGCAAAAATATAGAAGCTCCATGACCACAAAAAGACTAAGCATGGCTGAGGCCAAGGTGGATAAATCCTGTCCAGACTCCCGAGGCTGATTCCACAAGGGAGCACTCAGAATAACCAGCAGAAAAAACCAGGTCAAAGCAACCGGACACTTCCAGTCCTTCATTTGCAAGGCAGGAAAACTGCCTAACTTGAACCGGTGCGCCACCATGTTTAAAACTTTAAGTACGACCAATAAATAGAGCAATCCTGCGAAGATCAGAATTGGCAGAGGATTTTGAGCCATGTCTCGCCATTGGCGAATCATTTGGGCTGAAGACTCTTCCCTCTGACGGGCAGTATCCAGTTCTTTCTTTTTCTGATCCACTAAATCCAGGGACACGGGTGTCTCCTGCATCAATGCCTGATATTCAGCGAACAACTTCTCTCTTTGTTCTGAAGCAGGTTTTACCATCTGCTCCTCAACGGAAGAAAGCATTTTTTCCTGAACTGTTCTCAATTCCAGAAAAACATCTACACCAGTGAAGGCAGCTCCTAGACCAAAAATCAGGCCTGCCACCAAGGTATATGCCATTGTTCCTGTAATCAGGTATCTTTTTAAAGTGTATCGACGGGTATAACCAGCCCCAAGTACCAGGGAAACCGTACCAAAGGGAAGCCAACCAAGAAACGACACTGGACCAACCAGGACTCCCAATAAAAGCCCTGTCCCAAGAAGCCCCATACCTAGGGCTCCCATTCCATTCTGAACTGCGCATAAAACCAGAGGAACTGGCAGAACAAAACCCGCTGGCACACCTATAAAAGGCAAACGCAGGGCAAAAAACAGAACTATGGTCAACGCGACCATCATCCCGGTTTTTGCTGCACGAGCTGATTGATTTCCCACCAGTTCTCCCAAAGTTTTATCTATACATATTTTTCAGGGCAATATGGCAACAGTGCCATAAAACGAGCATTTTTAATGGCCTTGGCCAGCTTGCTCTGCATCCTGATTTTTGTACCAGTAGTTCTTGAAGGCACAATGGCTCCGCGATCTGTGATATAGCGCTTCAAAAGCTCAACATCTTTGTAATCAACATGAGTCATGCCTTCTCTGGTAAAATAACAAGGCTTTTTCTTGGCATCAAGACCAAGTTTTACAGCCAGTATTGCCTTACGACGGCGTTTCTTTTCTTTTTTTTCTTTTTTTCCATTGTCGTAATTACGACCCATAATAATTCTCCTTGGATATGGTTTTAGAACGGAATGTCGTTGTCATCCAACGGTTCAATTTTATTGATGTCTACCGTATCAGAATTCAACTCGCCTTTTCCGTCCATCCGATCGGATTGTTTAGGCAAAAATTGGATGGTCTGTGCAACCACCTCTGCTCGGGTGCGTTTTACTCCACCCTCGCCTTCCCAACTACTAATCTGAAGGCGACCTTCCACAAAAACAGCACTTCCCTTGCGCAAGTATTGACCACAGGATTCAGCCTGCTTATTAAAAGCCAACACTCTTACATAAAGAGGTTCCGCATCTCGTTTTACAGGGTCATTTACCGCAATGTCCACATTACAGATAGCTGTCCCGCTAGGGGCGTAGCGCAGTTCTGGATCACGAGTAAGGTTTCCCATCAGAATAATTTTGTTAAAAGATGCCATGAATCTATTCCGGTTTAGCAGTAGTTAAAAATCTCAAGACTGGGGTCTGAATTCTCAGATACGCCTCAAGCTTGGCAATAGCACTTGGATGACTTTCCAGATCCGGAAGATGATATACACCTTCCCGTAGATCTTTAATTTCATATGCAAGTCTACGCTTACCCCAAGGTGTCGTCTTGACAATTTTGGCACCATTCTTATCACAAATGTCTTTAAGCCTCTCAAAAACGATTCCCAATTTGGCTTCATCCACATTGGGGTCGCTTAGTACGAGAAGCTCATAATTTCTTACAGCGCTCATTAAACGCTCCTTTCATCAGAAAAAATGAGCAAAAAAATGCAGTTCCACATAATACGCACAATAGAATAAAATGTAAACAAAAAGAGCCGCCAACCAAAGTTGGCGACCCAATTTTTGTACTCTGTACCTAAAAAGACTGATTACTCAGTAATTTCAACTACAACTCCGGCACCTACGGTTTTGCCACCCTCACGGATCGCAAAGCGCAGTTCTTTTTCCATAGCTACGGCTGTGTGCAATTCAACATCCATCTCGATGTTGTCACCAGGCATAACCATTTCCACACCGGCTGGCAATTCAACCGAACCAGTCACATCTGTAGTTCTGAAGTAGAACTGTGGGCGATATCCTTTGAAGAAAGGAGTATGGCGACCGCCCTCTTCCTTAGAAAGGATATAAGCTTTAGCCTTAAACTTCTTGTGAGGTTTTACAGACTTAGGCTTGCACAGAACCTGACCGCGCT
>DITF01000109.1 GCA_002422125.1 bacterium UBP17_UBA6191
AAGAAGAAGCCTGCACACGATTGGTTTCCAAGGTTGCAAATGCTAGTTTTTCAGTGGTAATGGACTCACTGATTAGTTTTGAGCTACTAATAGAAGCAGATTGAAGGTGTTTAGACTCCACACTATCGGCTAAAAGTGCCTGAGCATGAATCTGTTCTGAGGCAATGGAAGCTGAGCTGACACTTAAGGCAGCAATTGCTGAGTTAGTAACCGCATTGGCCACAAAATTACTACCACCGAGCGTTTTGTCTAAAACGCCAGTATTACCAGAGCCTCCAGAAATTGTCTCCACTGTAATGTTGGCAGGACCCATAAATCTTTGGCTGTATAGTCGTCCAGCCGGGTTTATGGCCATGAGCCGCTGTGGTTGGCTTTCAGGAGCCGTAGCTTCAGAACTTCTGGCAATCAATGAGTCTTCTTCCAATATGGAAGTTAAAACTGAAATCCCGGTTACAGAATCTTTAGCTGCAAAAACAAGCTGGCTTTGACTTGCGCCTAACACACCTTCTCCAAGCAGAGAGGGTACGGAGTAAATTTCTCTTAAACTTTTGCCTGTAGGCTCATATTCATAGACTTTACGAGAATTTAGGCCGTAGGCATAAATTCGATTTTTTGCCTGGGTCACCTGAAACATATCACCTAAAAGTAAAGGCTGGGAATCATGGCTTGAAAACACTAAATCTACAGCCGAGCTTCCAAGCGTCTGCGAACGATAGATGTCCTTTCCCTGAACTACATAAATCCTGGAATCGTGCAAAAAGCTCTTTTGTAGGGTAGGCTCAAGGTTAATGGCCCTAGAACTAAAACCATGTTCTGCATTTGCAATCAGAGTTGGGGCTGCGGACAAAGAGGCCAGATTGCCTTCGCGAATCTCACGGTCGGTCCCATCAGTCCACCAAAAACGGATCTGATTGGCTCGACTGGACAAGGAGGGAAGACTGGCCCATTGCGTACCTGAAAACTGAGTCAGAGCCAGTGGTGCATTACTGCCATCCTCCCAGAAATAAAGATTGGTGTTTGCATCCATGGCACGGGCTGAAACAACTGTAGAGTCCTTAAGGCGCAAAACCTTGCTTAAATATAGCCCCGGATAAGCATAAGTAGACAGTGTGCTCAAATTGGTAGAAGGGGATAGAAGCAAGGCCGAGGCCTGGGTTTGATGCATATTGGCATTTTGGTAATAGGCCAGCTCAGTTATATTTGTATCGCTAAGGACCTCTTCCACAGCCGTAATTTGATTCAAATACCCGCGATAAACCTGAAAGGAATCGACTCCTGCACTTCTAAGAAAATAGATACGACTTTCCTCTTCGTTGACAAAACCCATGCGGTGCATAGTCGCTGTACCCAAATAAGCATCACTGATGTTTAAGGTACCAGTGCCATCGGTTTTGATTCGGTGAATTTTTTCAATGCCACCGTTTAGATGAGAATAATAAATAGTGTCAGAATTTTTGGCAAAACCCAGACTCAAAACGGGATTGGTTGGGATTAGATTTGAGTGAGCTTTTGTATTTAGGTTGTAGATGTTAATGGCCTGATCTTGGTTCACATAGGCTACGAGGTCGGATTTGGCCTTAGCTGCCAACTGAAACGCGGGAGCGCTGGTTTCCAATTGCGTGGACTGGGAGATTAGAGAATGCCTTAGAACCTGAACAAAGTTTTGTGAATCGCTAGCATTAATTGGTTGAATCACTAATCTTCTTGGCTGTTCCAAACCTCCAAACAGAAGAATTTGATGTCCCTGGGAAAATACCCCGGCCTTGCTAATGGGAATTGGCATTTCTGCTCTGGCAGAAAACACATTCACCGATGGAGTGAAATCGGCCAGTGAGGTTACGGGAGTTCCTAACTCTGAACCACCAGCCACAATTATTCTGGTACTACTTAAGGTTAACAGGGATGGGTTTTCACGATTTAAGGGCCAATAGGCAGAGGAATCAGCAAATGTATTGGATGCGATAGAATATTGTTTGGCAATAGGAGCTGCACCCTTACCAAGAATCAAAATAAAACTATCCGTTGCCGCTAACGATGGATTTTCCACAAAGGTAGCTGGATTAGCCATAGGGGCCCAGATTAATGTGCTGGGATTATAACTAAAAAACAGTGAGGTACCTGCGGTTTGGGATTCCAAAAACCATACAAGTCCATTGCCATAGGCCATCGCACCAGCATTTAAAGAAGGAGAGTCTGGCAAAGGATAAACTTTTTGTCCGGAAAGATCATAGTGCCAGAAACGGCTTCCTTGTTTTAAGTACACCAGACCGTTTCCATTATCGGCACAGGCAAAAGGTTGATTTTCAAAAGGCAGGGGTTCGCTCAACTGAAGATATGAGTCTTTGTGGGGATTATACTGCCAGACCTGATTTGCAAAAGCCCCAGCTCCTAACAGGTAGGCAAAACCTCTGAAGGAGGCCACACAACCGCTTTCAAAATCTACGGGGATATGATTAGCCATTGAGGCATAGGCTGTCACAATCAGTAAAGCCTCAGAAGAACTAAGAATTGCAGGGCGCTCTAGTAGCCCCTGGGGAATGTGAGAAATCTGTTGCTGATAGCTCCCGTCTGGATTGGCTCGAAACAGATTGGTAGCCAGATTGCTGCTTAAAGTAGAGGAAGTAAAATACAGTTGACCCTCAACAAGCAGTGGATGAAAAACTTCCTGCGCAATTCTTGGGCTTTCTGAACTCCCGTCTCCAATTACAGAGTGGAGTGTTGTATCACTCTTTTTGACATACAACTCTTCCCCAGTTGTGTTTTGGGAGATCTTGGCGACAATTGCCATTTCGGATTGGTTGGAAATGTTGAGATGACGGGCCACAATTTCTGGTTTGCCCAGACTGGTAAGGCCAGTATTATCTCGTCGAATTTTATAGAGTTCGCCCTCTGGATTTACCGAATTGATAAAGTAGACAATATCTTGTTCGTTTCCTTGGCCCCATTGACAGGAATGACCGTTAATCCCATTAATGGTCAATTTTTGTAATAGAAGATCACGAACATATAGTTTGTTGTCAGTGGTATGGTAGCAGACATTAAATCCATTGGGGCTCAGAGCTGCTTCTACAATGTCGTTGGCTTCAGAAGCAATCAAATGAGCCGATGAAAAGTCATTGGCAGTTGATCGATACAAGCGACCTGCGGAAACATATATTTCGGTTTCTACCAGATCCTGGGGAAGATTGTGTGCAATAACTGCCTGACTGAATGGATCAGGAGGCTGCCTAAAAATACTTTGGGTAACATAATGGATCCCATCGGCGGATTGAGTGTAGCCACCAAATACATAAACATTTCCTGAGTGACTCATGGCGTGAGAACGGGCCAGATTTATGGGGAGATTCAGGGTAGGATCAATATCAGAATCATTTAATCGTAATCTACTAACATCATTTACTGGATTATTGGCAGATATGCCCCCGATCGAATAGACAAAGTCATTTTGGGCATCAGCCGCAAAGGCGGCCATTGTTGCTGCAAATGAAGTATCAGTGGCCGTAAGGTTTAACACCATACTACTTGAGTTGTAATGCAAAACCGAACTTAAGACATTACTTCCATCCATGCCTTGGGCTACAAGGAAGGTATCACTCAGTGCCAGGACTATAGGCACAGACCTCAAGGTGCCAGTGGTATTTTGGTTACTCCATTGGGCACTAATGGTAGTGGATGGTTGCATGCGGATGCTTTCACTGTCTCTTGAAAACCGTAGCATTTCATCAAAAGTATTATCGATATCGCGGCGGGCCAGTTGACTGTAACGAATGCCCCCCATTTCCTCATGCTGGTGCAGGTGGTCGGCATAATACAAGGGCTGTGTGCTGGCTGTCATCGGATCATAGGACTGGTTTGGTAGTATAATCAATGTGGTCATGCTCAGTTTGGCAATCGAGACCTCAGAGGGCCCGATACCTAGCTTCAGACTGGAGTCTCTCAGTTCAAAGCTGCCCATATGTTCTAAATCGAGTCTGGAATCAATTTCTCCCAAACGAGTCATAAAAAACTGATCTGCCACTGTGATTACATTGGCACTGCCTGTACTTAAGTTGGTTCTGATACTGAGTTTTGAAGAGTAGTTGGTAGCCTCCAGGGGGTTTAAGGAAACATTCAAAAGCCCAGAGATTGGCAATGGCGCTGAGACTTCCAAATCACGGATTTTACTTTCTGCACTGGGATCAAAGATGTAATCCGGTTCCTCAAGATCGCCTAAACTACTAAACAGAATGGTTTGTGTGGGTACTGTCACGGGTGAGAGGGAAAAACTGGAAAGGCTTCTTAATGTGGTGATGCCGATTGGAATCACAGAATAATATTGATTATTGCTGTCAATGATTTGATAAAAATGCAAAGAGTCAGAAAAATCCAGGGAATTGTCTACCTTAACAGCAAGGATATTATCAACTTCAACATCCAATCGTTGCCCGTCATTTCTTTGTAAAACCAGTTGCCGAACAGAGGCATTTTCTGAGCCGATTTTCCAATCTGTGGCCGAAATGATTCCACGGGTGGAGGCCGTATCAAACCGCAGTGTGCCCGTGGTGTAGAGGCTTGATACTAGAGACAGATTACCGGCTGAATCCAGATTAACCAGACGGGTTCCGCTGGAGTTTTCCAATGCAAAGGACTCAAAAACCCAGACATCAGAATTATTAAAATAGGCTTCGGGGATAATTGTGGCAGTACGACCAACCGTTAAACTGCCACTGAACTCACCCATTCTTAATCCAGTATCGCCTCCAATGTCAGCAGAATAGGCATAGACCACCCCATCATTGTCCACACGAAACAATTGTTGATCGCTGGTCAATGCCAATTGTCTAATTTCGGATTGGACTTCGATCTGGGAGTGAAATCGGCCATTTCCCGTAAATGAGGCATTTTGTCCCACAGAAAAATTCTGAGAAACCTGTACAGCATAGGCACTAAGAATGGCCGTGTTTAGGGTTGAGGTCAGAGTCAACTGGTTTAGTCGTGAGAGTTGATTGGGATCGGCCAGATAGGTTAGGTCATCGAGATCAAGAAATCTGGGAGTATAAAGCGTGGAGTTGATTTGCAGATCGAGATTGGAGCGAAATTCGGTTCCCACAACTACATTTCCTCTTACCTGGGGGGTGCCAAACATTTCTGCACCCAAATCAAACTGCAGATGATTCAGGCGGCTTAGCGAGTTAGGATCCAATAACATGGTGCGGCCCAGTCCAGCCGGATCCGAGTCGAAATCAACAAAGGCTGAGGCGACAAGGTCCTGATCAATTCTGGTATCGACACTGACATTACCATCGGATGCACGAATCTGACCACTGATCTCAATATCACCCTCAACCGACAGATCCCCTGAGATATCCAAGGCTCCAATAATTGTCAAATCATTCCAGACTGAGTCTGAGTCAGGGTCTGAATAATAGCCGACATTGGCTGTATTCATTCTGTCAAATGTGACCCAGTTATTGCCATTCTCTGTTTTAAAGTCTGTACCTTTCAAATTATTCTGAATATTTAAATCACCTTGAATATTTAAAAGCCTAGTGGGGCCTGTAAATCCAAGATACTCTGCCTCTAGTCTCAACCATCTGGAACTAGTCATGGGAGCTGAATAATATTCGGAAAATCGATTAAAAAAATAGGGGGCACTAATCTCAAAGACATTTGTGACCCGTTTACTATTGATTAGGGAGTCTTGGGTCCCGCTACCATCAGCATTACCCAAAAACAGTTTACCCTGGCTGATAAAGTCTCGTCCCACATCCAGATTACCCAAAAGCCGCATCTCACCACCACTAAATAAATTTGTTGGCAGGGGAATGTCATGATGAGTACGGATATTTAAGTTTTGATACAGTCTTAAACCAGCAGCATTAAAATTTAGAATTGTGCCAGCATTGGCAAAACCTTCTTTAAGAAAATAGAGGCTTCGTTTACTGCCACTAGGGGAAGTCACAGCTCCTAGGTAGGGGCGGTTTTCATCGGGATTGCCTCCAAAGACAATAGGAGCAGCACTGTCATAATTTACCAATACATTACCCCTCACAAACAGGGAGTCTAATAGATCGGGCTGCATAAAAAATGCCTGTGAGAGCCAGATTTGATTCAGGGTGGTTTCTTTGATCAAATCATTGGAGACTTTGGCAGCACTAATTTTGGCATTGTCAGTAAATCTGGGGTCATTAATGATTTCCAGAAGTTCTTGTGCTGAGGCTTGTCCAATTAAATCGTGCTGGTGGAATTCAAAAAAATTGAGTTGATCAAGATTTCCCCCCTGATCTCCCTTTACAAGATTATCCAGCATTTCTCCGGTTAGAATTGGGTCAAAAATAACTTTTAACAGCCGATCGCTATTGCTTGGATAGCGGTTGCGAATTCTACTGTTGATCCTTTCCAGTGATTCAGCCTTATTTTCAAAGCGAAACTGGATGGCGGCAATGTTAGAGGAGCCGGAGGGTTTAATGACATAAGAACCGGCGACTGTATCTCCTGCAGGATTTTCCACGGCATTGACCATTCTATCTGCAATTACCTTGTGGAAGGTGTCTTTACGGAAATTTTCCTTCTCTGTAGCGTCTTGTCCCATCTCTCCGTCTGGCCTGAGGCGAAACTTGGTGCTTGTGGAAGTGTCCGCTAAATCTTCAGGCATTTCCAGGCTGAATTTGCCCGTTTTAATATCAATTTCACTCCCAGCACCCAAAAGACTGATAGCCGTCCTGCCTTCTACTGAAAAATCGGCTTCCCCCGAAAGCAAGATAGCCGGTGCGGCAGATACCCCACCTGAGTTGGCAATTTCCAGATTGGTAATTCTGGATGTTTTGGATGGCTCAATTGTGTAGGGAATACTTTCTTTCAGACTGTCTCTATCAACAAACCGATTTAACTCCATTTTGTTATAAACATATAGCGGGGAAGAAAACACGGGGTCTGCTGCTTTACAATCCTTGGACATACAAAGACTTCTAACTCGTATGTCACCTCGGGACATATTGATTGTGCCAGTTTTTAAGGTAACATTTCGCAGATAAAATGCGCCTTCCATATTCAGGGCCTGAGATTCAGGCCCTGAGGTGAGAACCTCAAGGGAACCGTTTTCGATCAAAAGGCCATGCTGGGCTGAGGCCGTTGCATTTGCAAACGGGTCAATTTCAATCAAAGAGCCTCTTTCGGACAATAGCTCTGGAAAATATGAGACTGTCAACTGCCCAAATTTTTCACTATTTCCACTCAGGGGCACACTACTGACGGAAAATGGGGATCCATCAAAGTTAAAATCCGGTTTGATTCGCTCTTCTTCTGAATCCAAAGTCCTGCGAAAGTAAAATCTGAGGGCATAAGAGGCTCTGGGCAGGATTCCTCGTGAAATTCTGGTGGGATTCAGATCGGGGTCAAACTCGTAATCTACCTGACTCTCAAATACCTCGGAATTGATCTTTCTGAATGAGTCATCTTCATCCATTAAAATGGAGAGGGTTCCGTTATAAACTATGATGGGGCTATAAGTTTTTTCCCAGACTACCGTCTCTGACTCTTCTTCATCCTGAATGGAAAAATCACGGCGAATGATTTGGACTCTGGCATGAACCTCCTGATTATAGGGGCCCTCGGATGGGTGGGTTAACAGCCCTGAGAACTCAATTACCTGATCGGATGCACCAAACGGTACACTACTGAGTACCACAAAGAGCACAAACAGGCATAAAAACCCAGTTCCATGTAGGGTTTGCACTGATCTTTTCAGGATATAATGAAGAATTGCGCCCATTGCACCACTAGTGCTGAAAGTATTATGCCAAAGGGAGGGGTGCTTACAGGCAGTAATGCGCCACAGCGTTTTGAGACAGCGGGGCGCTGGAGAAAGAACCACCACCAGCATCAGGATCAAAGTTACCTAAAGTCAGGTACTTCACAGTTCCACTGTAGCCAGAAGGTTCGAGACTCAGAGTTGAGCTCATGGCCGCATTATTTACTGGGACCACATTGTCTTTTCTGGCAGCAATCAGTTGTTCCAGGCTACAGACCTGACCAGAAACTGAACTACCAATTCCAGCCAGAGTAATGCTTCTGGCTGTGCTTCTGTGGTTGTTGATGGTGTTAGATGCCAT
>DITF01000148.1 GCA_002422125.1 bacterium UBP17_UBA6191
AAGGGAGGCAAAGTTTTCCTTGGCTAGGGCCAGGATTCCAGGTATCAGGCCACTGGTGCTGATGGTGATTTGACGACGGGAAAAATTCAGCCCATAGTCGTCTCGTAAAATGTGGCAGGCCTGTTTGACAGCGGCAAAATTGTGCATGGGTTCGCCCATACCCATAAAGACCAGATTCGTGATAGTAGCCTCTTTCGACATCAAAAGCACTTGGGCCACAATTTCTGAGGTCTTGAGGTGGCGAGTCAAGCCCTGCTTTCCAGTGAGGCAGAAATCGCAGGCCATGGCACAGCCAACCTGAGAAGAAATACATAAGGTGCGGTGGCGACCAGCCTGAGGTAGCAAAACGCTTTCGACGGTTTTGTGATCCATGAGTTTCCATAGGACTTTTTTGGTGCCAAACCCATCATCTAAGACCTGCGCGGCCTCGGGCAAGCCCTCTAGTAAGGATGGGGCACTTTGAGCAGATCGGTAAATTTTTAGATAGAGGTTTCTGGCCTGGGCCAGTCCAAGCTCGTTTTCCAGTGCTTCTCTGGTTTGTCCCAGAATATCCATAGGAAGTTTCATTGCAACAGATTACCACAAAATATCAGTGACATTCCCGCACAATTGATCTAAGCTGAATGCCCATGCAGCGCCAGATTTGCCTGACTCTGATTTTACTGTTGGCCATAGCGGTCCACAGCTTTGCTGAGTCCTCAATTGAGAGCCCTCGGCTTCGCATTGGCAGGGTTGCTTACAACTCTCCCCGCGATGTTTTGATATCCCATCAGGCCCTGCTTCAGTATCTTAGAGCCCATAAAGGACTTGAGAAGGTTGAACTGCTTTTGTATTCCAGTTATGAAAAACTACATCAGCAAATGATGGAGGAAAATGTAGAAATTGGATGGACGGGTACGACCTTTTACAGTGCCCTATCAGCTACTTCAAGAAACTATGAACCAATGTTAGCTCCCCGTTGGAGAGGAAAATCCAGTTATTCGGGTCAAATCCTGGTTTCAAGGGATTCACCTTTTCAAACCCTTTCTGATTTGAAGGGTGCCAGAATGGCTTTTGTATCCAAGGATTCATCCTCTGGCTATCTTTTTCCAGTGCTGCTTTTGAATCAGGCTGGGGTCAAAGAATCTGATCTGGGTCAGGTAGAATTTTTAGCCAAGCATGATTCCGTAGCATTTGCCCTGATTGCCAGACAGTTTGATGCTGGTGCTACTTATGCTGGAGTGCTGGAGCAGGATGGTTTAAGAGATCAGGCTGATTCTTTAAGGGTTTTAGCTCAGACCGAGCCAATACCTAATGAGCCTTTGGTGTTTCGAAGAGATTTGCCATCAAGAATTGTCGAGATTTTTGTGAATGCCATTATGGATGAGGCTTCTATGCCGGCCTTACGGCAGATTCCGGCTTTAACAGGGTTTGACAGGATTAAGGACGAGGATTACGATCCGGTACGGAGGCTGATCATTCAATGAACCAACCAGGATTTTACGCCAGAACCACGACTGCTATTGCTGTCTTAATGGGCCTTGTTCTCTTCATAACAGGTATTTTTGTGACTAAAAGACAAGAAACCATTATGGCTGATCTGATGATGCAAAACGCTAGAATTGTGGCCCGCTCTGTGGCCAGTTCAGCCTTAAACGATATTCTAGTACATGAATATGCCAATCTGAATCGACATTTTGGAGAAGCCAGTCGTGGTTTGAATCTCAAATATGCCTATATTGTGGATGCCACTGGTACCTGTCTCACTCACACGGATTTATCCAAGGTCGGTCAGAATCTGGCTACTGGAGTGGTAGCAGGTTGGCTGCAAAATTTTCGGGCCCCCAATATATCTGGGGGCGAGTCTATGGCATTTAATACTGGCTCTGAAGATATCATCGAAGTGGTATATCCCTTAAAAATTGAAGAAATTAACGGCTTTTATGGACTGGTTGTTTTAGGGGTAAGTAAAGAAATCATTGTGCAGAATATTGAAGGCATCCGGCAGATCTTTTTTCTGATTTTTCTGGTGGCCATTGCATTTTCCACCTTGTTTGGATCCATGATTGCTGCCCGTGTTACCAACCCGATTCTGGAAATTGTGCGACTGGCCCGACAGATTACCGAAGGCAAATATGCCGTGGTGACAACCCAATCCTATTTTCGTGAGGAGAACCAGTTAAAAGAATCCTTGCGCTTTATGGCCAAAACCATTGAGGCCCAGGTAGATGAGCTGAAGGACAAAAACCGAATTCTTGATCGTAAGGTATATGAGCTTGAAATTCTGATGTCAGCCAGTATGAAGATGAATTCGAAGTGTTATTCCAGTGAGGTTTTGGAGCATATTCTAGATAAGGCTGTTGCAGGTCTGAATGCTAAATGGGGTTCCATATTACTGGCTGACAAAAAAGATGGGTGTCTGATTCCCCAGGTTGTACGCGGACTGTATGAGCATGCCCACAGTGCCTCAAGAATTCCCATGAATCGCGGGATTGCTGGCAAGGTTTATCGGGATAAGATTGGCCATACTTCCAATCTGGGGTTTCGTGATCCCTTGTTTCTGAGACTGGATGAGACCAGGGAATCGCATATCAGAAATCTGGTATGTGTACCTTTGGTGGTCAATGACAGTGCTATTGGGGTTATTAATATCTTGAATAAGGAACAGGGCGACTTTAATGAAGATGACGAAAGACTTTTGCTTGGTCTGGCTTCCTTAGCGGCCCGATCGATTGAGAACTCCCAGCTTTATAATCTCGCCATCACGGACAGTATGACCGGTTTATTCATTCGTCGTTATTACGAGGACAGGCTTATGGATTTGATCGAACAGGCTCGCAGGTATCATCAGGTATTTTCTCTGATTTATACCGATATTGATTTTTTTAAGAAGGTCAATGATACCTATGGTCATGTGATGGGAGACACTGTAATCAAGGGGGCTGCCAAAATTTTATTGCAGGAAGCCCGAGATAATATTGATTTGGTGGCCCGTATTGGTGGGGAGGAGTTTGCCATAATTTTACCGGAAACGGATCGAGAGGGAGCACTGATTTTTGCCAATCGATTGCGCAAGCGGGTAGAAACAAATCTGGCCCGTGAATCCTCGCTTCCCGGAACCATCACCATGAGTTTTGGAATTGCAACTTTTCCCAACAGTGGACAAGACTCGCTTTCTCTCACCGAATCGGCCGATGATGCTTTGTATGCTTCCAAGGAAGCCGGGCGAAATCGTGTGACAGCGGCTTAAAAACTATATGACCAAAGAACTGCCTTTTACGATTCTGCCGCAACCAACCGAAACTACCTGTGGGGCCACCTGTCTACATGCCGTCTATGCCTATTTTGGGGAAAAGATTGAATTGCAGCAGTTAATCGATGAAATACCTCAGTTGCCGGATGGGGGAGGAACCAGAGCGGCTTATCTTGGTTTGCATGCCTTAAAATTAGGCTATGAAGTCAGAATGTATACATACAATCTGCCGGTTTTTGATTTGACCTGGTTTCGCCACGGTGAGGGGCGGGATTTACAAAGGCGACTAAAATTGCAGCTTGATGCCAAAGGTGGAGATGAACTAGCAGAAGTTACGGAGATATTTTGTAACTATCTGGATGCAGGCGGCGAAATTTACACCGAAGATCTGACCTCATCTTTAATGCGCCGTTACTTAAAACGCGATGTACCCATTATTACTGGTTTGAGCATCACCTATCTGCATAGTGCCCCAAGAGAGATTCAATCTACCAACACACCAGATGCAATTTCTGGTACACCGACCGGACATTTTGTAGTAGTGTACGGTTATGATAAAAAAAAGAGGGTGGCAAAGATTGCTGACCCCTACATGCCCAATCCCTATGGAGGCAACTATTATTCTGTGGGTTTTAATACCCTGGTATGCGCCATCCTCTTGGGAGTGGTAACTTATGAGGCCAATTTACTTATGATTCGACCTCCCGCAAAAGGAAAAGTTAGTTCATGAAAACTTTGATTGTCGTTAATAATCCACAGGAATGGTCCCTGAAACTGGATGGTGTTGAAGTGGTGTCCGCCAGAACTTATGTCATGGATGCCGCCTACGCCCGTCTTAAGGATGTAAAAGTTTACAATATGTGTAAATCGTACCGGTATCAGACAATTGGCTACTATGTGTCGCTTCTAGCCACGGCTAGAAATCATAGACCGATGCCGGATGTAATGACCATTCAGGACTTAAAGAGCCAGACTTTGGTGAAATTTGCCTCTGAAGATCTGGATCAAATGATTCAGAAGAGTTTAAAGCCGCTGGAGAGTGGTCGCTACATTCTGGATATTTATTTTGGCAAAAGTGTGGATAAAAAGCTGGATCGGGTTGCGGCCCAGTTTTTTAATCTTTTTCCCTCTCCATTTCTAAGAGCGGTATTTACCTGCACAGACAAATGGACTCTAACTAGCTTAAACAGTCTGGCCGCCAGTGAAATTGTTCCTGAACACAAGGTGTTCGCGGTTAAGGCCGCCGAGGAATATTTCAGTAAACCAAAGCGGATTGTGCGAAAGAAGAGTGCTCGTTATGATTTGGCTATCTTATATGATCCCAAAGAGGGGCATGGGCCGTCCAATGAAAAGGCGATGCAAAAGTTTGTCAAGGCTGCTGAATCAGTGGGATTTTATGCTGAACTGATTTCCAAGGACGATATGAGTCGTTTGGCTGAGTTTGATGCATTATTTATTCGCCAAACCACCAGTGTAAATCATTTTACCTATCGTTTTGCCCGTAGAGCTGAGGCCAACGGCATGGTAGTCATTGATGATCCGCAATCCATTCTTCGTTGTACCAACAAGGTGTATCTGGCGGAACTCATGGATAAAAATAAGGTACCCATCCCCAAAACCATGGTAGTTCATAAGGGTAATCTCGATCAGATTGCCGACACTATGGGTTTTCCCTGTGTATTAAAACAGCCTGATTCGGCCTTTTCTCTCGGTGTTAAAAAAGTTAGTTCCCAGGAAGAACTGGAAAAAACTTGTGAGGTTTTGCTATCCAAATCTGAGCTTTTGATTGCACAAGAGTTTTTGCCTACAGAATTTGACTGGAGAGTTGGTGTTCTAGATGGACAACCTCTTTATGTCTGTAAATATTTTATGGTGAAAAAACACTGGCAGATCATTCAAAGTGAAGGGGGTAAAACCCGTTACGGTGATTTTGAGACCATTCCCGTGGAACACGCTCCTACAAAATTGATTAAAGTAGCGGTTAAGGCCGCCAATTTAATTGGGGATGGTTTATATGGGGTGGACATTAAGCAGATTGGCCGTGAGTATTATTTGATAGAGGTTAATGACAATCCAAGTATTGATGCCGGAGTGGAGGATCAGTACCTCAAGGACGAGCTTTACAGACGGGTGATGCGTGTCTTCCTGAAAAGGGTTGAAGAAAACAGCTACGGACATTATGCCTGAATGATATAATTTGCGGATTATGGATGATACCCTAAGGCGAATACCCCCCCACAATCTGGATGCAGAGAGAAATCTCCTCTCCCTTTTGATCAATTTTCCGGATAAGTTCTCTGAAGTTGCGGCTGAACTGAAGAAGGAGCATTTTTACAAAAGGGTGCATCAGGATATATTTGAATCCATGCGCGTCATGGATTTGCGCCGAGAAAACTGGGATGAGGTGGTTTTAGGGGATTACCTCAAAAACACCCAGTCTCTCAAGGATGCTGGCGGTGAGGCATATCTGGCCCGTCTGACCAGTATCACTCCCAATTTTAATCATATGAATTATGCGCGGCTGATTATCAAAAAGTCGCGCTTAAGAAAATTGATTGATATTTCCAATCAGCTTTTATCTCGTTCCTATTCTGAGGAAGAGGATGCGGATACACTAGTAGCTGAGGCTGAACGCGAGATTTTAAAAGTTGCCGAGTTGCGTGATGATAAAAAATTCATGCATGCCTCCCATTTTGGCTCAGAATCCTGGGATTCGATTGCCCGTTTGGTGATGCAAAGACAGGCCGGTGAGGTACCATCCACGGGCTTTAAGACTATGTTTCGTGACTTCGATGAATTGACGCTTGGCTTAAAGCGCCAGGATATGGTGGTCTTAGGTGCTCGCCCATCGGTTGGGAAGACGGCCTTTTGTTTGCAGTTAGCCCGCAAGCTGCCGGACAGCCCGGAGAAAGCCAAGCTGGAGGTGGATGCCCAGCGCATGAAGCGGCGGGTGAACCAGATGCTCGACATGTCCCANNTATTGCCGTCACTCAGACGATTCCCGTAATTTTATACTCCCTGGAAATGCCGGGTACTTCGATTGTAAATCGCCTGTTTTCCAATATGGCCGGAATTAACGGCTCCAAATTGGCTAAAGGGGATTTAACCACTGAAGAAATTACAAATTTAGGTGCGGCAAATGGCCGTCTACAGAATTCAGCCTTGTTTGTAAATGATCAAAATGCCATGACTTTGATGGATATTAAAAATGATCTGAGACGATTGCAAAGAAATCTTCGTGATCAGAATCAGGAATTAGGCGTGGTTATTATTGATTATTTGCAACTGATTCAGTCCTATGAGGCAAAAAACAATGAGCAGGAAAAAATTTCTGAGATTTCCAGAGGCTTAAAAGGAATTGCCCGCGAGTTTGATTGTACAGTCCTTGCTCTGTCCCAGCTTTCCCGAAAA
>DITF01000076.1 GCA_002422125.1 bacterium UBP17_UBA6191
AGAATTGTGATTCCACCTGGTTTGACATGGGGAGCCCATCGCCATCGTCGCCATCGCAAAACTATTGTGATTGAATCTGGTAAAGCCAGTGTAAGAGTGGAACAAACTACTTTAAACAGAGAAAGAGGCGATAGCATTTCAGTGCCAAAGGATGCTTGGTTGGAAATCAAAAATATTGGAATGGAAGACATTGTCCTTCTGGAGATCAGCTTTTCGGAAATCAATCGTAAATGGTATCTTTCTGAAGATTGGGAGGCAGAAAACAATGCTTAAAAAAATTGACCATATTGGAATTGCAGTCCGTGATCTGGAATCCGGGATTCGACTCTACCGGGATATTTTAGGTGTCGAGCCAGAAGCCACCCTTGATTTCCCACCGGAAAAAGTCAAAATTGCTTTTTTTCCTCTAGGGGAAAGCTCGGTTGAATTGCTACAACCCACCCATCCTGATTCAGCCATCCATAAGTTTTTGGAAAAACGAGGCGAGGGCATCCACCATATCTGTTACCGCGTGGATGACTTAAACAAAGCGATTGAAACTCTGGTGGCCCGGGGCCTAAAACCTCTGGATGCAAAACCTAGAGCTGGAGCACACAACACCAAGGTAGTGTTTTTTCATCCTAAAGACACAGCCGGTCATCTAATAGAACTATCTGAAAAAGCTCACTGAGATCTGGATACGGAATCCGACTTCAGTCTCTCGCTCACAAACTGATCGTGGGATCCGGCATAAATGGAAATCAATCCAAACAAAATCAAAAGCACTGAATTAATGGCTGTCTGCACTGAGTGATTCTCAAACAGAGCCTGCCATCCAATCATTAAGCCATATAAAACTAAAAAGCCCCCCACCAGATATCCCCCGATTCTGAACCATTCCGAAGACTTGCGGCAAGGTCCAAGAAAGTTTGGGCTGGTCTTATTCTTCTTCATGAAGGGAAGGCGAATTTTTGAAGTCGAGTTCTTTTTTGAAAATCTGGGCTGGGGTGGCATAGGTTAGGATTATACCACCGAAGAAAAAAAAACAGAAAGGCAGCACTGGCATTTACCCGACAATTCCTACATCCAATGCCTCAAAATGTCGAAGTTTCGGCGGGGAGGCTATGTTACTTCACACATGAAACCAGATATTACTAAGGGACTGATTTGCCTGATCCTGGTTTGCCCTACCCTAAAATCCTATGAAATTCATGGATATGGTGAAGCCGAAATCACCGTCTTTAGTGGAAAGCGCGAAGGATATTTAAACACTGCGGCAGGCCTGATTCCACAAAAATACAATGAAGAGTTTCTGCAAAATCGCGGTTTTGCGGGATTCTATTGGAAAAATCGTATAGAAAAACTCGATTTGTCTGTCAGAGATACATTTCAATTCAGTCTTCTGGATAATCCAGAGTTATTGCGAAGGATTTCTAGTTGGGACAATGATTTGGAAGTAATGGGACTCTTGCACTTTACTGGTCCGGCTTTTGTCCGGGGCATTGTGGGTCATCGTGCCTTTGAAGACAAGCGATTCCCGGAATTCTCCAACCAGGATCTATATGCAAGTCTGGCGTTGGAGCGACAACTTGATCCCAATCGTCGCTTAAGTGCAGGGTATGCCCGCCGTGAACTCAGTTTTGATCTGTCTAAGGCAGATGATTTCACCCAGCAGGATGTTTTTATCAATTTCTTAAGATTCTCTACCCCGCGCATGTATACACTACTTAAAAGATCAGGACCTACTTCTTTTGGCCGTGCCCTGATGTCCCGTCACTTTTCTGAAGGAGACAAACAAATTCTGATGGAAGACCGCTTTGATGGGGTGACACAACTGGCAATGGATACGGAAGGAGCCTATCAAGAGGAAATCGTTACCGGGCAGGAAGAAGGTGGAATGGCTTTTGAGGCTGAATACCGTATGCGTGATACCGATTTATTCAACCAGATTGCCCATTCCTATTTAGAAAACCAGTTCCACCTGCGAACCAGGCTCTACTTTGACCCATATCATGCAATTACCCTAGCCAACTCCTATAACATCCGTAATTACCAGGAACAGATCATCCCCGATAGAATTATGGATCAGGAAAAAAATATTACTGAGCTAAACTGGTATTTAGGCCGACAAACCGTAAGCCTTGATCAAACCCTGAGATTGGAACAGGTGTTCTTTTCAAACGATAAAACCAGGGATTACCAGATTCTCAACTGGGAAGGCAATGTCAACTGGGAGCTGCTACGGGGATTTAATGCTGGAATTTTTTCAAGCTGGCAGTGGAGGCGATACGATACCCCCAGAGAATTTTATACTGATACAGACTCCAAATTTGCTTCCTTATTTTTTAGTTGGAAAATTCGACCAAAAATTGAATTCAGTGCTGTAAGAGATTGGGAACAGCAAAGGGTACAAGCCTTTGAAACTATCATTGACTCAAGTTTTGATCTGGATGGATCTGATTACAGGGTGACCTGGCATCAAAAGCATGAGCTACGATTTCATCTTGGATATCGTATGGAAGAAGAAAGACACCAAAAATTTTTTACCAATGATCGTAATGAAAGCCTCACCTATGCAGGTACCAAGGTGGCAT
>DITF01000014.1 GCA_002422125.1 bacterium UBP17_UBA6191
TCCTTTGAATTTCTTTTGGGCCGTTTGATGGAAAACAACATCATCAACATGGGGTTAATGCCAGCCGTAGAGCAGTTATGCAAGGATTTGAAAATTGATTTCAACTCATTAAAGGATATCGGGGAGGATGCTGGTCTTGGCAATGGTGGGTTAGGCCGATTGGCCGCCTGTTTTCTCGATTCCCTAGCGACTCTTGATTACCCGGCCATGGGTTATGGCATTCGTTATGAATACGGGATTTTTCGTCAGGAGATTGTAGACGGTTTTCAGAAAGAAGAGCCAGATACATGGCTAAAAAACGGCAATCCTTGGGAAGTCGCCACCCCAAAATACACACAAACCGTTAAATTTGGTGGCCGAGTAGTTCCCCTACCCCATGCAAAAAACGGGGCTTTTGCCTGGATTGATACCGACGATGTACTGGCTCTGCCTTACGACACTCCCATTGTGGGATATGAGGGTTCCAGCATTATCTCCCTCAGACTTTGGTCTGCCAAACCAACCAATGAATTTAATCTGGATCAGTTCAACAAGGGTGATTATATTGCCGCAGTGGATGCAAAAAACGAAGCCGAAAAAATTTCCAAGGTTTTGTATCCCAACGACAACAGTTACGAAGGTAAGGAATTGCGTTTTAAGCAGCAATACTTTTTTGTCTCCGCATCCGTACAGGATCTCTTACGCCGTTTTAAAAAGGCCAGTGACAATTTTGACATGCTGCCAGATAAAGTGGGAATTCAGCTTAACGATACCCACCCAGCCCTGACAATCCTTGAACTAATGCGACTTTTAATAGATCAGGAAGGTCTTAGTTTTGAAGTGGCTTGGGACATTACCCAAAGAACCTGCGCCTATACTAACCATACTTTAATGCCTGAGGCCTTGGAGAAATGGAGTGTAGCTCTTTTCGAAAAGCTGCTTCCAAGACACTTACTGTTAATGTATGAAATCAACCGTGTCTTTTTAAGAGATGTTACCCTGAAATTCCACGGGGACCAGCAAAAAATCATAGACATGTCCCTGTTTGAGGAAAGACCGGAAAAAATGGCTCGCATGGCCTATTTAAGCATTGTGGGAACTCACAGCACCAACGGAGTGGCCGCTTTACACTCAGAACTTTTGAAAAAGGATTTGTTCCACGATTTTTATCAGCTCTATCCAGATCGATTCAACAATAAAACCAATGGGGTCACGCCCAGAAAATGGCTCCTTCACTGCAACCCAAAGCTAGCCAATCTTATCACCAAAACTATTGGGGATGGTTGGGTACGGGATTTAAGTCAGCTCAAAGGTCTTGAGGTGGGCTTGCAAAAGCCGGAATTTCTGAAAGAATTGTCCGAAATCAAAAAGCATAACAAGCAGTTGCTGGCAAAAATCATCAAAGATGATACCGGCATCAAAGTCGATGTCAACTCCATCTTTGATGTTCAAATCAAGAGAATCCATGAATACAAACGACAGCTTCTGAATATTTTGCATGTCATTTTGATGTATAACCGCCTCAAACAAAATCCCAACATGGAATTTAATCCCATGACGGTGATTTTTGGTGGTAAGGCCGCCCCCGGTTATTTTAATGCCAAACTCATCATCAAGTTAATCAACTCTGTGGCTGAGTATATCAATCGTGATCCCGAGACCAACCACAAACTAAAAGTAGTCTTTATCCCCAACTATAGAATTTCCGTGGCCGAGCGCCTGTTTCCTGCCACCGACCTATCGGAGCAGATCTCCACTGCCGGGACTGAGGCCTCAGGTACAGGCAATATGAAGTTTGCCATGAATGGCGCTTTAACCATTGGCACTATGGATGGGGCCAATGTCGAAATGGCCGAAGAAATCGGGGCTGAACACATGTTCATTTTTGGCTTACGGGCTGAGGAAGTGGAAGCCCTAAGGGAAAACAAAAGTTATTCCCCTTGGGATATCTATCATGAAAACGCCGAGATCAAGGAAGTTTTGGATATGCTGGCTTCAGGGTTTTTCAATCCCGAAAACAAAAATCTCTTTGAGCCCATTGTGTATACCCTTCTGCAAAAAGGCGACCACTATCTTTTGCTTCAGGATATGATGGATTATGACCGGGCCAGAATGGAAGCAAATCGGCTCTATTCCGATCAGAAAACCTGGGTTCAGAAGTGTTTGGTCAATATGGCGAATATGGGTAAATTTTCATCGGATCGTACCATTCATGAATACGCCGAAGATATCTGGAATCTGAAACCCGTACATATTGCCCGCAAGGACAAAAAATAGACAAAAAAAGCCCCTGATTCCATTAGTTTTATGGGATCAGGGGCTCTTAGATTTAACGAGAAGTCCCAGTCATTGTTCTGGGAATCCCTTTCCAAAGCTCAGGATGCCAGGTCAATATCTCTACTCCATTTTGGGTCACCAAACAGGAGTGCTCAAACTGGGCCGACCTTCGGCCATCCTTGGTTCTGACCGTCCATCCATCTTTTTTATCCAATACGGTTTCCCAGCCACCCAAATTAATCATAGGTTCTACCGTAAATACCATGCCTGGCATCAATTTAACTCCACGATTTGGCCTACCATAATGTAAAACCGTGGGCGGCTCATGAAACTCCAGGCCCACCCCATGCCCCGTGTAATCCCTCACTACTGAGTAACCTCGTTTTTCGGCATGTTTTTGGATCTTAAAACCAATATTACTTAAATGGTTATCGGGGAAAATTTGCTCAATCCCCTTCACCAGACTTTCAAAAGTAACCTCAGTAAGTTTTTTGGAAACCTCATCCACTGCACCACAGTAAAATGTAAAATTGGAATCAGCATAATAGCCATTCAATATTGAGGTCACATCAATATTGACCAAGTCCCCGTCCTGCAAAACATAATTGCCAGGAATTCCGTGGCACACCACTTCATTCACGGAAACACAGACGGACTTGGGAAATCCGTTATAATTTAATGGAGCTGGAATGGCACCATGATCCAGAGTGTACTCATGACAGGCTCGGTTGATTTCCTCGGTTTTGATTCCAGGCTTGACCATTTCACCTAACATTTTTAAGGTTCTACCGACTAGCTCTCCGGCTCTGCGAATGCCCTCAATCTGCTCCTCGGACTTAATATAAACACCGTTGACGATTTTCTTTTTGTGTTGCATAAGAGTATGATCTTTCAATTCATCCATTGATGCAACTTTTTTGACTCTTTTGCGTAGAGTATTCATGGTTCAGTTTGATTTTTTGCGGAGGTTTAGATGTTACGGCAAATGTTAAGAAGCCTTTTATTTGGTTCAGCCCTAGTAGTTCAAGGACTGTTTGCGGAACTTACAGTGGAACAAAGGGTACAGGATTTTGATACCTTCTGGCAGACCTACAAAGATGCCTATGTGTTTTTTGATCTGAAAAAAGGCGACTACGGAGTGGATTGGGATGCAATCCGCGAGCAGTACATTGAAAAACTTCAGAATTCCACCAGCGACATCGAACTTTATGCCGCCATCACTGAGGCCCAAACTCTTTTACGAGACGGGCACTGCTACAACGGAGCCATAAGCAAGATCCGTGAAACTGAGCCCATTTTCTTTCAAAGAGCGGCTTTTGCACTGGTTGAGGGAAACCGCATCGTAGTAAGCACAGTAGTTCCTAAAAGTGCCTTGGATGAAGCGGGAGTCAAGTCCGGTGACGAGCTGATTCAATTTGATGGTAAAACCATCCGCCAACTAGCCCGTGAATACAGAAAACTGCATGCTGCATCATCTGAAGGCCAGTTCTGGAACTCTTTTGCAGGCCAACTATACATTCACAATCCATTACTGGGTAAACCAGCATCCCCTAAGGCTAAATTGGTATTTCGTTCCGCTCCCGGAAATACGATTGAAGTGGAATCCCGATGGGAATCTGCCGCCCCTACAGGTAAACCTGAAGTAGACGCAATGGCTGCGTTTGTGGACTCAGAAAAGGGAGTCAGTTTAGATGATGCCACATTGGTTCAAATTGAAGGACCATTGCCCATGGATGCCAGAATTTTTAAGGATGCCAACATCGGTTATATCAAGATCGAAACCTGGATGAAAACCGAGGATCCAATTGAGCAGATGGAACAGGTCATGACCGCCATGAAAGACACGGACGGTCTGGTCGTAGATATGCGCGGCAATGGGGGCGGGGTTGGTCCTTGGGGAGTTTTGTTTGCCAACTATTTTATCCCAGCTCAGGAAAAAGGTCCTAACCACTCTTGGATGGAAAGAAACCTCTCCGAAACATTCTTTCGCAGAGCCTTCCCACAAATCAGTGACGAGCAGTGGACAGAACTCCTTTCTACCCCAGAAAATCTTCAGTATCTTTTGGATAAAGGTTTGGGCGTTCAGATGACTGTTGAAGAAGTGTCTAAACATTTTGTGGATGGAAAATACCAGCCATTTTATGTAAACCTTCTCTTAAACGAAAGACGCAATACAATCGCAGCCTATGAGAAGCCTGTTTATGCTTTAACGGATGGAGGCTGCTACAGCACCACAGACATTTTCCTGACCATTCTTAACGAATTTAACCGAATTACCGTGGTCGGGACTCCTAATGGGGCTGGCTCTGGAAGCCCAATCCCATTTGTATTGCCAAATTCTGGACTTCAGGTCTATGTTCCCCACGCCCGAGCCTATCCTCCAATGGGTGCCATGATTGAAGGCCGCCCCTTAGAGCCAAAAATTCGAGTGTCTCAGACTATCGCGGATTTGCAAGCCGGAGTGGATACCGTTCTTACCGAAGCTGTTCGGGAACTGTGGAATGAAATTAACCCAAGCTTGAACGCTTTTGCCAGTGAGGAATTTAACCTTGGAGAAACCCAGGAAGTTTATTCCAACCTGCAACCCAAGGCTCAGGAGTGGGGCCATGTGCCTACACCTGACTGGGCTATTGGTGCCGCTTACGAACAAGTGCAACGACAGAAACTGGAAATGGGCTTAAAGCACTTTTTGAAAAAATAAATCCATTTATCTATTAAGCCCCTCTGATTTTTATCCGGGGGGCTTTTTTAATTTTTATGAACTGTGCTTTTAAAATTCAGTCCAATTGTGTTTTTATAGTTACCAAAGATTTTGAGGTGAATTATGAAAATATATTGGGTGATAATATTGACAGTTTTAGCAACTGTTGAAATAGTTGGCGCGGAATGGAACATCCCCCAAGGTCTTACCCTTGTAGCCTCCCCAGTCAGTGGCCCCGTATCCTCCGTACTACAGGATCAGGCATCCCGCATAGACTCCATGTGGCATATCTCCAAAGCCACTCCCAAATGGAAATTTTACTCTGGCAGCACTCAGGTTTTGCAATCCAGCACCCACCCGCATATTGAAGCACTCCAAGCCAATCACGGGTATGTGGTTCAAGCCTCCTCACAAGCCCTACCAATTGTCACAAATCCAATTTCCATACCTGCCATCACCCCAGCCACTGGATTTCAGCTAACCCCCCTAGTTCCCTGGGACTCGGCCCCAATTCCAGTTGCCAATATCGCCAATACCCTAGCTGCTTCCGGCCCGCTCCATGCCATTTTTACCCTGGAAGCCGGGCAATGGCTCGCCTATTTTCACAACCCCAATCTAGCCACCCAAAATATCAGAAACCAACTCAATTCCGTGGGAACACTAACCGAAGTTACAGCGGGCAGAGCCTATTTTGTGAGTTTTTCTCCCCAAAGCGTTTTTGCATTAACCGCCTCCGTGAGCCAACATCAAGCCCTTTCGAGCCCTCAAATTCTGGTTGGCAATGTCCCCGGAAAAATTCTGAGTATAAATAATCGGGAAGCTATGATTGTACCCCTCAGTAGCACCCAACCCTTTACCTTCAGCGCTTGGCCCGATTCGATTAAGTTTCAACTATCAGGCGTGAATCATGCCACAGTGTTAAGTTCCACTATTGAAGTAGATGTCCGTTCCAACTCTCCCTACTTTGCAAATGTCAAAGGCCCTAAATTTATTATCGAGGCACCTGCAAATAGCCTAACGGTTGAGAGTATTTTTCCAGGAGCCGATCTTTACCCAGCATCCGATTCAAACTACATGATCGAATTTGTGGCTGCCCTATCATCTGCCAATTTCAGCTCCCTTTCCAATGCCGGTACAGACCGATCCACTAGTACCAGTTACCAAATATTGATTGATATCGCCAGTTTTGTTCAAAAAGGCTCAACCTTAAAGACAGATCTTCTGGGATTGAGCCAAACCATTTCCGTGGATTTTGGAAATACCATTTTACAACCACTCGGTGAATCCTTGGGATTCTCAAAATTTAAGATCACAAATTTTGTGGTAAATCCCTGAGTGCGAGCCTCGTTGTATTGTTGGAGCAATCTGTCACGGTGTTTGTTCACCACATAAATACCCATCTGTCACGAC
>DITF01000177.1 GCA_002422125.1 bacterium UBP17_UBA6191
TCGGATGATTCTGCTGTGACAAAACCATTCATTAGCTCTGTTAGTCGTTTGACAATTGGTAAACCCAGGCCACTGCCCCCGTATCTTCGTGTGTTGGACTGGTCTGCCAGATAAAATGGCTCAAACAATACATCCATATTGCAGTTCTTAAGGCCAATTCCCGTATCAAGGACGGAAAAATAGAGGCGCACTTTGTTTCCGTTTTGCTTCACTTTCTTACAAGACAATTCGACCTGGCCTGAATCAGTAAATTTGACTGCGTTATCCAATAAATTGACTAGGATTTGCCTTAACCGAAAGGCATCCCCAACAAATTCCTCACCCAGATTTTCAGAACAATTGCAGGTAAGTTTTAGTCCTTTACTCATGGCCACATTAGAAACCTTTTCAAGACTCTCCTTCAAAACCACAGATAACATGAAAGGACGACTCTCTAACACCATACGGTTGGCTTCAAGTTTGGTAACATCCAGTAAGTCATTGATTACAGTGAGCATTTTTTCGGCACTGTGGCGAATGATTTCGGCATACTCCATTTGCTCAGAATTCATATCTGTTTCCAGAAGTAGCTCGGCGATGCCAATAACCCCATTCATTGGAGTTCTGATTTCGTGGCTCATATTGGACAAAAACTGATTTTTAGCCATGGCCGCAAATTGGGCCTCCACCTGTAGGTTTTTGACAAACTGGGTATTTTCACTCCGAAGTGAAGACACATCAAGGACTAGCCCATAAAAGACCTGACCCTCCAAACGGGCAAAATGTAACCATAGATATTTACTTCCTAGCTCAAGTTCCACCGAATTTTTTGACTCTGCCCGCAATACCATCAAAGCATTGTTTAATTTCCGAGCCTGCTCCTGAGGCAGCATGTCCAAGTATTCTTTTACGGTTTGGACTGAATTGCCACCCAGCCTTAAATGAAAATCAGCTAGGGGATCGAGGTTTAGCTGATCCGTATCCTGATTCCAGATAAAGGTTCCAATTCCCAGTCCTTGTAATAACTCAGGAGAAATCCTGGGCGTAAATGTGAGGCTTGAATTGAAATATTGCTGTTTTTGATTATTATTTATCAATAGTAAGCGGTTTTTTCTATAAAGGAAAATCACTGCACCCAAAAGTCCTAACGCGGCCGCAAGCATAAAAAATTCAAGCTGATTCACCGTACCAGCATAACAGGATTTTGCCTGTTTCAAAAGTCAGGTGTACAATGCATTTTATGAAAACTTATCATTACCAACGCCTATTACAATATGTCAAAATCGACGGTCATTCTTCAGTTCAGCCGGGGAACTCCGATCAGTACTTCTATTTAAAGCGCACCGATGGGGTTGTACAGATCTTTAAGTCGGCCTTAAAGAACACCTGGCCCAGACAGTTAACCTATTTTGAAGAAGGTGTAGATGGCTACAAAGCATCTCCTGACGGAAAAATTATTGCCGCCATCGTAAACTTTAAGGGCAGCGAACATAACCCAATTGCTCTGATAGACGCGACCACCGGTTCCTGGACTATGGCTGTACAATATGATGGGGCTCAAGTCGGATCTATTCTTTGGAGACCAGACAGCTCGGCATTTCTGTTTCGCTCCAATCATGAAAATGGTAAAGATTTCCAAATCTATGAGTACCGCTTGTTCGAGTCGGATATACGACTTTTGGTACCAAGCACAGGCTGGGCTTTCCCCATCGCATTTTCCCCTTCTCAGGAAAAACTTCTTTATGGGCAGGCCTTAAGCAATGCTGACATGAACCTGTTCTTGTGGGAAAAAAGTTCCAATACTTCAGAAATTTTAACCCCACATGAGGGGCAGATTTCTTATGAGGCCGGTTTTGGGCGTACCGACAATGAACTGTATGTCTTAAGCAATGAGGGATCCGATTTTCATAAACTGTACCACTGGGATTTGGACAGTGGCAAAAAACAACCACTTGGTCCATCCATAGATTGGGAGCTATCTGGGCTTGAAATCAGTTCCTGTGGTCGTTATGTTTTATATTCCGCCAATGAAGAGGGTTACTCCAGTCTTTATTTGATTGATGCATGGTTAAATAATGAACTTCCTACCCCTGAGACTAAAGGAATCATTTCAGCCTACTCTTTCACCCAGAGTATGGATATTCTTTTCTGCTACGATTTCCCCAAGCGCTCGTCTGAGGTATATCTGTGGTCATGGGCCCATGCTGAAAGCAAACAACTTACCTGGTCCTCCTATCAGGGACTCATGCCCCATGAATTTGTTCAACCCGAGTTAATTGAGTATGAGAGTTTTGATGGGTTAAAGATTCCGGCCTTTCTCTATCTTCCCAAGAACTACAAACGCGGGAAAACCATACCCATGATCCTACATTTTCACGGGGGACCAGAAGCCCAGTTTCGGCCTAATTTTTTTAAACATTTCCAATACTTTTTAGAAATGGGAATTGGTATTTGTGCCCCCAACATCAGAGGCTCCTCCGGCTATGGCTTACACTACATGTCCCTGGATGATTATAAAAAACGCATGGATTCGGTTAAAGATGGGGTTGAACTTGCCCGTTACCTGATGGAAGAAGGTTACACCAGCTCAGATAAACTTGGGGTCATGGGAGGGTCTTACGGGGGCTATATGGTATTGTCTCTTATCACCGAAGCCCCACAGTATTTTGCGGCTGCCTGTGATGTAGTGGGCATTTCCAATTTGGTGACTTTTTTGAAAAATACGGCCCCCTATCGTCGAGCCTTAAGAGAGGCGGAATACGGTCCCTTAAGTGATGAGGAGTTTTTGAAATCCATCTCCCCCATCTACAAAATGGATCGGGTCATTACTCCCCTTTTGGTCGTTCACGGTGCCACAGATCCTCGCGTGCCTCTTGATGAAGCCCAACAAGTTGTAGACGCGCTTAAAGCCAGAAACCGTGAAGTGGATTGGTTGTATTTTGATGATGAAGGGCACGGAATCAGAAAACTGGAAAATCAGATTCTTTATTACGACAAGATGTTTCAGTTTTTTGCCAAGTATCTGCTGCCTTAAAAGCAGGCTCTGAGCCTAAAAGGGGGCTTAGAATCGGATTTTGTGTTTCACCCCAAATTGGAAATCCGATTCTGAGCTGGATTTTAAATCAAGATTTTCTCGGTCTACTTCTCTGGTTCTTTCCAGAATCAGATCGACTTTTTCATTAAGATGGAACTCCAGTTGGGTACGATTTCTAATCAGACCGCCCCGGCTGGTTTCCTGTTCATGAATGACATCAACTCCATCCCCAAGGCTAGTACCTAATCTGAGCCTTGAACCATCCAGTGCTCCAGCCTGTGAACCCAAATAATTCGACTGCAAGCGAAACCCATCCAGCTTAAAAATTTCGCCCAAAATACCTTCAAAATGTTTACCTAACAATTGATCCTCGATTGTGGATGCCACCTGATTCGACATCTGCTCCTCCTCTTCTCTGGCCGACAAGCGCTTGCTGGCTGGTAAAGCTGAGGACGCTCCTGGACGGCTTGGTGCCAATACCTTAAGCCACTCTTCAGTGCTTAAGGCCCGTCCGTCCGCAAGAATCAGGGGCCGAAGATCAGACATGGGGCCAGATAAAGATAACTCTAAATTTGAGCCAAAACTTCTGGCAAAGGCTCGTACATTCAAAATGGTATCAAATGGAAAGGAGCCGCTTGTAGTGGTTTTTGTGGCCCCTATGCCTACGGGAAGTTTTTCCTGCCACATCAAAGACAACTTATCCACCATCGAGGCATTCTCAAACCGTTGTGACTCCCATAGATTCTTTTTCGGGCTGGTCTCGGAAACCATTTTTGGCACAAACTTGATATTGGAGCCCTGATCAATATCAAAGCGATTGCGAGCCAGATCGATTCTTCCTTTTAAAGCCATTACCGAACCATCCAGACTCAACTGATTTTGTTTCCAGCTCAATACAAATGAAGGCTCCAGTTCCGCTTGAAAAAATTCAGCTTTGAGCAGCGACTTTCCTTTGGGTTTTAAGACGGACAAATCAACAGACCAGGTCTTTGGAAAGCGAAATTTCCCCATGTCTGTAGTGTCAGAAAGATGGCGTACAAACTCCTCGTAAAAAAACACCCCTTCGCGATAATTTACGATTCCTTGGATGATG
>DITF01000237.1 GCA_002422125.1 bacterium UBP17_UBA6191
GACATTATTTAGTCAGGAGTTGCAAAGACGCATTCTTCAGTGTATTAGTATCTGGTTTTCCAGATCTCCTGTGGTGCTAACAAACCCCGATATGCGGCTTGGGGTGTCACACGGGGCCTGTATTTATGCTTTGGCTCGTCAGGGACAGGCCCAGTTAATTGATGCTGGTCTGGCTCAGGCCTGTTTTGTAGGGGTGGAGCTAAAAGACAAGTCCCAATCCTTGTTGTGTGTGGCTCAGGCTTCCCAACAGGAAGCTGTGCGGCAAAGCCCAGATCTGATTTTGCAGCTTCGGTCGCAAAAGAAGGTACAGTTTCCTTTGTACCGCCTCGATATAGCCGATGCCAGAGTGGGGATGATAGTTCCGCATCAGGGGGAATTACCTGTAAGTATTGTTGAGACAATAATTCCCAATCAGGATGGGGTAGTTCCCGTGCGTTTGCAGTCCGAACTCATGCCCACAGGTGAATTGAGACTGATTCTAAAAAATCAGCGACAATCTGATGAGTATTGTCTGGATTTTGCAGTTCTTCAGGATATGCAAAAGATTCGCCAAAACCAGTTTCCTTACTTCAATCAAATGCTTCAGACTCTTATTCCTGTGTATGGAAAGGGTGGGGAAAGTGTCAGCTTAAGACAAATTCGTGGACTGAGCACAGAATTAGAAGCCCTATCCTCATTATCCAAGGCCAAATGGCCCGTTGCTTTATGCCGGAAGCTGGCCGGCTGGCTCATTGAAGAACAAAGAGCCAGAAGGCGCAGTGAGGCCCATGAACAGATGTACTACAGTCTATTGGGTTATTGTCTAAGGCCAGGTTTTGGGAGCCCTCAGGATCAGGAATTGGTATCCCGAGTGGAACTGGGTTTTACCTCCTTTGTAAAGTCGGTTCAGAATCGCATTGAATACTGGATACTGATGCGAAGAATTGCCGGAGGTCTGAGTCCTAATTTTCAAAAAAGTCTTTTTGAATCCTATGGTTGGTATGTCACTGGTTCTAAACAGGGGTTAAAGTTGCCTGGACTTAGTCCATCGACTCAGGAACAAAAGGAAATGTTAAGGGCCTTTGTGTCCATGGAGTTTTTGGAGATTCAGGATAAGATCGTGTTGTTTGAGCCTCTGTTTCGCCGTCTAAAATCAGGATCATTGCCTGGTGCCGACTTTTGGATGTTACAAAGATTATCTACCCGTCGCCCTTATTATGCCGAGCCAAATCGGGTTTTACCTGTGGCTATGGCTCATGGGCTTTTGGAGTATTTAGCCGGACTTGAAAAACCAACTTTGCATCATTCTCGTCTGGCCTTAAAACTTTTATCCCGCCGTGGCCACAGAGACTTCGCCATTGAGGATCAGAAAATAAAAAAATTCTGCCAGGTATTTGGATTTGTTGGACTAGAAGATGATGAGGATAATGTTGAAGAAGGTTATGGATTCGGTGAGGGGCTGCCCCTGGGGTTGAGGCTACCCACTTATGCTGGATGAGCCTACAACACTTCCAGAGTGTTACCTTGAGGAATTTAGACCGGTGGAGTTTCTGGCCGTGGGTGGTCAGAGTCATATCCATATTGTAGAAGAGAAAAAGAGCCGTCAGCTTATGGTGCTCAAGGTCTACAAAGATGAAACCAACCGGGCGGCCGAAATTTTTGATCTGGTTCGTTCCTTAAAACATCCCTGTGTTTTAAAGCCTCTTAGATACTTTAATTTGAATCCCAAAGCCATGCTATTACCTCTGGTTCGTGGTGTGACCCTGCAACAAAAAATTCAGAAAAAGCCCTTAAGCTTTGAGCAGGCTGGCATAATTCTAGCTCAATTGGTTGGGCTATTATCTTCATTTGTAGATGCTGGACTCGTACATCGTGATCTAAAACCGGATAATCTGTATCTTGATCAAGCACTTCACTGTTTTGTGGGTGATTTTGACTTTGCCCATGTATCGAGAGGGTTTTTTTCCGATCTGTTTTTACCCTTGCGCTACAGGACTCAAGGGACAACTTATTATATGTCTCCAGAACATCTAAAGGCCGCAATTCCTCACCCGGCCATGGACGAATACGCTGTGGCTACATTGTATTATCAGTGTCTGAGTATGACCTTTCCCTTTGGCACTTCCATTGAAGATCGGTTTGATGTGAACAAATATCGACCAGCCACTATCCTCACAAAATCCCAGAACGCAATCCTTCTTAAGGCCTTGCATCCCAAAAGGGCAGCCAGACCATCCATTCGAGAGCTATACGAATCCTTATACTTATACTAGGTGCTGACTTCTTTGTTGGCCCTTTGGAAGTCTTCAGCGTATTCAAATTCTTCGCGGATGGATTCGGTTAAATCGTCGAGTTCCTTGTGTACTAATCCTTCCGAGACCCGCTGTTCCCACTGACTGATTTTTTCGCTTTGTCTGAGGGCTTCGATTTGGGCTGGATTCATATTTTGTTCCAGACCTCGTAAAATTAAAACCTTGGCATAAAACCAGCGGGAAAAGCTCTCCAGGTCGTTGTACTCAGTGGCTCTCTCCACCAAGGCCTGCTGGTTCATACCAAGTCTGCGAGCTTCTTTTTTGTAGTTAGCAGCTGATTTTTTCCAGTCCATAATGTCCTGAAGGAGTTGTTCATTATAAAACTCCAAAAAGGTTTCGCTGTTCATGGGTTCCCGATAGCTAACCAGATTATTTTTGAGATAGCTTCGTTTTAATCTGTGATTAAGAGTGAGTTGGGAAAACTGACGACCAAAGACCTCGGGAAATCGAAACCATAAAGTCACACAGAATAAAAAAGTCAGGGGCAGAACAGGTAAACCCACCATTCCAAGAGGCAAGGTGGTTAAAACCCCACCGGCCACCCATTTAAGACTGGTGGAAGTACGATTCTCACAGGCATCCAAGGTATGCTGCTGGTAGCCCTTAAAAAAAGCCATGCCACCAAGACCGACTAACAGGGAACTGAATATGGAATCGGAGAGGGCTGGAAAAAAACCAATTTTGGTAACGCCTATGCCTGCGAGAATGGAAAATAATATGCTAGTCCAGACGCTATCCATCTGCTTGTAGCTCATCAAAAATGCCCCAGCACTGGCAAAAAGATACATCAAAAAAATACTGAGGGAACTGAGCATGGTCTCAGAAACCAGGAAATAGCAGAATACAGCTCCGACCAGACCACCCTGAATGAGAGAAGTGGCG
>DITF01000224.1 GCA_002422125.1 bacterium UBP17_UBA6191
TGTTTGTTGCGGCTAAAGTTTCGCATTTGGGGCTTTTGCCTCAAGGACAGGCCGAGAAGGATCGTCGCGTCCTAAGCATGGTTAAGGCCATGGATGATGCTGGTTTTGGTAATTGTTCCAATACTGAAGCTTGTGAGGCGGCCTGCCCCAAAGAAATTAAGGTGGACAATATTGCCAGGCTTAATCGTGATTATTTAAAGGCCAGTCTGACTTCCCAGGAAGAATAATTTTTGGAAATATTACTCTGATCTGGTGGGCAGAAATGTCAACCAGATCAGGGCAATCAGGGCCGGACAGCCCTGAATGACAAAAATTGAGAATTTTACTGTGGCTGCTCCAAAAATGCCGGCCACCAGAATACAGACAAGAAAAAACCTCAGCGCAGACCGTCTAAAATTCTCTTGAAGACTTAATCCCCATATCAGACCAGCAGCTAAAAATCCGTTGTATAGTCCCTGATTCATGGCCAAACTTGCGCTTTGGGCGGCAGCCTCAGCAGTCAATCCAAAAATTTTAAGTCCCATAGGTTTTTGCCAGAGGAACATTTCCAGAATTAAAAATCCAAAATGTTGTAGCGCAATGAAGACAATTAAGACTAAAAACAGTTTTTGTACCATGAACTGAATATATCATGGGCTTGTGGTAAACTGCGATTTTATGAAATCCGAACTGAACTTTAGCGTACGATATGCAGAGACCGACCAGATGGGGGTAGCTAATCACGCCCGTTATCTGGATTGGTTCTCAGAGGGCCGGGTGGAGTGGCTCAGACAAAAGGGCGTTTTGTATTCGGTTTGGGAGCAGGAAGGCATTGTTTTGCCAGTGATTGACATTTCAGTTCGCTACCATCAGTCGGTTAGATTTCAGGACAGTTTGACCTTAACAACCACTCTGAAAAAGGGTTCATGTCGTGAACTGGTGTTTGATTACGCCTTGTTTAAGGACGGTTCATTGTGCGCCAAAGCCGTAACCAGACATTTTTTTTTGATTCAAGGTAAGGTTTCGCGCCTGTCCGATGATTATGCTAGGCAGGTGGGTATCAAATGAAATTGTTTCTGGTTGAGTCTCCTGCCAAAATCAAGACTATCAGTAAGTTTTTAGGCAAGGACTTTCAGATTCGGGCCTCTTTAGGGCATATCCGCGAGATTCCCAAACGCGGCCTTGGTATTGATATCAAATCTGGTTTTCAACCCAGTTTCCAGTTGATTGAAACCAAACAGAACAATACCAGAGAAGTTTTAGAACTGATGCAAAAAGCTGAAGTGGTGTATCTGGCCCAGGATTTGGATCGTGAAGGGGAATTGATTGCCTGGCACTTGCTTGATGCCTCTGAAGTATCGCCCTCCAAGGTAAGTCGGGTTATTTTTCATGAAATCACTAAAACAGCCGTTCAGAATGCCTTGGAAAATCCCCGTCCCTTGAATCAATCTCTGGTGGATGCTGGCATGGCTAGAACAATCCTTGATCGACTGATCGGCTACAAGTTGTCTCCTTTGATATGGGGAAGGTTTGAATCCTCCGTGCCTTTATCCATTGGCAGGGTTCAGACTGTAGCCTTAAGGGTAATTGTTGATCGGGATCGTGAAATTGATGCTTTTGTCAAAGAGGAATTCTGGAATATCCGAGCCGATTTTCCCGAAGGTTTTTGCGCCCACATTGTGCTTCCAAAAGACACCCGTCTTGACGAGACCAAAGCTCAGGAATTGATTCACAGACTGACTAATCCCAGAGCCAGAATTACCGATCTGGAAAGCAAGGTGGAACGAAGATTCCCTAAAGCACCCTTTACGACCGCAACCTTACAGCAAGAGGCTTCCACCAAGCTCAAACTGTCGGCCAAAGATACGATGACGATTGCCCAGCAGCTTTATGAGGGCGTGTCCGTGAATGGGGAACAGAAGGCTCTGATTACTTACATGCGTACCGATGCGATCAATCTGAGCCAGGAAGCTTTGCAGGCTGCTAGGCAAAAAATTCTCGAGCAATATGGCAAAGATTATCTGCCTTCCAAACCAGTGGAATACAAGGGCAAAGCTAAAAATGCCCAGGAAGCACACGAGGCAATTCGACCCGTATACTTTGATCTGGATCCAGAAAAAATCAGACCTTGGTTAAAGCCCAAACAGTTTCAGCTTTACCAGTTAATCTGGAACAAAACTATTGCCTGTCAGATGAAACCAGCCAGTTTTGATGCCACAATTGTGGACATTGACATCAACTCAATTCCCTTTCGAGCCAAGGGTAGCATCCTTAAGTTCGACGGTTTTTTAAAAGCCTATGATGATCGCGATCTGGAAGACAAAAAAAAGGATTCCGATAAGGATGTAGAACTGCCACCTTTGCAAATGGGTCAGGAGCTTAATTCTCCCAAAATTGTGGGGGAAAAAAAGTTTACCAAACCACCAAGCCGATATACCGAAGCATCCTTGGTCAAGTTTTTGGAAAAAAACGGGATTGGTCGCCCATCCACCTATGCCACAATTATTGAAACTCTGATCAAACGACAGTATGTGCTTTTGGATAAACAAAACAAGTTTTCTAGTACCACATTAGGTAAAGAAGTATCAGATTGGGTGAAGGAACATTTTCCTACTGTTGTGGATGTTGAATTTACGGCTAGGGTGGAAGATTCTTTAGATGAGGTGGCTCAGGGAAATTTACCCTGGATGGATTCTGTGACTGGATTTTATGACCCCATTAAGGAGCGAATTGGTAGCTTACAGGGTTTTGTAGAAGAAGATTTGCAGGAGAATGACAAAAATTGCCCAAAGTGCAGCTCAGATCTGCACATCCGTTCGGGAAAGTTCGGGCCATTTTTGGGCTGTTCCCAGTATCCTGCTTGTGACTACATCCGGCCTAAAAACCATAAACAATCTCCAAGCGGGAATGTTTTGCCTAATCGTAGGGTTTCTACCGGGATATATTGTGAAAAATGTGGGAGCGAGTTTGTTTTGAGGAGATCGGAGTATGGCAAGTATTTTGGATGTTCCAACTATCCAGCCTGTTCCAATAAACGAAATAGATTGAATCAAGAAGAGCTCGCAGTATTTCTTAATCATCTAAAAGAAAAAAAATATACTAAGGAAGAAGATTATGGCAAAACCGAGAATTAGAATTGCAGCAGTTTTATTAACAGGACTGGCCATCACCCCGCTTTTGGAATCCAAAGAAAAACCCAAGGTGTCGGTAGAGGAATTGCAAAAAGAAAATCTTAAAGCTGGTTCTACGAAGCAAACATCCAAGGACACCAAGGCAATTACTAGCCTGACACTTGAAATTGCCATTCGTGAGGCTTTACAGAACAATCTGTCCTTTCAGAATGCCTTCACCGATGTTGAGATTGCCGAAAGAGCCAGAAAAGCGGCCGATGCTTCTTTATTTGAACCATCCATTGGCCTAGCCGGTAATCGACGGGGGCAGCGGTATACCGGAGGCGGAGCCAGTATTTACAATGCCGATGCTACAGCCACCTACCGTCAGACCCTAAGTAACAGTATTGCCATTGAAGCTGGCTATCAAACAATTTTTCAGGGTGGCAATGATGCTGGTGGTGCGTTTTTAGGTGCTAGCAAAGCCTTAAATGGTAAAGACAATCAATTTTTACAAAATGAATTGAATCTGAGTATAGCTTCAGAAGATAGACAGATTGCTTACCACCAGTTTTTGAATTCTTATCAGGATTTGGTGTATAGAGTGGTTCAGTCCTACTTGGGAACTATTAAGAATTTTCGCCAGATTGAAGTGGCAAATTCTGTGCTTGATTATAGAAAAGAACTATTGGAACTTACCAAGGTTAAGTTTAATCTAGGGGTTTCCACTCGTTTGGATGTTTTAAGGGTTGAGGTTCAGGTGGCCCAGCAGGAAGAAAGAATTATTGCTACCCAGAATAGCTACGACAATAGCCTTGATGACTTATTAAATCTGATGAATTATCGCCAGAATCGTGAAATGAGTCTGGATTATGATTCTCAGGAAACTTTTCGCGATTATGTGGAAAACGATTGGCAGGAACTGGCTAAGGCCAACCGCCAGGATTTAAAAATTTCTGAAATTAATTCTAAAAAGGAATCCATCCGTTTAAGCACCAACAAACAGTTGGAAAAAAATAAGATCATGTTTAATGGACGGATGTCAGAGGTTCCAGGAGTACAGCAGTTTCCCGGTCAGACTGTGACGGAATCAAGCTGGAACGCCGGAGTTAGTTATACAATTCCTCTGGGCAACGAATTCAGAAAACAAAACACCAAGATTCAGGAACTTCGGGTTACCAATCAGGAGCGCCGTAGTGAGGAATTGGCATACAATGTTGAGGTAGAGGTCCGTGAGGCGATTCGGAATTTGAATTCCACTCAAAAACGGATCAAGGTTTTAAAGAAAAATGTGGAGCAGGCTGAAGAAAACCTGAAGCTGGCTCAATTGTCCTATGAAAAAGGGATTAAGGCCTTAATTGAGGTACTGGATGCTCAGGATGATTTGCTTGAGGTCAAGACCAGTTTTGTAAATTCCCTACTGGATTTACGCCAGGCTGAGTATGCACTGCTGAAGTCTTGTGGTTTAATCTATGTACCGTTAGAAATTCAGGAACTGGCCATGCGGGAAGCTGGAATTGCCGTAGCCGCCATTTTAGAATAAATCAGACTTTGGGAGACACGATGCGAGCAGTGGATATAATTGAGAAAAAGAAGCAGGGACATGAGCTAAGCCGTACGGAGATTGAGTTTCTGATTCGTGGATATGTCTCTGGAACTGTTCCTGATTATCAGGCATCTGCATTTTTGATGGCTTGTTGCTTTCAGCCTCTTACTCCCAAAGAAACTGCTGATTTGACTGAGGTAATGCGCACCTCAGGGGATACCATTGATTTAGATGGTATTAAGGGTTATACGGTCGATAAACACTCAACCGGTGGGGTTGGAGATAAAACTACTCTTGTTCTGGGACCCCTGGTTGCTGCCTGTGGGGTAGTTGTAGCCAAAATGAGTGGTCGTGGCCTTGGTCACACTGGCGGCACCCTCGACAAACTTGATGCGGTTGAGGGCATGCGCACCGATTTGAGTGAACAAGAAATGGCGAAGATTGTGAATCAGGTTGGTGTGGCTGTTTGTGGGCAAACAGGCAACATTGTGCCAGCCGACAAAAAACTTTATGCTTTGCGCGATGTTACGGCTACTGTGGAAGACACGGCTCTCATTGCGGCCTCTATTATGTCCAAGAAACTCGCCATTGCCAATCAGGGGCTTATCCTTGATGTAAAAACTGGTCGAGGGGCCTTTATGAAGACTTTGCATGCCTCCATTGCCCTAGCCCAGAGAATGGTAGAAATTGGCACTCTTATGGGCCGGGATGTGATGGCTTTGGTCACAGATATGGATTTGCCCCTAGGAAAGAGTATTGGTAACGCATTGGAGGTCAGAGAAAGTCTGATGACCCTGCAAGGCAAGGGTGAAGCCGATTTGGTAGAACTGTGTGCCGAACTAGGTTCTCGATTACTTGTTATGGCAGGCAAGGCCAGTTCTGTGGAGGATGGAAGAAAACAAATTTTACGGGCTATTGAAGATGGCAGTGGATTGAAAAAGTTAGAGGAAATGGTGGTTGCCCAAGGTGGTAGCCTCAAAAGCCTGCACAATCAAAAAATTGCTGCCAACACCGTCGAAGTTTTATCGGTAGCCAATGGTTATGTGGCTTCCATGGATGCTCTTTCTTTTGGTCATGCGGCTATGAAGCTTGGAGCTGGGCGGGAGACCAAGGAAGAAAAAATTGATTTGGAAGTCGGGATTGAGGTCCACAAAAAAACCGGAGACTCGGTTAAGGCAGGGGAATCTCTGGCCACTGTGTATTACAATCGCGCCGATCGATTAGAAGAGGTAAAAAGTCAAATCCTCGGTTCTTATACTTTTTCTGATTCCAAAGTTGCAAAACCTCCCATAATTTTGGCTGAAGTAACTAAAGACTCCGTTTTCAAATTCTGATATGACAATCTATTTAAATGGATCTGATCTTGACTGGAGAGATGCAGTTCTTATCATGCATAACAAAGAAATTCCAGTTGCTATTGCCCCTGAATCCGTGCCCTTAATCCAAAAGTCACGAATAAGAGTCGAATCCATCGTAAATCAAAATAAAGCCGTCTATGGAATCAATACTGGGTTTGGTAGTCTAGCTACAGTGCCAGTAGCCAAAGAGGATCTAAAAACTTTACAGGATAACTTGATTCGTTCTCATGCTGTAGGAGTTGGGGAACCATTAAATGAGGCTTTAGTAAGAGGTATACTGCTCCTAAGGGCTAACACCCTGTGTCGGGGATATTCTGGAGTCAGACTGGAAGTGATTGAAACTCTGCTTGCGGCTCTAAATCAGAATATCTTGCCAGTGGTTCCTGAAATCGGTTCGTTAGGAGCATCCGGGGATCTGGCACCACTGTCTCATCTGATTCTAGGTTTGATGGGTGAGGGTGAGTTGCTGTGTAAAAAGAAGCTCTCTGACTATGACATTATTCCCTTAAGCCTGCAGGCCAAAGAGGGCTTAGGCATGATCAATGGGACTCCGGTAATGTCTTCCATTGGGCTAGAGTGTCTGAGTCGTATGGAGATTCTTTTAAATGCCTCTGATGTTATAAGTGCCTTAAGCATTGAGGCCCTGTTAGGCAGCAATCAGCCATACAGAGAGGAACTGCATCGGGTTCGAGCTCATAAAGGCCAGATCCAAGTGGCCAGAAACCTTTATGAATTGTTGGATGGCTCCCAAAATCTGTTGTCACATAAAGATTGTTCTAGGGTTCAGGATGCCTATAGTCTGCGCTGCATTCCTCAGGTTCATGGGGCATCCCGAGACGCTTGGGACTATGCTGAAAAGACTTTGATGATCGAGATCAATTCGGTTACGGATAATCCCTTGGTGTTTGAAGAGGATGTAATCAGTGGTGGAAATTTCCATGGTCAGCCCGTCGGATTAGCCCTTGCTCTTTTATCTATAGCGGCTGCCGAGCTCGGCTCCATTTCCGAGCGCAGGCAAAACCGTCTCCTAAATCCTGCTCTCTCTGGTTTACCAGCTTTTTTAACCTTGGGAAGTGGACTAAACTCAGGTTTGATGATTCTTCAGTATACTTCGGCGGCATTAGTTGCCGAAAACCGTGTGCTAGCCCACCCAGCCGTTTTAGACTCTCTACCCACCTCAGCCGATCAGGAAGACCATGTTTCCATGGCCACCACCCAGGCCAGAAACTGTTTAAAAATTGTGGAGCATGTGGAAAAAATCCTTTCCCATGAACTCTTAATGGCAGTTCAAGGTCTGAGACTTTTGTTCTCCTCGGCTCATGGAAAACACAGTCTGAGTCCCAAACTTGAACCAATTTTTGAACAATTGTGCCAGACTCTTCCCGAAATCACATCCGATCGGGTTTTTCAAAAAGACATGCAACTAGCCCTGCAATTTTTGCGCTCCGGTAGGTTATTGTAACAAGGATAGACTCAAGACCCTGACTCCCAATTCAAACCATCCCGTTGTCTAGCGGCTTCTCTGGCTTGTGAAAGGATCCGTTCCAAAAATGTAGGGTCCTCGGTTAATGTTTGGAATTCAGTTTGTAGTTTGAGTATACAATCTCTAAGCTCGTTCTGAGCTTGGGGACGAAGGTACAGGGGCTCATTCACCCAGTTTTTATCTGTCATTTTGGCAAACAACATTGCCATTACATCTTTGGGCCGAAGTAATTTCAGGGCAAAACTTAAGTGTATGGAATGCTGTTCGTATACGGAAGCCTCATGATATCTGCCGGCCGGAAGGTATAAAATGTCTCCGGCTTTTAAATCCACAGTATCGAAGTATTCTCCAGCTCTTTGTCTGGCTAATTGATCAGGAGGTACAGGATCATCGGGATTTCTGGCTACCCCCTGATAGATTTTCCACAGCTTGCGACCAGTTAATTGCAATACAAATACATCATGGGCATCATAATGTATGTCAAAACCTTTGCGCCTGCCTTCTGTCCAGTACAGATTTGCTTGGGCACGACACAAGCTCAGAGATTCAAGGTGTCCAGCCAGACGATTTGCGCCATCATGCCAAAGATCCACGGCATTCAGAACCAGAGTTGCACCTTGAGATAGAATCGTCTTTACGATTTTCCAGTCAGGTACCAACACGGTCGGATCTCGACGATACTCACTGGGCTGGCAATACTTCCTTGCCGGTAAAACCTCTCCATGGACAACTAGTTTCACATTGGCTTGAGACCATGAGGACGGTACCTGCATCAATCTCAAAAAACTGGCATGGGAAAAATCGGGCTCGAAACGATCTTGTTGTGAGGGATTCTGTAAAAAAGCATGCCAGGATTTGCCATAAACTGTCCTCCAGAACTCATCCTCCCCCAATGGGTCAAAGAGCCCAGCTTGTAGAGTTTCGGGGACGGATAACACCATGCCATTCACCTCGTTTAGTTCAGTTCAGAGATTTTACTTAGAATCTCAAGCCGTTTCCCCAAAAACCCAATCCCCATTTTCAGAATTTTTGTGGTTCCTTGGCTAATGAGTTCTTGTTCGTACTGGCGTTTTTCAATCTGATCCATGGCTCGTTTAGCTGTGGCTGACAAGTCGCTTTCCAAGGTGGGATGATGGGTTTTTAACTCCATAACAATTCCAAAGTGAGCGGGATCTTTGGGAGTCATGAGAATATCGCAGCGACCAAAGCCAGATTCACGATTGGAGCGGATGTGCCATGTATCTGAAAAGGAGACAATAAGACCTAGAACCAAACCGTGATAAAACTTCTCTGGTTCATCACCGACTGCATCAAAATAGCTTAAGCTATCTGAGGTCAGTTTTTGCAGGATCAGAGTAAATTCTTCAGTATCTCCCATTTGAAGACTTCGTTTCAGGCTGTGTAAATGGGAGAGTGACTTTTTCTGCTCAAACCAATACCTGATGGAATCATGAAACACTCGCTTAACTTCCAGATTCGGGATTTTGAGTTCAATCAGGTTATGTTCGTCAGTAAATTTTTGGGAAACAGCCTTAAGGTAGCCTGTGAAAAACAAAAAGTTCCAGAGATTAGCTGGTGAGTTTTCAATCTCCTGAAATACTACCTGTTCTTGTAAAGGAACAGTGATCGTGCCTCCAGCCATCAAATCTTCAAGGTCTTTTTTTGCATCGACTCCAGAACGGCCTAAAATCTGTTTCACCAAATCATTGCCGCTGGTATTGGCCCAATAAGTTTGAAACTCTCCACCTTCCTTAAGCATATTCAGAATAGACCAGGGGTTGTAAACTACGGTTTCCCCAAACATATACCCGTTATACCAAGCTTCAATTTTTTGCTTGTTGGGCAGTAAATTATAGTCCTTGAGCAAAGAATCGACTTCAGGCACAGTTAGCCCAAAGTGGGAGGAATAGTTTTTTGAAGCGACAGTCGATACCAACAAATTATTCATGCCCGTGAACATGCTTTCTCTGGCCACTCTTAAACAGCCAGTAATCACTCCACGCCAAAGGTAGGGATTGTCCTTAAACCCTGAGCTGAAGAAGTTTCTAAAAAAAACTATGGCTTCCTCATAATAACCTTCAGTCCAAGCAGCTTGAAGCGGAACATCGTATTCATCAATTAAAATTAGGGGGGATTGATTGTATTGCTCAAATGCTGATTGAGATAAAACTCGCAAAGCATTAGACAGAAGGGGTTCATCTGCCTCACTTCTACGGATTGCCAAAAGTTTTTTCCATTCAATCTGGTTGATTTTTGGCTCAATCAAGTTTGCCAGTTCAAGTGAAGCTTGCGACAGAACCTCTTTTATTTTGCTGAAAAGAAAATCCCAACTTCTTTCCTTACAATCCTTGAATGTCAGGTAAATCACCGGCCTACTGCCTTGTTCAGCCATTGCTATTTTGTTTTGAGAAACCTTTAAGTCCGCAAACAACTTCTGATTTTCAGAGGCATTTTCCTGATCAAAAAAATACCTTAATGTAGACAAGTTCAGGGTTTTTCCGAAGCGACGAGGACGGGTAATCAGCACAACCATGGAAGGATCATCCAAAAACTCAGAAATGAGTTCGGTTTTATCTACATATAGAAGCTCTTGATTTGTGCGGATTATCCTAAAATCACTGATGCCGATCGGGATTTTTTTCATAAGAATAGTTTATCATATAGCCTCTTGTTCCCCGTAGGGGATGGAAACGAGAGTCTGAATATTATGCTAGACCTCGATCCAGTATTCTGCAAAATTTGTCTCAAACTCAGAACCGGACTATTGGCTCAATTTCTAATTCCATGTTTCAACCTAAACTCAGTTAGAAGAACCAAGGATCTTTCAATCTCCTCCCGATGATGCAGATAGGTATGGTGGACGGAACAAAGGGTGGTCAAATTCTCGACTGTATTTTTGCCCCCATCCTTGACGGGCTTTATATGGTGAATATGTAAATACCGTCTGTGGTTACATCGCTTTCCATTCTTTTCAAAGCTACACCGGCCCTTATCTCTAAAATGAACCTGATTTAAGACAGGTTGAGGAATGTCTTCTCTTTTATGAGCCGTGACAGATTGATTTGTTGCTACCTTGTGCTTGCTCACTTGCTTTTCTGTAACCGTATCCGT
>DITF01000274.1 GCA_002422125.1 bacterium UBP17_UBA6191
ACCACTTTTGAATTTTATTCTTGATCTTAGGGTTAAGGCCCAAAATATTGCTTCTGAAATGGGAGAAGAGGTTTATCCTGGTTCTCCTTTGATGATTCACTATGGTTTGGGGCTTGGGGCAATAGGACCTGCAATGGCTAGCTCAATGCGTATGCAGATTCATCCTGTGGGCTTAAGGGCGTCGTCTTTGATGGTTTTATCACCTCTTAGGCAAAAATCCGTGGAGTTGAGTATTGCGGACTTTCAAAAATATAAATATTTGAAGGCCGTGATTGCCCATGAGGTATTTCATGGAATCATGGGGGATTTGTACGGGGAGGAAATTTTTCTGGTGAAAGCATCTTCCACAAGCAATCGGGGCCATGACTCCCACTTGGTCACTGATGAATTTCTGGCCTTTTTGGAAGGGGTGGCTGAAGCTATGGAAATAGCTGTGGCGAGGCAGTTTCCCGAGGAAGTATCCCAGAATTTTTTGGATTCGACCGGCTTAAGCCCTTCTCAGGCAATCTTAATGCAGGGGTTTATCAAACGCCGGATAAGGCTGGCTGGAGGAAACAGATTTGTGTTTTTGGAGGATGGAGCAAAGCTTGACGGTGTGATTGATGAGCCGGCTAATCTTTTGAAAACCGAGGGTAATGTTGCCTCGCTTTTTTACAGAGTTATGTTTCGTAGCGGGATCGAAGATGCAATCCATAAATCTATGGTAGTGCTTGCTCGCCACAAACCTCACCATATGATTGATTTTATGAAGTCCTTTGTGGCGGAGTATCCAAGCGATGCTAAAAATGTGATTCGGCAGTTTTTAGAGTCTACCTATTATGTTACGGTGGATCCAGGTGCTTCGGAACTTTATCGTTTAAGTTATCTGGCCTCCAAGGCTTTTAAGCAAGGGCAGATAAATAAGGAAGAAACTCTGGCCCCTAGAGATAAATGGAATGCCTTCAAGCAGGATCGATTTGAGTCTGTGATGCGTGGGAGTCTGACNNGTTTCTGATGCAAATCAGTTTTTTCAGCTTGATTTGAATCGTTCTGAGCCCCAAGAGATTGAAGATTTTTTTGTCGACTCCTTTGAACAGGCTGGTGTAACTGAGGACCCATCCTTAATTGTGGCAAGACTTATGAGCTACCGCAAGCAGGGAGTGGTTATTAGAGATATGGACAGCATTGAACTACCAGACTCGGTAGAATCTATGCTGCTTACGGCGCACCAGAATTTTGTCTCGGCCCAGGATAAACTGAAACAGGATAGGGCAGTCAGGCTTAGGGATAGCTTTTATCAGGGGCTTGTAGACTGGGGCGTTTCAGGATTTTTCTTTCATTCCATAGACTCTCAGGAGTAAAATTGTACCATGCGTACAATTTCCCGAAGCCTCAGATATTTTTTTGCCCGTCTACTTAGAATTCGAGACACACCCGAAAGTGTGGCCTCGGGGTTCGCAATTGGTATTGCGGTGGGTTGTATTCCCTTTTTTGGAATTCAGACGGTTATTGCTTTGTTTTTAGCTTTGGTGTTTCGGGTCAATAAAGTTTCCTGTGTTTTAGCCTCTGTCTGGACTAATCCAGTGACAGCATTTCCAGTGTATTACACATGTTATCGCTTTGGTCTGTTGATCACGGGCCGTGATGGCGTAGGGTTTGAGCAGTTTTCAGCAGTGCTTAACAAAGCAGAAGCCAGCAACGGACTTGTAGCATTGGGTGCCGGTTTTTTTATTCCACTGGCTTGGGGTTGCCTGTTTGCCGCATTGATACTAAGCCCTCTGGCTTATTACTCAGTGTTATGGTGGTTGGCCAAACGAAGCAGGATGAAAAAAGCTAAAGCGCTTCAGAACATACGGGATAAAATCTGACGGTTTCCCCAGATGTAGTCCCACAGGCTATAGGCAGTAACCAAAACTGCAATCATCATAAATCCGTGAATTGCATAGGCGTAGTTAATGCCTAGATCCAAGGTATAGGCCTGAGCCATACAGGATAGGATAACTCCAAAAATACACACAGCCTGCACAATCGCTTTGATTTTTCCGCTATTTCTAGCACCTAACATCAGATTTTGAGAGGCAGCTACAGTTCGCAGAGTGGAAACAAAAGAATCGCGGTAAAAGAAAACCAGGATCATCCATACGGGCACTAAGCCCGCTCCCAGGAATGCCAAAAAGGCACTCATTCGGGCCAAAGAGTCTGCAAGTGGGTCTAAGACCTTACCAATATCAGTTACAAGATTTAGACGACGGGCTAAAATACCATCTAAGGCATCACTGATCTCCGATATGGTGGCAATCAAAAGGCTCAACCACAAGAGCTGAATGCTGCCAGCCATACCCTTCATGAAGCAGTACACAAAGAAGGGTGCAAGGATGATTCTAAAAAGGGTAATTTGGATAGCTAAATTCATAGGAAAACCATAGCAATAACATAGGAAAGCATATCAGGAAATGGACAAAAAAAGAAGCCCTGTTTTGGTAAACAGGGCTCCAAATGTTGTCAAAGTCTGCTGAATTATTTCATTTTAGCGTTAACATAAGTCTGTACCGCTGGATTTTCCCAGACAAACTGGTATGGGTCCTTGCCCATTGCTCCAGGAGGGGTGTGCTGCGTTGTGCCGGGGGTATCAGGATAACCCCAGCGGTTCAGCTTATTTTCCCTCAGGTACTGGTCAATCATGGCTCTTACATTAGGATTAACCCAAGGTTGAGCCCCAAGGTTAGCAGAAACTCCTGGGCTAGACCCGGCTGCGGCAGGACCAGCCATGCCAGATCCAACTATATTCATGCTCTGATTGAATTCTTTAATAATTCTATCATTGTTTTTNNTTGGCACTGTTTGGAGGTACAGGGCTATTTTCCATTTGTGCAATCATTGGATTCACATTACGGATTTCTCCGTCAATCTGAGCCAAGATCCTGCGAAAGTTATCTTTGTCAGAATCGGTCATGTTTGTGTTGGTTCTTTGAACATAATTGGTTATCAGTTCCCTCTGAAGCTTAATGATGTTTTGCAGACGGGTGTCAAGCTCAACCAATAGACTTCCATAATCCTGCCCTACAGGAGGCTGTGGCTGAGGATAGGGTTGTGGTTGTGGCTGTGGATATGGTGGCTGAGGCTGTGGATAGCCGCCAGGAGGATATCCAGCACCGGGGGGGTACATGGC